>DATJOK010000053.1:0-49625 GCA_035507155.1 Allostellaceae bacterium
TGGGGGCAAGGCGACATTCATCTGCAGATCGCCCTCGATCGCATGCGCAATAAGTACGGGCTGCCGACGGTCACCAAGGCGCCGCAGGTGCCCTACAAGGAATCGATCCGCAAGGGGGCAAGCCAGCACGCCCGCTTCAAGCGCCAGAGCGGCGGGCACGGCCAGTTCGCCGACGTGCAGATCGAGGTGAAGCCGTTGCCGCGCGGCTCTGGCCTCGCTTTTACCGATTCAGTAGTAGGCGGCGCCATTCCCAAGAACTACATCCCCGCTGTCGAGGACGGGGTGATGGAGTATCTGCGCCAAGGTCCGCTGGGATTTCCCGTCGTCGACGTGACGGTGAACCTGATCACCGGCCAGTTCCACACCGTCGACAGCTCGGACCAGGCCTTCAAGACCGCCGGCCGCATGGCGATGTCGGAGGCGATGCCGAAATGCGAACCGGTGCTGCTGGAGCCGATCCATCACGTGGAGATCTCGGTGCCGAACGCATTCACCTCGAAGGTGCAGCGGCTGATCTCCGGCCGGCGCGGCCAGATCCTGGGCTTCGACGCCAAGACAGGGTGGGAGGGCTGGGACGTGGTCGCTGCCAACATGCCGCGCTCGGAGCTCCACGATCTCATCATGGAGCTGCGCTCGATCACGCTGGGCGTCGGCACTTACACTGAGGGCTTCGACCACCTGCAGGAACTCACCGGCAAGCTTGCCGACAAGGTACTGGCGAGCCGCGGCGTCGAGGCAGCGGAGTAGGGCGCGTCGAAAACAATCATGGCGGCATCCCCAAGGAATGCCGCCATGATGCCCACGTGAAGCCTCGGGCTTTGAATGACGCGAGGCGCGGGGCCTGACCGGCCCTCTTGTGGTCCCTGCTGATACTCGCCGTCACGAAACTGCCGCCGAGGGTGATTTCCGGTTGCGGCGGTGTCAACTGAAAAGGGTGTAATCTTGGGCCTGCAGGTGGCCCGTCGCAGCCCCTCTCGCGGGAGTGATTTGCACCGTCGCACGTCCGGAGCGATATGCCGGGCGTGCGCCGCCGGGCCGGCGGATGTAACTTTCCCGGTGCGCGGACGAAGAGAGAAGAAGAGCGCCGCCGCTGCGGCGCATGAACGGAGAAGTTCCATGCTGGTCAAGACGAAGCGCGGCTGGGAAATTCCCGAGCGCGAGGCGACGCCGGAATCGGTGTTCCACGCGCGGCGCAACCTGGTGAAAGCGATGGGGCTGGGCGCCATCGGCGCCACGCTCGCCGCGGGATCGCTGGGCAAGGCGATCGCCGCAAGCGCGCCGGAGGCCGATCCCTCCGCCGGCCTCTATCCGTTCAAGCACGACGATGCTTTTACCGGCGGCCGGCCGATCACCGAGGAAAAGATCGTCGAGCACTACAACAATTTCTATGAGTTCGGCACCTCCAAGGACATTGCCGACGAGGCGCAGGCACTGCCGATCCGGCCCTGGACGATCACCTTCGACGGCATGGTGGAGAAGCCCTTCACCATCGCGATCGACGATCTCCTGAAGAAGATGCCGCTGGAGGAGCGAGTCTATCGCCACCGCTGCGTCGAGGCGTGGTCGTTCGTGGCGCCCTGGAGCGGCTTTCCGATGAAGGCGCTGGTGGAGTTCGCGAAGCCGCTGGGCTCGGCCAAATACGTGCGTACCGAGAGCTTCAGCGATCCCAAGATCGCGCCCGGCCAGAAGCAGTTCTGGTATCCCTGGCCCTATATCGAAGGCGTCACCATCGAGGAGGCGACCAACGAGCTGCCCTTCATGGTCACCGGCGTCTACGGCAAGCCGTTGCCGCGCCAGAACGGCGCGCCTCTCCGCATGGAGCTGCCATGGAAGTACGGCTTCAAGTCGGCGAAGTCGATCGTGAAGTTCACCTTCACCGACAAGCGCCCGCACTCCTTCTGGGAAGCGCTGCAGGACAGCGAATACGGCTTCTGGGCCAACGTCAATCCCGAGGTGCCGCATCCGCGCTGGAGCCAAGCGAGCGAGCGCGTGCTCGGCACCGACGAGCGCGTTCCGACGCAGATCTGGAACGGCTACGGCGACCAGGTCGCCGCGCTCTATTCCGGCATCAAGGGTGAGAAGCTGTTCATGTGACGGGACGCCGGGCGTCGCCTAGCCCGGCCCCAGCTTCATCTGCGTCAGGGCCACGCGCCCGACGATCCCCTGGGGATTGGCCAGTGTCTCCACCAGCTCGAAGTGGTTGTAGTTCTCAGCCTGGATGAGCTGCACGGGTTTGCCGGCAGCCTGTAGCGCGGCGGCGAAGTCGCGGTTCTGGCGCTGGAACTCCGGCGTCTCGTCGGTGCCGTAGAAGACGGCGAGCGGTGTCCGGATCTTGTCGAGGTGGCGGATCGGGCTCAGCTCCCCCTCGGTCATATCGTTGAGCTTGACGTAGGAGCTTCGCGTCGAGAGCCGCACCGGTTTCAGGTCATAGAGGCCGCTGATGCAGGCCGCTCCCTTGATGATATCGGGCGGGACACCGTGATTGTTCCAGTCGGTGGTGAGCGCCACTGCGCAGAGGTGGCCGCCGGAAGAATGCCCGGAGACGTAGATACGGTCGCGGTCGCCGCCGAAGCGGATGGCGTTGCGATAGGTCCAGGCGATGGCGCGCTGCACCTGTTCGGCCATCGGCATGAGGTTGCCGTAAGCATTCTGCACTGCCACGAAATCCGGCACCACATAGACGGCGCCCGCGGCCGCGAAACTGTCGGCGGGGAAAGCATAATCCCGGGCGGCACCGCCGCGCCAGGCGCCGCCGTGGACGAAGATATGGATCGGGGCGTGCGGGCGCTTGCTGCGGAAGACGTCAAGCTTCTCGATCTCCGTCGGGCCATAGGCGAGCCGCTCCGGTTGGCCCAGCCGCCCGCGGGTGAGGTCGCTGTTGGAGGCGTAGCGCCTGAGGATCTGCTGTTCGTTCGGCGCGTAGGCCGCCTGGTCGTAGGCGGCATCGAGCTCGGCCTGGTCGTAATCGAGGAAGACGATGGGACCCTTGGCACGCGGTGGTGTCTGCGGTTGCTGCTGTGCCAGGGCGGGTGTCGCCGCGAGCGCGCCGGCGGCGCCGGCGAGCATCGACCGGCGGTCGATCCCGCCGCTCATGCCGCGCGAAGGATGCGCTCGGCGGCGTCGGCGAAGACCTGGCAGCCGAGCACGATATCCTCCTCGCGGGTGTCCTCGGCGTAGTGATGGCTGATGCCAGCGATGCTCGGCACGAACAGCATGCCGGCGCGCATGTGTCGGGCGAAGGTCTGGGCGTCGTGGCCGGCGGCGCTGGGGAGCCGCATATGCAGCTTCGGCGCGCGCGTCTCCGCCGCCTGCTCGATCGCGTCCTGGAACCTGGCGTCCATGGCGTGCGGCAGCGTCTTCGACACCACCTCGACCTCAACCTTGCAGGGCCCCTGCTCGTTTGCCTCGCCGATCATCTCCGTGAGTGCGCGCTCCATGCGATCGAGGATGGCGGGCTCGACGTCGCGGAACTGGAACAGCATCTCGGCCTTGCCGGGAATGACGCTGGGAGCGCCAGGATCGAGGGTGATCTTGCCAGTGGTCCAGACCGAGCGCGGCCCCGCTACCTCTGGGAAGCGCCGGTCGATCGCAGCGCAGAGCCGAGTGAGCGCCACGCCGGCATCGCGTCGCACCGCCATTCGGGTGGTGCCCGCATGGTTCTGCTGGCCCAGGAAAGTGATCTGGTAGAGCTGGATGCCGACGATGCCGGTGACGATGCCGAGGCGGAGCTTGTTGTTGTCAAGATAATCGCCCTGCTCCACATGGGCCTCGAGGTAGCCCACATAACGCTTCGAATCGAGGCGCTCGCGCGGCCGGCCGGCGAGACCGGCCTCGGCGAGCGCCTCACGCAGCGGCTTGCCGTCGACGCGGTTGCGGGTCTGGTCGATGGTCTGCTCGGTGATCTCGCCGCAGAAGGAGCGGCTTCCCAGCAGGGAGAGGTAGTGGCCTTCCTCGTCGGCCCAGGCGCCGACATCGATGGCGAAATCGGCGGTCGCCGGGTTCTGTGCCATAGCGCGCGCCAGCTCCACGCCGTACATGACGCCCATGGCGCCGTCGAGCCAGCCCGCGTGCGGCTGCGTCTCCACGTGGGAGCCCACCAGCAGCCTCGGACCGGAGCTCCTGCTGCGGCCAATCACCGTGCCGACACCGTCGATTGCCGGCTCGAGCCCGGCATCCGCCATGCGGTGCAGGAGCCACTGCCGCGCCTCCATGTCGATCTTGGTGTAAGTCGGACGGTGGACGCCAGTCTTGTAACGGCCGAACTCGGCGAGCGTCCGGAGATCGGACATGAGACGAGCGGCTTGTATGGCGGGCATGGAGGTCTCCTCGGCGGGCCGGATTCGCGCGAACCTTAATCCGGCACGACGGCGAGAGCGAGGGGATGTACGGGAACACATTCTCCTTCCGTTGCCGACTCAGGGGACCAGCGGCACGAGGCTGCTGGCGGCGGTGGCAAATTGGCGCCGCAACTCATGGTGACATCAATGCCCCTTTTTTCCCCCTAAGAGGGCGCTATCTATTCCTGTCGTGGCACGCTCGCGCTCAACGTTAACAATAATTTATGCGCCAAGCCGGTGTCTGGGACGAACCAGGATCGGAGCAGCTGCAGCTTGGCCGTCGTGCGGGAGTGGACGGGAACCGGGGGCTTCATTAAACGCGCGAGGGGCGCATGCACATCCTGGTGGTCGACGACGACTCGGCGGTCCGCGATTCCATATCGCTGGTGCTCCTGGACGCCGGCTTCACCGTGGAGCAGGCGGAGAATGGAATGGAAGCGATGCGCCGACTTGAGCAGCGGCAGCCGGACCTAGTCATCACCGACATCCTGATGCCCCACAAGGAGGGGATCGAGTGCATCCGCGAGATCCGCAGCCGCGCGCCGGACGTGCCGGTGATCGCGATCTCCGGCGGGGGCGGCGGCAATGCGGATTATCTTCGGATGGCGGGGCTGCTGGGTGCGGCAGCGGTGCTGGCGAAACCCTTCGACCCGGCCGAGCTGGTGGAGCTAGCGAAAAGCCTGGTCGAGACCCGCGACATCACGGCGCGCAAGACGCGCTGTTGATCCAATCGCCGCTCAGACGGCGGCGTCGGGCTGGCCCTCGCGGCCGGTCAACAAGCCGCGCAGCAGCTCCACCGGCTCCTCGATCTCGAAGGGCTTGTGGATCCCGCAGTCGGCGCCGAGCTTGACTGCCAGCGAGACGAAGTCGGTGTTGCCGATCCGCCCGCCGCCGGACATGGCTATGATCTTGGCGTCGGGGAATTCACGGCGAAGCGCGCGGATCGTTTCGATGCCGTCGCGGACCGGCATCATCACGTCGGTGATGACCGCATCCGGGTGGTGCTGGCGATAGGCGGCGATGCCACTGTCGCCATCCTGCGCCGTCAACACCTCGAAACCGTAGATTTGCAGCAGGATCTCCATGCTCTGGCGCACCGGCTGATCGTCGTCGATGACGAGGACAACCGGTCGGCCGGCGCCCTCGACCGGATCAAGCGGGACGGGGGCGGTCGCGTCAGGCGTTTTCGGGGATCCATCCATCGCGGAGTTCGATGCACCTGGTCGAAGCACGCAGGGAGCCTAGCATCCGCGGCCGGCGGCAACGATAAGAGGAAGTACCTAAGGGGATTTACGTGCGAAAAAAGCATGTACCCCCACATGCTTAGCCGGGGCGTATTGCCGGGGCATGGCGTCTCCGGGCGGAGCCTGGCCGGGTCCGGTCAGGTTTTATTCTTCTCCGCGGGAAGCTTCGGCGGCAGCCGCATCTGCATTTCGAGCATCTCCAGGCGCAGCTCGCCGACGTGATACTCAAGAAGCGCCAATCGCTGGGCGATCAGCTCCAGCGCGTGGGCAATGCGCTCCTGACTGCCCGCGGCCGTCGGTGGCCGCATACCGTAGGGTGACCGCTCTACCCCATGAGAAAGTTCTCCCCTGCACTACCGCGCAATTGTCACGGCTCCCGCGGCCGCTGTCTGTGAAGCAGTTCACAGCGGGCTTGAGATGAGCGAGCGGTGAAATCTGCCGGGTACCGGCAGAGCTTGCCTCGCGCGGCCAGGCAAAAACTGCCAGCTGCCCCCTGATGCCATGAAATTGCGGCGGAATATCGACGTATTCGCCTTGGCCCGCGACTTGCTATGGAGCGTGGACAACAAGCGGTATTCGCGCAGCATTCCCGTTGCGTCGAGCCTGCCGCCGGCGGCCACGCCCAGGAGGGCGCCCGCGCATCGGTTCTCGGAGGGGTTCATGTCTATCGGTGGCATCAGCGCAGGACATTCAGCGCAACTCAGTCAGCTGCTCTCGACCCTCTTCTCGCGTCTCGGCAGCGAGACAGGCAGTAGCGATAGCACCACCAGCTCGATCTCGAGCGGCACGACGACCACGGCGACCAGCGACACTTCGGGCGCTTCCAGCGACGCCGTCGGCCAGCTCAGCGACGAGATCCTGGCACTCCTGGTGCAGCTGCAGCAGGCGAGCACGGGCGCCGGCAGCAGCAGCAGCGACGCCGGCAGCACCGGCAGCACCAGCGCCACCGGAGGCGGCCAGTCGCCGATCCAACAGTTGTTTTCCGCTATTGATACAAATGGTGACGGCTCGATCTCCAAGTCGGAGTTCGAGAGCTACATCACGAAGAACGGCGGCACGCAGCAGGAAGCCGATGCGATCTTCTCCCAGCTCGACCCCAACGGCACCGGATCCATCTCCGAGAACCAGCTCGCCGACGCGGTGAGCTCGGCCCGCCCGCACGGCCATCACCACCATCACCACGGTGGTGGACAGGAGATCGGCCAGGCGGCCGACGATCTCTTCTCCCAGATCGATACCGATGGCGACGGCAGCATCAGCAAGCAGGAGCTGGAGAATTTCGTCACCCAGAACGGCGGCACCACGGCGGAAGCCGATCAGGACTATGCCGCCCTCGACCCCAACAACACCGGCTCGATCAGCAAGAGCGGGTTCACCCAGGCGTTCCAGAACCTGAGCCTCTCCAGTCTGGTCGGCTCGATCCAGGGCAGTTCCGACAGCAGCTCATCCGTGTCGCCGCTGGTGAAGCTGGTGGACGCCATCGCCAGCAACGCCAGCGCCACCACGAGCACCGGCTCGGCGAGCGTCAGCGATCTCCGACCGGTCTCTCGCCGCGAGGAGTTCCGGCAGAACCTGTTCACGCGCCTCGACACCAATGGCGACGGCACGTTGACCCAGTCCGAGGTGGAGCAGGCGGTCACCGGCGCCGGCGGCACCACCGCGGCGGCTGATGCGCTTTTCGCCCAGCTCGACCCCAGCGGCAGCGGCAGCGTCAGCGAGCAGCAGTTCGCGCAGAACCTCTGGCCGCAGCCGAGCGGCATCTACAACTGGTTCACCGGCAGCGCCACCGGCAGCTCGGCGCAGGACGCGATCGCCGCGCTGCTGCAGAACCCGATCAATGTGCAGACGGTCTAGCGTGATGATTTCGAAGTTCGCAGGCGAGCTTCGGAAGCTGAGTGACACAAGCTCACTAAATTGGTGACCGGCTGATCCCTGGAATTTGCCCGCGAATTTCAGGGGCCGGACACCGCCGAGGTTTCTCATCGGTATTGAGGCGCGAGGTTCCGGGATCGCGCGCGTCGACCGATCATCGATTCCCTGATCCGGGAGGGCGGCGGGGAAGCGAACCAGGATTGAGCGGGGCGGCGAGGGGCCGCCCGCGTTCGGAGAGTAAGAGATGACTGCCCTTTCGACGAGGCCGGGGAAACTTGTGCTCGGCGACCCCGTGCCGTGGTTCAGCGCGCGCACGCTCGGCAATGCCCACGTCGACCTCCATGTCGATGCCGGCCGCTGGGTCGTGGTGATGTTCCTGGGCTCGCTCGCGGCGCTCGCTGCTTCGGGGGAGCTCACCGAGCTCCTGAGCCTCGTGCCCTTCTTCGAGGAAGCGCGCGCCGTCTTCTACGGCATCCTGAGCGAGCCGCCGGCTGACCTCTCGACCTTCCTCTCTTTCGACAACCCCGCGATGAATTTCGTCACCGATTATTGACGGCGGGATCGCGGCGCTTTACGACGTCGTCGGCTCCTCGCGCACCCAGGTGCTCGATCCCATGCTGCGCGCGGTCGCCAATATCGGCTGGGATCCCGGGTCCCACCATATGGGGACGCTCCGTCAGCTGCTGAAGGAGCTGCCTCCGGTAGACGCGTCCGCCGGCGTTACGCTGGCGGCGCCGGTGTTGATGGTGCCGCGCGTCTTCGACTTCCCGCTCTGCGACCTGCTGGTGCAGCTCTTTGACAAGATGGGCGGCAGCGATTCCGGCTTCCTGCTGGATCAGGACGGCAAGACTGGGACGGTGATCGACCATCGGCTGAAGCGGCGCACCGATCTGCCGATCGTGGTCCCGCAGCTCTGTGACACCATGCGCGACCAGGTGGTGCGCCGGCTGCTGCCGGCGATCGAGCGGCATTTCCAATTCAAGGCGACGCGGATGGATCGCTATCTCGTTTCCTGCTACGACAGCGCCGTCGGCGGGCATTTCTTCCGGCACCGCGACAACCTCAATGCCGGTGCGCGGCACCGCCGCTTCGCCGTCTCGATCAACCTCAATTCCGGCTACGAGGGCTGCGATCTCGTCTTCCCGGAGTTCGGCACCCGGAGCTACCGCGCACCGGAGGGGGGCGCGATCGTCTTCGCCTGCGGCACGCTGCACGAGGTGACGCCGATCACCCGCGGGCGCCGCTATGCCTTCGTGCCGTTCCTCTACGGCGAGGAGGACGCGGCGATCCGGGCGGCAAACAACGCCAATCTCGATGCCGGCGAGGCGCAGTACGTCGCCGGTCGCGACGCGCTCTTTCCCGCGGCGGAGTAGGAGAAGGCGGTGGAGCACGCGTGCCTGGCGGGTTGGACGCCGGTCTTCGCCGCCATCCAGGCGGGCGAGCTGATGGTCGATTGGGGCGATCTCGGCGATCTCCGTTTCAGTGATCCATTCTTCGACCAGACCGTGGAGCGCTGGGCCGGCGGCAATCCGCCGCCAGAGTTGCGGCGCACCGGCGCGGAGGCGCTGGAGGCGCTCGACGGCGAGCCCTCCCTCGATCCCGATGGGATCATCTGCCATCTCTCCCGCTGTGGCTCGACACTGCTGTCACGGCAGCTTGCAAGCGTGCCGGGCATGGTGGTCGCCTCGGAGCCGGGACCGATCAATGCGCTGCTGCTGCAGGGCGCCGGCCAGTGGCCGCCGGCGCGGCTGGCGGAGGCTCTGCGCCTGATGGTGCGCGCTATCGGCCGTCGGCGCCATGGCGACGAGCGGCACTTCGTGCTGAAGCTCTCGAGCTGGAATATCCGCCAGCTCACCATCTTTCGCCGTGCCTTCCCCGGCATCCCCGTGGTGTGGGTGCAGCGTGCGCCGCTGGCAGTGGCGACCTCCCTGCTCGATGCGCCGGCAGGATGGATGCAGCCCGGCCAGTCCGCGGCGATGGCGGACGCGGTCTTCGGTCCGGCCCTGCCGGCGTTGGCAGCGCCCGATGATCTCTGCCTCCGCGCGCTCGCCGCCCTGCTGACGGCGGCGCGCGAGGCTGCACACACGGGCAGATTTCTTGCGGTCGACTACCGCGAGCTGCCCGCTGCCGCCTGGAGCCGGGTCGCGCCCTTCCTCAACCTGCCGCTCGACGCCACTGTTGTCGCGCGCATGGTGGAGGAGGCGCGCTACGATGCCAAGGAACCCGGGCGCCGTCCTTTTGCCGGGAGCGCCAAGCGTGCGGTCCCGAATCGCGTCCGCGCCCTGGTGGCGCGGCATCTGACACCGCTCTACGAAGAGGTCGGCGGTCTCGCCGACAGCGCGAAGGTCGCTTCCACGTAGCGCAGAATCTGCTCCACGGCGGCCTCGATCGGTTGCGCGGTGGTGTCGACCACGAGGTCCGGCTCTTCTGGCGGCTCGTACGGGGCGGAAATGCCGGTGAATTCCTTGATCTCTCCCGAGCGCGCCCGGCGGTAGAGCCCCTTGGGGTCGCGCTGCTCGCAGGTCGCAAGATCGGCTCGGATGTAGATCTCGTGGAAGCCGTCCTTGCTGGCGGCGCGCGCCCGCGCGCGATCGGCGCGATAGGGTGAGATGAAGGCGGTGATGCAGAGGAAGCCGGCATCGGCGAAGAGCGCTGCCACTTCGCCAACACGACGGATATTCTCGATGCGGTCCTCCGGCGAGAAGCCGAGATTGGCGCTCAGCCCGCCGCGGATGTTGTCGCCATCGAGGACATAGGTCGCATATCCCTTGCGGAAGAGGTGCCGCTCCACCTCCATCGCCAGGGTCGACTTGCCGGCGCCCGGCAGGCCGGTAAACCAGAGCACGCCGCCCCAATGGCCGAAATGCGCCGCACGGCTGGCGCGTGCCACCGAGTGGCCGACCGGCGTCAAGTTCTCTGATTTGACGGCAAGCTCGCGCCGCTGGTCGGCATAGCCTTGTGTTGAGACCAGACCTCCAGCAACGGTCTCGGCGCCCTGGCGCAGCACGAAACGGCCGGTGCGCGGCAACCGGCCGTGATCGTCGAGGGCGAGGAGCACGCGGCTGCGCAGCACAACCTCCGCCGCCTGGTCGCGCTGCACCGTCTGGCCGGAGGCTGGCGCCAACGTCTCGGTGTCGATCACGCGCTCGATTCGCTCCACGGTGACCGGCGCGGACGTGGTGGCGAGGTGGAGCTGATAGGTATCGCCGAGGGAGAGCGGCGTGCGGCCGAGCCAGAACAGGCTGGCGCCGAACGCATTGGTGTAGACCGGCGCATCCTGGGGGTGGCTGGCGATCTCGCCGCGCTCCACGAAGAGCGGCCGATCGAGGACGAGGCCCACCGATTGGCCAGCGGTGGCCTGCGCCGGCGCCGGTGCGTTCCACGCCTCGAAGCGCTCGACCCGCGCGCGTTTGTTCGAGGGGGAGAACAGCAGCGTGTCGCCGACCGCGAGCCGTCCGCTTTCGACTCGGCCCACCAGGATACGAATCCCGTCGCGGCGATAGACGTCCTGGATCGGCAGCCGGAGGGGGGCAGCCTCGTCGGCGGCGGCAGCCTCCAGGGAGTGCAGCGCCTCCACCAATGTCGGGCCCTCATACCAGCGCATCCGCGGGCTCCGCGAGAGGAGATTGTCGCCGTGGCGGGCGGAGACCGGCAGCATCAGCCGCGGCGTTACGCCAAGCTCGGCAAGGAAGGCATGGATCTCCGCTTGCAGCGCGCGAAATCTCGGCTCGGCATCCTCGACCAGATCGAGCTTGTTCACCGCCACCGCCACCTGGTCGAGGCCAAACAGGCGCAGCAGGGAGGCATGCCGCCGGGTCTGCTCACGGATGCCCTCGACGGCGTCCACTACCAGGAGCGCCGCGTCGGCGCCAGCGGCGCCGCTCGCCATGTTGGCCAGGAACTCTCGGTGGCCGGGGGCATCGATGATGATGACATCGCGTGCCGGCAGCCGAAGCCGGATCCGCGTGGTGTCGATGGTGACCGCCTGATCGCGCTCGGCCTGCAGGGCGTCGAGGGCGAAGGACCACTCGACGGCGGTGCCCCGACGCTCGCTCGCCGTTCTGAGTTCCGCCGCCTTGCCCTCGGGTAGCGCGCCAATCTCGTGCAGCAGCCGGCCGATCAGCGTCGATTTGCCGTGATCGACGTGACCGACCACCACGAGCTTCAGCGGTGCTTTTCTCACCTCGACAGCCGCGTTCACATGTACCCCTGACTGCGCAGACGCTCGAAAGCGTCCTCGCTCTCGTGATCCATGGCGCGGCCGGCGCGCTCGGGCTGCCGGCTGGTCTCAAGCTCCGCGATTATCTCGGCGATGCTGGTGGCGGTGGAGGACACTGGCATGGTGATGTCGCGCTCGCCCAGCGATCGGAAACGTTTGCCCTCGCGCGCGAAGTAGAGCGGCACCACCGGCATCCCCTCGCGCTCAATGTAGCGCCAGACGTCGAGTTCGGTCCAATCGAGCAGGGGATGGACCCGCATATGGCCGCCGGTGGGAACCTCGGTATTGTACTGGTCCCAGATTTCCGCTGGCTGATGGCGGAAATCCCAGCCGCCCTCGGCGTCGCGCGGGCTGAAGACCCGCTCCTTGCCGCGGATCGCCTGCTCGTCGCGTCGGATGCCGAGGATCATTCCTTTGAAGCCGCGCTCGGCAATGAGCTGCTTGAGGCCCAGGGTCTTGCGCGCGGCGGCGCGCGCCTTGGGTGGCAGGGAAGGGTCGGTCTGCTCAAGACCTGGGCAGGGAGCCTCGATGTAGGAGAGCTCCCAGTCCGTGATCAGGCGATCACGGAACGCATAGACCTCAGGAAACTCGTTTCCGGTGTCGAGGAGGACGACGGGGAACGGCAGGCGGCCGAAGAACGCCTTGCGTGCCAGCCAGAGCAGTGTGTTGGAATCCTTGCCGATCGACCACAGCATACCGAGCGGGGACAGCCGGTTGGCGGCCTCGCGCAGCACGAAAATCGATTGCGCCTCAAGTTCCTCAAGACGGTCCACCACTCTCCCCCGCATGCCTTCGCCTGCGCGCTCGCCAGTTATAAGCACTGACACGGCGATTTCTCCCATTGCCGCCCCAGTCTTATCACATCGGCGTGAGTTTCTGGCGCCTCAGGGATAGGCACAGGGGTCGCCCGCGTATCCAGGCATGAGGGGGCAAACGGTTTGCCTGCGCTGGGCGCCGGATGTACCCCGGGTATCGGGCTGGGATCGTCGCGATGGTGGGTGTGCTCTACCTCTTGTTGGGCAAGCGCCGGCGGTGGCGCCTGCTGGAGAAGGTGCAGCCCCGCTTCGTATCCGAGGCGCCCATCGTCGTGATCGGCGGCTGCGGCAGCAGCGGCACCACTTTGCTCCGCCGCATACTCGATCGCCATCCGGACATCGAGTGCGGGCCCGAGAGTACAGTCCTGCTGGATCGTCTGATGCCGGTGGAAGAACTGGCGGCGCGTTTCGGCTTCGACGCAGGAGAGCTCGATTCCTGGCAGTGTCGGGCGCGTTCCCAGGCCGAGTTCGTGGCGTGGTTTCTCGATGCTCGTCTCGCCCGCAGCGGCAAGCGGATCTGGGCGGACAAGACGCCCGAGAATATCAGCCGCTTCGATTTCGTCCGCCGCCACTTCCCTAACGCGCGCTTTGTTCACGTGATCCGCGACGGTCGCGACGTTGCCGCCTCGCTCAGGCGGCAATCCTGGATGAAGCTGCGCGAGCGCTCGGGTGCCGAGGCGCTGGCCCGCTGCGGTGCCTATTGGGCCGAGCGCATCATCGCCGGCCGCCGGTCGCGCAGCGATCCCCGCTACATCGAGATCCGCTACGAGGACCTGATCAGTCGCCCGGAAGCGACCTTACGCCGGCTGCTCAGTTTTCTCAGGCTGGAGTGGAGCGATCGGCTGCTGCGCGCCGAGGCAGGCGGCGAGCCCGCTGCCGGGCCGATCTTCCCGTCGTCAATCGGCCGCTGGCGCCATGAGCTTTCTCCACCCGAAGTGGCAAGCCTGAAACCATGGGGTCCGCTGCTGTCTGAGCTCGGCTACGAGGTCGATCGGAGCTGGATCGAGCCCGCAGCATCGCGTCGCGGACGGGCGCGCTTCCCAAAGCGCTGGAGCCGGTGGGAGCGGCTGCGGATCGAGGCCGAGGCCTTTTGGCGGCTGGCCTGGGATCCGCGCGTGCCCTGGCGCGCGCGGCTCATCGGGCCCATCCTCTGCGGCGCATATTATCTTTTGCCCATCGATCCGATCCCAGATCGGATTCCCGTCTTCGGCCACTTCGACGACGCCATCGTCGTGAGCTTGGCGCTCCTGCTATTTTTCCGTCTGGCGCCTGAGCGCCTGCTGCGCCAGCACCGCACCTCGGTGGCCGCGCGCCACGCCCAGGGCGCCGGAATTCCTTCGCGCGGCAGTAGTCTGACCTTCGACAGCTAGTCTGCTAAGCTCGCGCCGATGAGCGCGACCAAGGGGGTGCCGCGGCCGCTCAGCGTCGCGGTAATAGGGGCTGGCATCGTCGGAATGAGCGCCGCGCTGCATTTGCAGCGCGACGGGCACGCGGTCACCGTCATCGACGGGCGAGCGCCGGGGCTCGCGACGTCTTTCGGCAATGCCGGCGGGATCGTCACCGGCGCCGTCACGCCCACGAGCACGCCAGCGCTCTGGCGCGAGCTGCCGGCGATGCTGTTCGATCGTCACAATGCAGTGCGCATGCGCTGGTCCTATCTGCCGCGCCTCGCGCCCTGGCTCGCGCGCTTCCTGCTGGCGGCGCGTCGTGTCGACGCCATCGCCGCCGCACTGCAGCCGATCGTGACCCGCGCCTATGACGCGCATCGCGATCTCGCGGCGCTCGCCGGCGTCGAGGATCTGCTGCGGCCGGTGGGCTGGCTGAAGCTCTATGAGACCGAGGCAGGTTTCGGCGGCAGCGCACTCGAACGCCGGCTGATGACCGAGCAGGGCGTCCGTTTCGAGGTGCTAGGCGCCGACGAGATCCGCCAGCTCGAGCCCAACCTGGCACCCCGCTATGTGCGCGGCCTGCTGCAGCCGGAGAGCGCTTTCGTGCGGCAGCCACATCTCGTGGTGGAGGGCTATGCACGGCATTTCGCCGCCGCATGCGGGCGCCTGCTGCGCGACCGCGTACGTCGGATCGAGCCGCTTGGGGGCGAGGGCGTGCGGCTGCGGACGGAGCTCGGCATCTACCGGTTCGACGGCGTGGTGGTGGCGGCCGGCGCCTGGTCGGGGACGCTCGCGGCGCAGATTGGCGACCGCGTGTCGCTCGATACAGAGCGCGGTTATCACCTCAACCTAGATCCTGCCGGTGCCGGCGAGCTGCGTCGTCCCGTTGTATTTCCGGAGCGGAAATTCGTGCTAGCGCCGATGCAGGATGGCATCCGCCTCACCAGTGGCGTCGAGCTGGCGGGCCTCGACGCGCCGCCGGATTTCGGTCCGATTCATGCGCTGCTGCCAGCCGCCCGCCAGGCGTTGCCGGGTCTCGGCGATACCGTCACCCGCGAGTGGCTGGGCCATCGTCCTTCGACGCCCGATTCGCTGCCGGTGATCGGACCATCGCCGCGTGCATCCGCGGTGATCTACGCTTTCGGCCACGGCCATCTCGGTCTGACCCTCGGGCCGATCACCGGCAAGCTGGTGGCGGATCTCGTCGCTGCGCGCACGCCTGTTGTCGACGTGGCACCCTATCGCGCGAGTCGGTTCTGATCCCGCGCCGACGCTAGACTTCTCGAATCGGCGGACCCGTCCCACCTCGGTCGAGTCCGAGCGATGGACGCCATCTTCGCCGCATCAACCGGAGCGTCCGCGTCTTGCGATAGGCTGGTGCAAGACTCGGGACCGAGACGCAGAAAAGCATCGGTTTTCCGAACCAGAATCGGGCGCGCGCTCGATCTGAAAGCTGGGGTCAAGCGCGGAAATGATCTCAGAAGCGTGCACCCTGCTGCGCCCGCCGCTTGGCCAGCAAGCGAGCGCCGGCCTAAGATGCACGCGGGGGAGTGCAGGGCCATGATGTCGGCTGACGGTCGAGTGGTGATGATCTCGGGGGCGAGCCGCGGAATCGGCGCGGCGGTGGCGCGGCGTCTCGCCCGAAACGGCTATCGCCTCAGCCTCGGCGTCCGCGACACCGCGCTGCCGCCGTTCGGCACCGCCGAGACCTGTCTCGTCACGCCCTACGAGGCGAGCGCGCGCGATGCCGGCAGGCAATGGGTCGCGGCGACCGTGGAGCGGTTCGGCCGTATCGACGCGCTGGTCAACAATGCCGGCATCCTCCGCACCGTTCCGATCGAGGAGGAGGACGAGACCGGCCTCGACGAGATGTGGCTCATCAACGTGAAGGCGCCGCTGCGGGTGATCCGCGCGGCACTGCCGCATCTCAAGCAGTCGGGCAGCGGCCGCGTCGTCAATGTCGCCTCGCTGGCGGGCAAGCGCGTCTACAATGCCGGTAACGGTTACGCCATGAGCAAATTCGCACTGATGGCGCTGACCCATTCGGTGCGCCGGCTCGGCTGGGAGCATGGTATCCGCGCTACCGCGCTTTGTCCCGGCCTCGTCAACACCGACATGGGTACAAGCTTCAGCCAGCGCGATCCAGCCGACATGATCCAGCCGGAGGACCTCGCCGAGATGGTGGCCTATCTCATCGCGCTCCCCAATAACGCCGCCATTGCCGAGGTGCTCGTCAACATGCGCCACGAAGACATGCTCTGAGGGCCATGGGCACGCGGGCGGGCAGCTGGACCTCATGATCCGGGTGGCGGAGGCCGACCGCCGCGTGGTGGAATTCAGCCTCGATGGCGAGGCGGTCACCGCGCGCGAGGGTGATACGGTGCTGACCGCGGTGCTGACCCTCAGGCGGCATCTGCGCCAGTCCGATTTCGGCGACGGTCCCCGGGCCGGCTTCTGTCTGATGGGCGCCTGCCAGGATTGCTGGGTGCGCGCCGATGGCGTTGCCGTGCGCGCCTGCGGCACTTTGGTGAGCGCTGGCATCGTGATCGTCACCACACGGAAAACCGGCGGTGGCTGACAAGCCTCGTATCGTCATCGTGGGGGCCGGACCGGCCGGTATCCGCGCCGCCGAGGTGCTGGCGCGCCATCGGCTGCGGCCAATCCTGATCGACGAGGGGCCGAAGAGTGGCGGACAGATCTATCGCCAGCCGCCAGACGCGTTCCATCGCTCGGCGAAAGCACTCTACGGATTCGAGGCGGGCAAGGCGACTGCGCTCATCGGCGGGCTCGAGCGGCTGCGCAATCGGCTCGACTACCGGCCTTCGACGCTGGCCTGGAACATCTGGAATCGCGAGGTGCTGACGCTGCGCGAGGGGAAGGTCGAGAGCATCCCCTTCGACGTGCTGCTGCTCGCCACCGGTGCCATGGACCGGGTAGTGCCGATTCCCGGCTGGACGCTGCCGGGCGTCTTCTCCCTTGGTGGCGCGCAGATCGCGCTCAAGTATCAGGGTGCGGCGATCGGGCGGCGCACGGTCTTTCTCGGCACCGGCCCGCTGCTCTATCTCGCGGCCTATCAATACGCGAAGGCGGGCGCCGAGGTTGCAGCGGTTCTCGATACCAGCCCAGCCTGGATGAAGCGCGATGCACTCGGCCGCCTGATGACCGGCGGCCGGACCCTTGCAAAGGGTCTCTACTACTACGCTTGGCTGCGGGCGCGGCGCATTCCCGTCCGCGAGGGCATCGTGCCCGCCGCCATTCTCGGCGACCGCGCCAGCGGCGTCACCGGCTTCGCCTATCACGGCGAGCGCGCGGAGCTCACCATCGACTGCGATGCGGTGGCGCTGGGCTTCGGACTCAAGGCGGAGACGCAGCTCGCCGATCTTGCCGGGTGCCGCTTCTATTTCGATACGCTCACCCGGCAATGGCTGCCGGAGCGCGACGAGGAGGGCGAGAGCAGCGTGCCTGGGATTTTCCTCGCCGGCGACGGCGCCGCTATCGGCGGTGCGGACGTGGCGGAGCTCTGGGGCGAGCGGGTGGGGCTTGTGATCGCAGAGCGCTGCGGCCGTCGCAGCAGCACCAGCCGTCGCCGCGCCATTGATCGCGCATTGGAGCGCCAGGCGCGCTTCCGTCTGGCGCTGGAAGAGGCGTTTCCGTTTCCAGCCGAGCTGGCTCAGGCGCTGCCGGATGACGTGCTGCTCTGCCGCTGCGAGGCGGTGACTGTGGGTGCGCTGCGCGCGGCAGTGGAGACCTGGGGTGTGCGCGAGATCAATCGCTTGAAGGCGCTGACCCGCATCGGCATGGGCCGCTGCCAGGGCCGGCTCTGCGCCGCCGTGGCGGCGGAGATCCTGGCGCAGCGCACTGGCGTCGTGGTTGAGGCGGTCGGCCGGCTGCGCGGCCAGCCGCCGGTGAAACCGATTCCGATCCCGTGGACGGAGGCGACGTGATCGAACGCCTCACGGTGGACGTGGCGGTCGTCGGCGGCGGCACGGCCGGCTGCTCGGCGGCGCTGGAGCTGCGCCGGCACGGACTGTCGGTCTGCGTCATGGAGAAGGGCTTGGTCGGCTCGCAGGCGAGCGGCGTCAATTTCGGCGGCGTGCGTCAGCAGGGCCGCCACCTCGCCGAGCTGCCGCTGGCGCGCCGCTCGCGCGAGATCTGGACCCGGCTCAAGGCGATCATTGGCACCGATTGCGAGTTCGTGGCCTCTGGCCACATCAAGCTCGCGCGCAGCCAGGCGGACATGGAGGAGCTCGAGCGCTACGCGCGCACCGCCGGTGAGCTCGGGCTCAAGCTGCAGCTCATCGGCCGAAACCGGGTGATGGCGGAATATCCCTGGCTTGGCGAGGGCGTGCTGGGGCTCTCGCTCGCCTCGGAGGACGGGCAGGCCAATCCGCGGCTGGTGGCCCCCGCCTTCGGCCGCGCCGCTCGCGCGGCTGGCGCGGAGATTCGCGAGAACACGAAAGTGATGAGCGCGACCCATAATGGCCGCCGCTTCCAAGTCCGCTGCGATACGGGCCTCGAGGTCAGCGCGAGCTTCCTCGTCAACTCCGCCGGTGCCTGGGCCGGTGAAATCGCCCAGCGATTCCGCGAGCCCGTGCCGATATCGACGATCGCCCCCAACATGCTGGTGACCGAGCCACTGCCGCCGTTCATAACCCGCTCGATCGGTGTGTGTGGCGGCGACGTCTACATCCGCCAGGTGCGGCGCGGCAACGTGGTCTTCGGCGGCGGTGGCGGCTGGGTCGATCTCGGCCAGGAGCGCGCGCGGCCGCTGGCCGAACCTTCGATGCTGGCGAGCGAGAAGGTGCTGGCGCTGGTGCCGGCGTTGCGTGGCGCGCTGGTGATCCGTAGCTGGACCGGCATCGAGGGGCAGATGCCGGACCTCATCCCGGTTATCGGGTTCAGCCGCACGACGCCCAATCTGGTGCATGCCTTCGGCTTCTCCGGCCATGGCTTTCAACTGGGGCCGGTCATCGGTATCATCATTGCCGAGCTAATCAGGACGGGCCGCTCGGAGAGCCCGCTCGATGCCTTCGACATCGGCCGCTTCGCCGGTGCGGCTCGGGTGGCGAGCCCGTCGACGAGGGCGCTTTAAGTCCAAACAGGGGGCAAAGAAGACATGAATCATCGAATTCTGCTGATCGCAGCCGGCATCGCCGGGGCCGCGATCCTGTCGGCAGCGGCGCCCGCCCGCGCCGAAACCGTGCTCAACATCGGCATCGCGGCTGCGGATCTCGGGACACTCGACCCCCATCGCGCTGCCACCACCCAGGATAAAGCATCGATCGGTTGGATGTTCAACGGACTGGTGCGCTTCAAGCCCGGCAGCATGGATCCGGAGCAGATCGAGCCCGATCTGGCCGAGAAATGGGAGGCATCGCCGGACCAGCTCACCTGGACTTTCCACCTGCGCAAGGGCGTGCAGTGCAACAGCGGCTTCGGCGAGCTTACTTCGGAGGACGTGGTCTACTCGTTGAAGCGGGCGGCTGATCCCAAGACCTCCGCCTTCTCCTCGGATTACACCGACATGACCGACGTCTCGGCGATCGATCCCTACACGGTGCAGATCAAGTTCTCCAAGCACCAGCCGAGCGTGCTCGGGCTGCTGACCAACTATCAGGGCGGCAACATCGTCTGCAAGAAGGCGGTGGAGAAGCTCGGCGAGGACTTTCGCACCAAGGCGGTGGGCACCGGTCCCTTCGCAATCGCCGAATACAATCCGACGCAGTCGATCACCCTCGTCGCCAACAAGAAATATTTCCGCGGTGCGCCGAAGATCGACAAGATCGTCTATCGCTACATTCAATCCGACGCTAGCCGCGACCTTGCCTACAGCTCCGGCGAGATCGATCTCATCTACGGCCGGCAGGACCAGGTCTGGGTCGAGCGCATGAAGTCGCAGCCGCACACCATCGTCGACGTCTTCGGTCCCGGCGAGCTCTCCAGTATCTATCTCAACACCACCTCGAAGCCGCTCGACGACATCCGCGTGCGGGAGGCGATCGCCTATGCCGTCGACCGGGCGGAGCTCGTCAAGTTCAAGGGCGCGCTCACCGCGCGGCCGGCGGTTTCCGTGGTGCCGCACGGCTATCTCGGCACCGACGAGCAGGCGCCGCTCCTGCCGTATGATGTCGCCAAGGCGAAGCAGCTGCTGACCGAGGCGGGTTATCCCAACGGCGTGACCGTGAAGGCGATCCAGACCCAGTTGCCCACCATGCTCAATACCATGCAGATCGTGCAGGCGGAGCTGAAGAAAGCCGGCATCGATCTCCAGCTCGAGGTGGTGGATCACCCGACCTTCCACGCGCAGATCCGCAAGGACCTGAGCCAGGTGGTGATGTACTCGGCGGCGCGGCTGCCGGTCGCCGACGTCTACCTCACCCAGTTCTTTCACTCGCGCAGCATCGTCGGCACGCCGACGGCGGTCACCAACTTCTCGCACTGCGCGATGGCCGACAAGGAGATCGACGGCGCCCGGGCGGAGACCGACCTCGCCAAGCAAAAGGCCCTCTGGAAAGAGGCGCAGGACAAGCTGGTGAAGGCGGTCTGCGCCGTGCCGCTCTACGAGCAGCTCCAGGTCTGGGCCCATCGGGACAAGCTCGACTTCGGCTACAAGCTCGATGCGTCGCTGACGTTGGGGCCGATCATCAACGAGCAGACCACCCTGAAGCAGTAGGGCGGGGAGGGCGGCGGCTCCGGCCGCCGCCCGCCTCGTTCAGGGCCATGCTCGCCTACATCGTCAAGCGGCTGCTGGTCGCGGTGCCGACGCTCCTGGCGGTGCTGACGGTGGTGTTCTTCTTCGTCCGCATCGCGCCGGGCGATCCCGCCCTCGTTATCCTCGGCGACCAGGCGAGCCAACAGGCGCTGGCCTCGATGCGGCATCAACTCGGCCTCGATCAGCCGCTCGCGGTGCAATACGTCGATTTCCTCGGCATGGTGCTGCACGGCGACCTCGGTACGTCGCTGGTGACCAAACAGTCCGTCTGGAGCGAGGTGGTAAAGGTGCTGCCGTTCACCCTCTCGCTCACCGTGACGGCGCTTGCGATCGGCGTCGTGCTGGGCCTGCCGCTCGGCATCATCGCGTCGCGTCACCGCAACGGCGTCATCGACTACGCGGCGCGCTTCTTCTCGCTCACCGGCCTCTCCTTTCCGGCCTTTGTCTCCGCCATCCTGCTGCTGCTCGCCTTCGCAATCGAGCTGCACTGGTTTCCGGTGATCAGCGAAGGTCGCGCCGGCGACCCCCTCAGCAGTTTACGCGCGCTTGCATTGCCCGCGCTCAATCTCGGCCTCATCATGGTGGCATACGTGATGCGGGCGGCCCGCTCCAGCATGCTGGGCGTGCTCGGCGAGGACTATATCCGCACCGCGCGCGCCAAGGGGGTGCCCGCGCGGGTGGTGATCTGGCGTCACGCGCTCCGCAACGCCCTCATCCCCGTGGTGACGGTAGTCGGACTCTATCTCGGCGTGCTGATCGGCAATTCGGTGCTGACCGAAGTGGTGTTCAACCGGCCGGGCCTCGGCAAGCTCATCGTCAACGCCCTTAATCAGCGCGACTACACTATGCTCGAGGGCATGATGGTGATCTACGCCTTCTTCATCGTGATCGTGAACCTGCTGACCGATCTCACCTACGGCCTCATCGATCCTCGGGTGAAGCGGCAATGACCGTTCTCGCGAGTGCTCCCGGGCCAGGCTTCTGGAGCCAACTCCGGACGGTGATCCTCCGCCATAAGATCGCCGCGCTCGGCGGCGCGCTGGTGGCGCTGGTGGCGCTCTCGGCGATCCTGGCACCCTGGCTCTCGCCGCACGATCCGCTGGAGCAGAACGTGCTGTTGCGCCTGGGCGCGCCTTCCGCCGACAATCCGCTCGGCACCGACAGCTTCGGCCGCGACATCCTCTCGCGCGTCCTCTGGGGCGGCCGCGTCTCGCTGCTGGTCAGCACCTCTGCGGTGGCGCTGGCGATCGTCATCGGCGGCGCGCTCGGGCTGCTGGCGGGCTATATCGGCGGCACCTTCGACCGCATCACCATGGCCGCGATGGATGTGCTGCTGTCCTTTCCGACTCTGGTGATGGGCCTCCTCGTGGTGGCGATGCTGGGGCCGACGGTGGCCAACCTCATCCTCGCCATCACGCTCACCGCCATCGCTCCTTTTGCCCGCATCGCCCGCGCTCCCACTCTCGCCGTCAAGGAGCGCGATTTCGTCGAAGCCGGCCGCGCGCTTGGATTCTCGAGCTTGAGAATTATGATCATCCACATATTGCCGAATATCGTGGACGAGATCCTGGTGATGGCATCGCTCTGGCTGGCGACGGCGATCCGCACCGAGGCGTCGCTGAGCTTCATTGGCCTCGGCGTCAGGCCGCCGACGCCGACCTGGGGCGGTATGATCCGCGAGGGCTTCGAGAACATCCTGGACTCGCCATGGCTCGCGATCTTCCCGAGCCTCGCCATCCTGGTGATCATGCTGGGTCTCAACATGCTGGGCGACGGGCTGCGCGACGCGACCGATCCGCGGCTCCGCCATGAGTGAGGACCGCGCGATGCCGGCGCTTGCGGTCGAGGATCTCACCACCGAGTTCCGCATCGGCGGCGCCTGGTATCCGGCGGTGCGCAACGTGAGCTTCTCGCTTGCCCGCAACGAGACGCTGGCGCTGGTCGGCGAGTCCGGCTGCGGCAAGAGCATTACCGCGCTCTCGATCATGGGCCTGGTGCCGAGGGCGAATGGCCGGGTCGCCTCCGGCCGTGTGATCCTCGACGGGCGCGACCTCCTCGGTCTCGACGAGGAAGGGATGGAGAAGGTGCGGGGAAATCGCATCGCCATGATCTTCCAGGAGCCGATGACGTCGCTGAACCCGGTGCTGCCGATTGGGTTCCAGGTGGCGGAGGCGCTGCGCTACCACACCGATCTCTCGCAGAAGGCGGCGCGCGGCCGGGCATTGGAGCTACTGCAGCATGTGAAAATTCCCTCCGCCGCCAGCCGCTTCGACGACTATCCGCACCAATTCAGCGGCGGGATGCGTCAGCGGGTAATGATTGCAATGGCGCTCGCCTGCAGTCCCTCGGTGGTGCTGGCTGACGAGCCGACGACCGCCCTCGATGTCACCATCCAGGCCCAGGTGCTGGCGCTTCTCGCCGAGCTCAAGGCCGAGACCGGCATGGCGATGATCTTCATCACCCACAATCTGGGCGTCGTCGCCTCGATCGCCGACCGCGTCGCCGTCATGTATGCGGGAGATATCGTCGAGCTTGCCACCGTCGAGGAGCTCTTTGCAGCGCCTCTGCATCCCTATACGGAGGCGCTGCTTCATTCGATCCCGCGTGTCGACCGCGACGCGGTCGACCTGAAGCCGATCCCCGGCCAGGTCCCTCCGATCACCGCGATGCCGGCGGGCTGCCGCTATGCCGCGCGCTGCCCCTTCAAGGTTGCGCGCTGCGAGGCGGAGGTGCCGCCGCTGGTGGTGCCACCAGGCGCCGCCGGCCATTTCGCCCGCTGCTGGGTGCGAGCCGGTGACGGCACTGCGGGGCGCGCATGAGCGAGGCGCTGCTCGAGGTCGAGGGGCTCAGCAAGACATTCGTGGCACGTCACGGTTTCCTCGGCAGCGCCTCCGGTCATGTGCGCGCCCTCAGCGAAATCTCCTTCACCGTGCGGACAGGGGAGGCTTTTGGTCTGGTGGGCGAGTCCGGCTGCGGCAAATCGACGGCAGGTCGCGCCATCCTGCGCCTTATCGAACCCGATAGAGGCAGTATCCGCTTCAAGGGTGAAGACATTCGATCAGCCGGCGCCCGCCGACTGCGGCAACTCCGACGTGCCATCCAGATCGTGTTCCAGGATCCCTATTCGTCGCTCAATCCGCGCCGAACCATCGGCCAGACGCTGGGCGAGCCGATGCTGGTGCACGGCATGGGAACCGCCGCCGAGATCGAGGCGGCAGTGCGCGCGGTGCTGGCGGAGGTCGGCATGCCAAACGATGCCGCACAGAAATATCCGCACGAGTTCAGCGGCGGCCAGCGTCAGCGCATCGGCATTGCGCGTGCCTTGGTGCTGCAGCCTGAGCTCATCGTGGCAGATGAGCCGGTTTCCGCGCTTGATGTCTCGATCCAGGCGCAGATCCTCGTGCTGCTGCGCGGGTTGCAGGAGCGTCGGCGCCTCAGCTTCATCTTCATCTCGCACGACCTCGGCGTGGTTCGCCATTTCTGCAGCGCGGTCGCCGTCATGTATCTCGGCCATATCGTCGAGCGTGGTCCGGTGCCTGACATCTTCGACGAGCCGCTGCATCCCTACACCCGGGTGCTGCGCAGCGCCTCGCCCGTGCCCGATCCCAAGGCCAAGGTGATCATGGCCAAGCTCGAAGGCGAGGTGGCCTCGGCGCTGGCGCCGCCCAGTGGCTGCCATTTCCATCCGCGCTGTCCGCACGCGACGGAGATCTGTCGGCGCGTCTATCCGCAATGGGTCCAGGTGACGCCCGAGCGGGGCGTCGCCTGTCATCTCTACCCCGCGTCGGGGGCGGCCTCGTGACGGCGCTCTTCGCCGAGACGGCGCTGCTGCCGATCGGCTGGGCGAGCCGAGTGCGAATCGATCTCGATACCGCCGGCAACATCGCCGCCGTCGAAGCCGGTGTCGAGCCTGGCGGTGCGGAGCGTTGTGCCGGGCCGCTGCTGCCGGGCATGCCGAATCTGCACTCGCACGCCTTCCAGCGCGCTTTCGCGGGTCTCACCGAGCGCTCGGGCACAGGCGGCGACGATTTCTGGAGCTGGCGGCAGATCATGTACCGCTGCCTTGCGGTCTTGGAGCCGGAGGACGTCCGATCGATCGCCGCGCAGCTCTACGTGGAGATGCTGAAGGCGGGATATACCGCGGTCGGCGAGTTCCACTACATCCACAATGGTCGTGACGGTGCGCCCTATGCCGATCGCCTGGCGATGAGCACGGCCGTCGTCGATGCCGCTGCGGATGCGGGGATCGGTCTGACGCTCCTGCCGGTGCTCTACCGCGCCAACGGCTTCGGTGGCGCGCCTCCCTCGCTAGGTCAGCGCCGCTTCATTGTGGAAGTGGACGGCCTCCTGGAGATGATTGCCGCCTTGGTCGGGTCGCGGAACGGGAATCCCGATCTCCGCATTGGGATCGCGCCGCATTCGCTGCGTGCGGTGCCGCCGGAGGATTTTTCCCGGGCGACCGAGGGTATGCGACGGCTGGATCCGACCGCGCCCATCCATCTCCACATCGCCGAGCAGACCGCCGAGGTGGAGCAGTGCATCGCCTGGAGCGGACAGCGGCCGGTCGCTTGGCTGCTGGAGCACGCCGCCGTCGATGCGGCCTGGTGTCTGGTGCATGCCACCCACATGGAAACCGCGGAGGCGAAGGCCGCGGCGGCAACCGGTGCGGTGGTCGGCATCTGTCCCAGCACCGAGGGCAATCTCGGCGACGGTTTCTTTCCGATGGAACCGTATCGCGAGGCTGGCGGCCGCTGGGGTATCGGCTCCGACAGCCATGTCTCGGTCAATCCGGTCGAGGAACTGCGCTGGCTGGACTATGGCGAGCGATTGCGGCGGCAGCGGCGGGCGCTGGCGTCGGAATCACCGGAGGGATCGGCGGGAACGGCACTGTGGCGGAAGGCCCTCGAGGGCGGCACCCAGGCGCTCGCGCGTCCGATCGGCGCTATCGAGGCCGGCCGGCGGGCGGACTTCCTGGTCCTCGATGCCGACGCGCCGGCGCTCTACGGACGCGGTGGCGACTTGCTGATGGATTCGTTGATCTTCGCCAGCGCGCCGCCGGTTGTGCGCGACGTGATGGTGGGTGGGCGCTGGGTGGTTGAGGAATGTCGTCATCGCGCCGAGGGCCGCATCCTCGCGGCGTTCCGTCATACGATGGATCGACTCGCGGCGGCGCTCACTTCCTGAAGACTCCGTCTCTTCCGGTCATCCCGCTGGCACCGGCCGCCATCCCGACGGGCAGGCGCCGACATAAGGATAATATTGCTGATAGGCGTCGCACCAGTACCACCACCCGGCAGCGAGACCAGGCGGAATATAGGGGCTGGGATAGGGATAGATCGGCCTCGGGTACCAGTACCAGTCCGGGCCGACGATCCACCACCAGCCAAGCCGCCCACCATAGCGGCCGTGCCACCAGTGGCCGCCGTTCCAATAGCCGTAGTCGAAATGATGGATGTCGCCATGCCAGCCGTCATGATCGTGCCAGCCGCCACGCCCGTCGCTCCAATGACCGCCGTCGTGATGCTGCGCAGAGGCTGGGGAGGCGAAAGCCGCGGCTGCTAAGAGAAGCGCAATCGCCAATAAGCGCCTCATCTCAAGACCCTTCGCCAGTCTGCGGCTAGATCCGTTCCCATAGCACGGTTTCCTCCTCGAGCCGGTCCTGCTCCAGCCCGCGGAAATCGCCGCGGGAAACCACCCCCAGCACCCTGTCATCCTTGACAATGGGGAGATGGCGAAACCCGCGATCCTGCATCATGCGCAACGCCTCGATGGCGGTCTGGTCGGGCGCCATGGTATGCGGCTCGGCGGTCATCACCTCGGCGAGCGTGGTCTTGGCGGCGTCACGGCCCTCCGCCAGCACCCGCCCAACGGCATCGCGGCCGGTAAAGATACCGACCAGCTGCCCGTCCTTCGTGGTCACCAGCACTGCGCCGATGCCGCGTGCGCGCATGCGCTCGCACGCTTGTCGGACCGTCGCCGTCGGTCGCAGCACCACCGGATCCTGATGCCTCACGAGTTCCGACATCCGTCGCATGACAATTTTCTCCCAGAAAGCCAAGAGATAAGTTTCAGTCGGCGGCCGGCTCAGAGGCTCTCTCGACCTCGACGGATCCCGCGGCCGCAGAGGATGCGCGACGTTGCCTTGGCTCCGTCATGGGCGTCACCATCGCCATCCAGTCGGCCCAGAGGCTCTGGGCGCAGTCGGCGAGCCATTTCTGCTGAATTGCCGCTGCCTGGTTAATGTCGCGGCACGCGGCCATCTGCGTCGCGGCCGCGAGACCTCGCTGATAATCCTCGCCACGATGGCGGATCCAAGTTTCCGTCGCGCGCTGGAATTGGGCGAAGATCTCGGGTCGTCCTTGCAGCCAGTCACCGCCCTGGCGGAGTGCGGATTGCCAAAATGCTTGGCCGGCCGCGACACCTGGCATGCTGTCCTTCTCCATTCCCTTGCTCCTGCTGCTCATCGCTGCACCTCCTGATTCGAAGATCGCCGCGAACTTCTGTGATGCTAAGCGCGGCGCCTGCGTGGGGACGGTCTTTCGAGGCCCTCGATCGGAAGCCATTGACCGTCGGCCTTATAGTACTTCCGCTTCACCGCCGACCACGCGACGCGATGGGCGATTTCCTCGCGCCGGGCGGGCTCGCGCGACCCGTACTCGTCCCAGGCGTGGTTGAAAGCCTCGCGATAGATTTCCTGCGCCTCGGCCGGCAAATGGTTGCGGACCGGGGCCGGCAAATCGGCGTTGCGTGCATAGGGCATCTGCGCTTTTCCCGGCGGGCAGTAGCGCCATCTTGGCGCTGAGGAGCGGCATCGCTCCAACAGTTAAAACTTAAGCACGACCCGCCCGATTGCCCTTGATGCAGATCAACGTTGGAGCAGAAGCGATGGCTGCCGTGAGAAGCGGCCGCCGGCGACCGGTGCTCGCGGCCTGCGATCCTCTTGCGGTGCCGCACGTTCCGCCGCTGCGGGCCAAGTAGTTTCTGCGCCCAATCGCAAGGGCATACGTAGTTTCCCTTAAGGATATCTCCGAATACCGCGCTAGCTGACTACATGCGTAATCTTCTTTTCATATCGAGGCTACCTCCTGTGGGAAGGAGATCCTAAATGTCCCTGGCAATTGGCACCGAAACAGCGGTTAGCAGGACGAACTCGATCCTCGCCCGGCAGGTTGCAACCTGTGCGAGCTGCACGTTGCGCGCCCGCAGCCTTTGTAGCGGAGTTCCCGACGGCGAAATCAGTCGCCTCGCGGCCTGCGCCACACGCCAGCATGTTTCGGCCGGGGACGTCATCTTCGACGAGGGTGAGGCGGCGGATAACGTGGTGACCATCACCTCGGGCACTGCCAAGATCTTCAAGCTGCTGCCGGATGGCCGGCGGCAGATTACCGGCTTCCTTTTCCCTGGCGATTTCGCCGGTCTCGCCCTCGAGGGCAGCTACGTCTATAGCGCCGAGGCAGTCACCGAGGTGAACCTCTGCCGCTTCGGGCGGCATCAGCTGCGCGGCCTGCTCGAGCGCTTTCCGAGGATGGAGCAGAATCTCCTGCGGCTCACGGTGAACGAACTCAGCTCGGCGCAGGATCAAATGGTTCTGCTCGGCCGCAAGACCGCCGCGGAGAAGATCGCTTCTTTTCTCCTGATGCTTTCCGACCGCGCGAGCCACAGGGACGATGAAGATATCTCCCTGCCGATGACCCGGACCGACATTGCCGACTATCTTGGTCTCACTACCGAGACGGTGAGCCGCACCTTTACGCAGCTGCGCAAGAGCGGTTGCATCAAGGTGCCGGATGCCGGAAGCGTGACGGTCGCCGACCGCGAGCGGCTGGAGGGCCTTGCGGCTGGCTTGAATTAGGACGGTTAGCCCGGGAGCACCCGTCAGCTCAGCTTCGCGGTGAAGGCGATTGGCGTGCTGAGGACGTTCGCCTCCACATGGTGACCAGCTCCCTGCAGCTGCTGTGCCATCCAGCCCTGGGGCGCCGGGATGCGGAAACGTGCGACCTCGCAGCCAAGTCGTGCAGCCATTGATTCCGCGGTCTCCACCATCGCCTGCACCACCGGCTTCACGTCGATGACGTCCAGCGCCGCCACGGGGTCGACGACAAGCGCCCGGCCGTGATGCAGATCCGGCTCGGCCCGGAAGACAAAGAGCCCACAGAGATACCCCGCCTCATTGCGAATGGCGATGATGCCCTGTTGCGGCGCATGGCTGCCGATCACCGCCCGGGCGAAATCGCGCCAGGAATCGAGGCTGACCGTCGCATGCCAGGCACGGATCAGCGCATAAGCAATCTCGATGTCTCGGGATGTGAGCGGCGCTGCCGCGAATGACCGGACCATCGATAAAAATTACGCAATCCAAACCTGCGGCTCCTTGATCTGCGTCAAATCGACGAATTTCGGTGCCGAAATGACCGCGCCGCTCGCCATCAAACCGACATTGACCTGCGTCAAGGTGCCAACCGCCGCCGGACCCATAAATATTCCAACGAGCGCGGCAGGGTCGGTCTCGCTGCGCTAATTTCTGCCAAGGAGGCGACCATGGACACCGCGCCGCTGACGAGCGCCGTCAAATCCGCACCGGCAGAGGCGCCCGCGATGGATCCCGACGGCTTCGACATCGACATCGCGCGGACCGAAACGCTCGATCGCCTGATGCACGCGACCCAGGCGCGCCTCAC
The DNA here is from genome assembly GCA_035507155.1 of Allostellaceae bacterium. Taxonomy (GTDB): domain Bacteria; phylum Pseudomonadota; class Alphaproteobacteria; order ATCC43930; family CGMCC-115725; genus DASZHJ01. The sequence goes on from DATJOK010000053.1 coordinate 29,266, forward strand.
GCTCTCGATCTCCCCGGCGGCACTCAGGCTCGCCTTCTCGGACTGGCTGATGCATCTCGCCAATGCGCCCGGCAAGCAGCAGGGGCTGGCGGAGAAGGCGGCGCGCAAGTGGGCGCGGCTGCTGATCTATCTGGCACGGCGCGCGCGCGAGCCAGACTGCGCCGGCTGCATCGAGCCGTTGGCAAGCGACCGGCGCTTCTCCGACCCGGCATGGCGGCAGCAGCCCTTCGACACGATGTATCAGAGCTTTCTTCTGTGCCAGCAATGGTGGCACAACGCGACGACGGGCGTGCGCGGCGTCGACCCTGCCCATGAGCGCGTGGTCGAGTTCACCACGCGGCAGATCCTCGATGTATTTTCCCCGTCCAACTTCCCGTGGACCAACCCGGAGATCCTGGCCAAGACGCTGGCGGAGGGTGGACAGAATTTCGTGCGCGGCGCGCTCAACCTCGTCGAAGATTGGGAACGCGCGGTGGCGGGTCGACCGCCGGTTGGCACCGAAAATTTTCTGGTTGGCCGCGACGTCGGGGTAACGCCGGGCAAGGTGATCTACCGGAACGAGCTCATCGAGCTCATCCAATACGCTCCGACCACCGCGACAGTGCGGCCGGAGCCGGTGCTGATCGTGCCGGCTTGGATCATGAAGTACTACATCCTTGATCTCTCGCCGCAGAATTCGCTGGTGCGGCACTTGGTGAGTCAGGGGTTCACGGTTTTCATGATTTCCTGGCGCAATCCAACCGCGGACCACCGCGACTTCGGCATGGACGACTATCGGCACCTCGGGGTCGAGAGCGCGCTGACGGCGATCAACGCAGTGGTACCGGGACAGAAGGTGCATGCCTGCGGATACTGCCTTGGCGGCACGCTTCTGTCGGTTTCCGGTGCCCAGATGGCGCGGGATGGCGACGACCGGCTCCGGAGCATGACGATCTTCGCCGGACAGACGGATTTCACCGAGGCGGGCGAGCTGATGCTCTTCACCAACGAGAGCCAGGTGGCCTATCTCGAAGACACCATGTGGGAGCAGGGTTATCTCGATACCCGCCAGATGGCAGGCGCCTTTCAGCTGCTGCGCTCCAACGACCTCATCTGGTCGCAGATGGTGCGGCAGTACATGCTGGGCGAACGCACGCCGATGACCGATCTCATGGCGTGGAATGCCGATGCGACGCGGATGCCTTTCCGCATGCATTCGGAATATCTGCGTCGGCTCTTCTTGGAGAACGATCTCGCGGAAGGGCGCTACCCCGTGAACGGGCGGCCGGTGGCGCTCTCGGACATCCGCGTGCCGATCTTCGCGGTGGGAACGGAGACCGACCATGTGGCGCCCTGGCGCTCGGTCTACAAGATCCATCTCCTGACCGACACCGAGGTCACCTTCGTCCTGACCTCGGGAGGGCATAATGCGGGGATCGTGAGCGAGCCCGGCCATCCGCACCGCTCATTCCGCATCGCGACCCGTCCCGCCGAGGGTCGCTATTCCGATCCCGAGACCTGGGCCGCCTCGATCAAGCCCAGTCCCGGCTCCTGGTGGCCGGCCTGGATCGAGTGGTTGGTTCAGAGATCAGGCGCGGCAGTGCCGCCGCCGGCCATGGGAAATCCCGAGCACGGCTTTCCCGCGCTCGCCGATGCGCCCGGCCGGTACGTGCTGGCAACCTGAGTCAGCCGGCGCCCCAGGGCAGTTTGCTGCGCGAGCTCTGGAGGCGGTAGAGCCCGTACTCGGCGGGGCCGCTGGCGCCGAGCGTCTTGAGCAGGTCATCGCCAAGCTCTCGCCGGCAAAGTGCATGGAAGCCGTCGATATCGTCCCAGCTCTCCACCAGCAGGATCCAGCGCGGCACCAAATCAGGCTTCCCGCGCGTCTTCTTCTCCTCGGTCTCGATTTTGCTCGCGGTTAGGTCGGCAATCAGCAGATGGACACCGGCGATGCCCGGCGCTTCCGCGAGCACGGGCAGGACGCGCCGCGCAAGCTCGCCGCGATGTCGGTCGGCGCCTTCATCGGGCACGTCGTAGCGCAGCGTCGCAATGAGGCCGCCTTGCGCCTCGCCGAAGGAAGCGGCGACGCCGCAGATCGATCGGCTGACATTGCGGAAATGCCGGATCGATTCCGCGGTCCAGGGGGTCGGATGGTTGAGTCGACGGGCATAGTCCTGGCCGCTCACGACCTCCGGACTTTCCGCTTCGTAGAGAGTGAAATACTCAGGTGCGCCTTGGATCGCCACATAGCGCCGGCCGCGCAAGAAGCCGGGAATGCCGACCCGCTCCGGCATATGCTGGAGCCCATGCCAGGCGTAGAAATTGGCCCGGCCTTCCGGGGTGATGTCGTTCCAGATCGCGACCGCACCGCGGCCGGCGAGGCTCATCGGGCGGCTCCAATGCCCCACGGGTGCGCCCAGCCAAGGCCTGCCTCGGTTTTGCCTGCCGGCCGGTATTCGCAGCCGATCCAGCCGGTGTAGCCGGTGCTGTCCAGGAGCTCGAACAAGTAGGGATAGTTGACCTCGCCAAGATCGGGCTCATGCCGATCGGGCACGCCGGCGATCTGCACATGGGCGAACTCGCCGGCGAGGTTCTTGATGTGCATCGCGAGATCCCCCTCCATGATCTGGCAGTGATAGAGGTCGAGCTGCAGCTTGGCGTTGGGACGGTCGACCTGCTTCAGGATCTGCAGTCCCTGCACGGAGGTATTGAGGTAGTAGCCAGGAATGTCGCGAGTGTTGATGGGCTCGATCAGCACGGTAATGCCATGCTTTGCCGCGCGATCGGCAGCGCGCTGGAGATTGGCGACATAGGTCGGCACCGCCTCCGCCTTCTGGCGATCCGCCGGCCAGAGCCCGGCCATGGCATGGAGGCATCTGCAACCGGTGGCCAGCGCATACTCGATGCCGCGCTCGATCGCCTCGGCAAATTCACGCTCGCGCCCGGGAAGCGCGGCGATGCCGCGCTCGCCCTTGGTGAAATCGCCGGGCGGCAGGTTGAAGAGCGCCTGCGTCAGACCGTGCTGCTTCAGTCGCATCGCAATCTCGGCGGCCGGGAATTCATAGGGGAAGAGGAATTCGACGCCGCGGAAACCCGCCGCGGCGGCGGCGGCAAAGCGGTCAAGGAAGGCCACTTCCTGGAACATCATGCTGAGATTGGCGGCGAGCTTCGGCACGGTGGTCTGTCCTCGCGATTCGGGATTCAGGCTGAGAGCGCCGCCACCTGGGTATCGGTGAGCGGCCGTGTCTTCGAGCCGCGCAGCAGCAGAAAGAGCTTCGCCGTCTCCTCCAGCTCTTCGATCGCGTTGGCGGCCGCGTCGAGTGAAGTGCCAGCGACCACTGGTCCGTGATTAGCCAGCAGCACCGCATGATGCTTGCCGGCAAGCCGGCGCACGGCCTCAGCGAGATCGCGGTCGCCCGGCGGGTGGTAGGGAACCAGAGGCAGCCGTCCGACCCGCATCACGTAGTAGGCGGTGATCGGGGGGAGCACATTGGCGGGATCGATACCGTCGAGGCATGAGACCGCCACCGAATGGGTCGAGTGGAGATGGACGACAGCGCCCGCGCCCGGCCGTTCGCTGTACATCGCGCGATGGAGGACGCTCTCCTTGGTGGGGGCGTCGCCGGAGAGGAGATTGCCAGCGCCATCGAGCTTGGCGAGCCGTGCGGGGTCGAGGCGTCCGAGGGAGACGTTGGTCGGCGTCATCAGCCAGCCGTCGCCGAGACGCACGCTGATATTGCCGGCGCTGCCGAAAGTGAGGCCGCGGCTGAAGAGCGAGGCGCCGAGCTCGCAGATGGCGTCGCGGAGGTGGGGTTCGGAGGCCATGCCCATGAAGAGACTCTCAACTCGAATAGGGATCCCGACCTTAACCGATCCCGAGCCGGCACTGGCGCGCTTCAATGGTCGAGCCGCAAGCCATCCGCCCCTACTATCATAGGAGCAGCTCGGTCCTCGGCTTGACAGGAGGCTCCGGCTTCGTATTCTGAAACCTAGTTCACAATTGGAACTTCGTTCAAGTTTAAACGCGCGGCCGCACTACCGAAAAAATGGATGACCGCCCATGGCAGGTTTCAGTGTCGGATCGGTCGACCGGTGCCTCGAGATCCTCGAGGTGCTGGCGGATCACCCCGAGGGGATGCCGCTCAGCGTGATCAGCGAGCAGTTCGGCCTGCCGAAGAGCGCCACTCATCGGCTGCTGATGACGCTGACTGCGCGCCGCTTCGTCATGCAGGATCTGGTGACGCAGCGCTACAAGCCCACCATGCGTCTGGTGACGCTGGGCTTTCGCTTTCTCGCCGCCACCAAGTTGCCGGAGCTTTGCCAGCCGGTGCTGGACGCCCTCGCCAAGGAGACTGAGGAGCTGGTGCGCATGTCCGTGGTGGACGGCGAATCCCTGACCTGGGTGGCGAAGGCGCAAGGCGCGCGCGCGAGCCTGCGCTACGATCCGATCATGGGGCGCGAGGTGGTGCTGCATGCGACGGCGACCGGCAAGGCCTGGCTCGCCAGCCTGCCGGAGCCCGAGGCGATGCGGATCGCGCTGCAACACGGCTTCGACACCGCGCCTGTCGGCCCCAAGGCGATTCACAGCGTTGAGGAGCTTCTGGGGGATCTCCGCAAGACGCGCGAACGCGGCTATGGCGTGGTGAGCGAGGAGGCGGAGCCCGGCGTTGCCGCGGTTGCGGCGGTGATCCATGATGGCACCACCGAGGATGCGCTGGCGGTGGGCACCGTCAGCATCGCGGGCCCCAGCGTGCGCGTGACACCCGTGCGCATCACCGAGATGGTGCCGGCGCTCCGCGCAGCTGCCCGAGAGCTCTCTGCACTCTGGCCGGTGCGCCAGCAGCACCTTGCCGTGCGCCCGCCGGCAAAGCGGGCGATATCGTGACGAGCGGCATTTCATCTTAAGCTGGTGGCGCGTGTCATCAGCAATCAGGACCAAGGCATGACCATGCTGCTGGGCGCCATCGCCGATGATTTCACCGGCGCTACTGATCTTGCCAATACGCTGGTGCGTCAGGGTATGCGCACGGTGCAGCTCATCGATGTACCGAGGCCTGGAGCGGCGGTGCCCGATGTCGATGCGATCGTCATCGCCCTCAAGAGCCGAACGATCCCCGCCAGCGAGGCCGTGCGCCAGGCGCTTGCCGCGCTCGACTGGCTGAAGCGGGCCGGCGTCCGTCAGGTGCTGTTCAAGTACTGCTCCACTTTCGATTCCACCGATGCAGGCAATATCGGGCCGGTGGCGGACGCGCTGCTTGACGCGCTCGGCAGCGACTTCACGATCTTCTGCCCGGCCTTTCCCGAGAATGGACGCACCATCTACAAGGGCTATCTCTTCGTCGGCGACGTGCTCCTGTCGGAATCCGGCATGCGCGATCATCCCCTGACGCCGATGCGAGATCCTTCCCTCGTGCGCGTGCTGGCGCGGCAGACGCGGCACAAGGTCGGGCTGGTGCCGGCTTCCACAGTGGCGAAGGGTGAGAGCGCCATCCGCGATACCTTCACCACGCTGAAGCAGCAGGGCGTCCGTCACGCGATTTGCGATGCGATCGGCGATCATGACCTGCTCGCTCTCGGTAGTGCTCTCGCGGAGCTGCCGCTCGTCACCGGCGGCTCTGGCATCGCCCTCGGTCTGCCCGAGAATTTCCGCCGCCGGGGTTTGCTGCAGCCCAGCACCTCCGCTGCGGACCTGCCGAAGGTCGAGGGATTGTCGGCGGTCATTTCCGGCTCCTGCTCCACCGCGACCCTGGCTCAGGTGGCGGCGATGCGTCGGCACCGCCCGGTCTTCGACATTGATCCGCTGGCGCTCGCCGAGGGCGAGGATCTGGCAGCGAAGGCGCTCGATTGGGCTGCGCCGCAACTGAAGGCGGGCCCGGTGCTGATCTCGGCGAGCGCGCCGCCCGAGAAAGTCGGCGCCGTGCAGCAGAAACTCGGTCGCGAGCGCGCCGGCGCCCTGGTGGAGAAGGCGCTCGCCGCCATCGCGCGCGGCCTCGTCGATCGCGGTGTGCGGCGCCTGGTGGTCGCAGGCGGCGAAACCTCAGGGGCGGTGGTGCAGGTGCTCGGTGTCACCGGCCTTCGGATCGGCCCGCAGATCGATCCCGGCGTCCCCTGGACCACCACCCTTGACGAGCCGACCCTCGCGCTTGCGCTCAAGTCAGGCAATTTCGGCGGCCTGGATTTCTTCCTGCGTGCTTTCGAGGCGCTGGGTTAGCTCAGGCGTTCCGCGCCTCGTACCAAGCCTTGAGGCGCTCGTTGCGATAGCGCCGGGGCCGAGCTGCGAGATCCTGCTCGAGGCCCATGATCCCGGGCTGGAAGAGGCGCGGGTCCATCTGGCGGAGGTCTGGCGCCACCGTCGGGCGGAACTCCATCGCGGACTACTCCAAGCGGATCTACGATCTTTTCGCCCAGCTCGGCGTCATCCATCAGTGACTTGCACGAAGGAGTCCAGCGATGCCCATCACCAGCGTTGAGGTCGGTCAGCAATTCCATTTCTCGAAGACGGTGGGCGAGACCGATGTCACGCTCTTCGCCGGGATCACCGGCGATTTCAGCGACACCCATGTCAACGAGCAGTACATGAAGGAGAAATCCTCGATCGGCACGCGCATCGCCCACGGCGCGTTGCTGGTGGGCTATATGTCGACCGCTTCCACGATCAGCATCGCCCATATCATCCACCGCAAGGATCTTACCGAGTTCCCGGTCTCGCTCGGCTACGACAAGGTCCGCTTCCTGAAGCCGGTGAAGCTCGGGGACACGATCACTGTTCGCTACACCGTCGCCCGCATCGACGAGGAGAAGCGCCGCAGTGTTGCCACCGTCGAGGTCTTCAACCAGCACGGCGAGATCGTCGCCGCCGCCGAGCATCTCATGAAATGGGCGAAGGCGCTTTCCAGCAAGGGCGGGACTTGATCTCGGAGCTGATCTCCGACGGGTGAGAGAGCGCCCCGGTCTCTTGGACCAGGGCCGCGCAAGATGTGCTAGCACTACGTTCCGGCGTCGAAGGCGGCACGATCGGCAGGGGCGTTCATGTGTCTTGCGCGAGGGGGCGTGGCGTGGAGGGGCTAGCCACGGCCAGACCGCCCGTGATCGAGGCGGAAGCGCTGGAAAAGCGCTATGGCGCAGTGCACGCTGTGCGCGGGGTCAGCTTCTCGATTCCAGCGGGAGCCTGCATCGGCCTGTTAGGGCCGAACGGCGCCGGCAAGACGACGATCATGCGCATGATCACCGCGACAGCGGTGCCGACTGCCGGCCGGCTCCGCCTGTTCGGCAAGCCGCCAGCGGTTCTCGGTCGCTCGATGCGCGAGCGGGTCGGGCTGGTGCCCCAGGAGGACAATCTCGATCCCGATCTCTCGGTGCGCCAGAACCTAGAGGTCTATGGTCGCTATTTCGGCCTTCCTGCGGCAGAGACCGCCGCAAGGGTGCCGAAGCTCCTGGAGTTCATGCAGCTCGGCGACCGCGGTGGCGCGAAGGTGATGCAGCTCTCGGGCGGCATGAAGCGTCGGTTGATCATCGCCCGGGCATTGATCGCCAATCCCGAGCTTATCATCCTGGATGAGCCTACCACCGGCCTCGATCCGCAGGCGCGCGTGCTGATCTGGCGCCGCCTCCTTGACCTCAAGCGAGAGGGCAAGACGCTGTTGCTGACCACGCATTACATGGACGAGGCGCAGCGGCTCTGCGACCGCATCATCATCATCGATGGTGGCCAGTTGCTCGACGAGGGTTCGCCGCGGGAGCTGATCGACCGTCACGTGCGCGGCCATGTCTTCGAGATTCCGAAGCCGCTGCCGGAGGGCTTTGACGAGGAAGGGCTCGAGCGCAACGACATCGGTGATGCGGTGCTCTACTATGCCAACGATCCTGCGGAGGTGCAGCGGCGTCTGCCGCCAACATCGACCTATCTGCGCCGGGAGGCCAATCTCGAGGACGTTTTCCTGCGCCTCACCGGACATAGCCTGCGCCAGGGAGGATGAGATGAGCGTGCTCGCGGTCAACCGCTACAGCCAGGCCGTCTGGCGGCGCAATGCGCTGGTCTGGCGTCGGCTGATCGGGCCGTCGCTCACGACCAACGTGCTCGATCCGCTGATTTTCCTGTTCGCGTTCGGCTATGGGCTCGGTGCCGTGATCGATCGGGTCGGCGGCATGAGCTACCTGCACTTCGTCGTGCCGGGGATGATGGCCTACGCGGCGATGTTTGCGGCCAGCTTCGAATCCACCATCAGCACCTATGCCCGCGTCAGCCTGCAGCGGACCTGGGATGCGATCCTGGCGACACCGGTGACGCTCACCGAGCTGATGCTGGGGGAGATGGCCTGGGCCGCCACCAAGGGCGTCTTCGCGTCCATCTGCGTCATTGCGGTGGGCGCGATCTGGGGCGGCATCGGCAGTGTCTGGGGCGTGCTGTTCGCGCTTCCCGTACTGGCGCTGGGGGCGGTCTGCTTCGCTTGCTGTGGACTCGTCGTCACCGCGCACGCCAAGACCTGGGACGTCTTCGCCTATTTCTTCACGTTCTGGGTGACGCCGATGTTCATGTTCTCGGGCACCTTCTTCGAGGTGGCGCGCTTTCCCTGGTTCGTGCAGGCGATCGCCTGGGTGCTGCCGATGACCCATCTCATCGCCGTCGTGCGGCCGCTCACCGCCGGCATCGGGCTCGCTCCGCTCGTGGCTGTCGGACATCTGGCTTATGTCGCCGCGCTGGCAGTCGCGGCTTTCGCCCTGGCTCGCCACCGCTTCGGCGTGCGCCTCTTCGGCTGACGCGCACCAAAGGCAAAAAAGAAAGCCCCCGACTTGCGCCGGGGGCAGTTTGAACAGGGAGGCTTCACGTCTGGGAGACGTAAGGGTCCGAAGACCCTCTTCCCGGGCACAAGGCCCGAGAACTCGTTGCCGGCGTCGCAGAGCGCACACCAGCGAAATCCATGTTGCGAATGCAAAATGCGGCGCTAGGCGCAGAGGCGCCAGGGGTAATTTCGGGATTCACCGTTGCAAAAACCGCAACCCTCGCTCCACCGCAGATTTCTGCGAAAAATCGCGGGTGTCGGGAGGAAATTCCATACCTTGCGCGGGCCCGAACGGAGTCGGTGCGCGGCGCAGCAAGAACTCAGAGGTTCTTCGACTCGGCGACTTTGCGCAGCAGAAAATCGCGGAACACGGCAATGCGTTTGGAGGTTCTGAGCTCCTCCGGATAGACGAAATAGGCCTCGACCTCGGGGCCGGCAAGATCCGGCAGCAGGCGCACGAGATCGGCGGCGTCCTGGGCCATGTAGTCGGGGAGCGCCGCGATGCCGATGCCGCTGGAGACCGCGCGGAAAATCGCCTGCACGTTGTTGACGGCGAGGATCGGTTTCCGCTCGGAACCCGGTCGCAAGCCGGCTTCGATCAGCCAGTTCGTGTTCCGTGTCGGCGGCCGCGCGTCGGTGCCGTAGATGATGATCCGATGACGATCCAGATCCTCGGGCTTCTGCGGCAGCCCGTACTTCTTCGTATAAGAGGGCGCAGCGTAGATGTGATAGCGGATCGTCAGCAGATGTCGCTGCACCAGATCGGGCTGGCGCGGCGCCGACATTCGAATCGCCACGTCCGCTTCGCGCATCGAAAGGTCCAGCTCGCCATCGTCGACCACCACGCTGAGCTGAATTTCCGGATAGAGCTCCATGAACTCGCTGATGCGCGGTGTCAGCCAGCCGGAGCCGAAGGCGACCGTCGTCGTCACTTTGAGCGGCCCGCGCGGGCGATCCTTCGATTCCGACAGCATCGCCTCGGTCATGGCGAGCTTGGCGAAAACCTCGCGCGCGGTCCGATAGAGGAGATCGCCCTGCTCGGTGAGGATCAACCCGCGGGCATGGCGGTGGAAGAGGGGGACCGAGAGGCTCTCCTCGAGGGCACTGATCTGCCGGCTCACCGCCGACTGGCTGAGATTCAGCGACTCGCCGGCATGGGTGAAGCTGCCGGCTTCCGCCACCGCGTGGAAGACCCTGAGCTTGTCCCAGTCCATACCCTTGCCCTGCGGCAAGGGGGGAGTGGTCGGGCGAAGCTTGCGCTGTTCGCTCACTCCGCCGCCTTGAGCGCCCCGGCGGCTTCCTCGGCCGCGAGGAACTTCTCTGCTTCGAGAGCTGCCATGCAGCCCATGCCCGCGGCGGTTACCGCCTGGCGGAACACCCGGTCCTTGACGTCGCCCGCCGCGAAGACGCCGGCGATCTCCGTCGCCGTCGAATCCGGCCGAGTCAGGATGTAGCCGCCATCGTCGAGGGCGAGCTGGCCTTTGAACATCTCCGTCACCGGCGTATGGCCGATGGCGACGAAGAAGCCGTTGGTGGGGAGCACGTGCCTTGCGCCAGTCTTGACGTTGCGCAGGCGCACGCCGGTGACGCGGGCAGGCGGACCGACCTCGCCGACGATCTCGTCGATGACGCTGTCCCAGACGACGTCGATCTTCGGATTGGCGAACAGCCGCGTCTGCAGGATCTTCTCGGCGCGCAGCTTGTCGCGCCGATGCACCAGCGTCACCTTGCTGGCGTGGTTCGTGAGATAGAGCGCTTCCTCGACGGCGGTGTTGCCGCCACCGGCGACCACCACTTCCTTGCCGCGGAAGAAGAAGCCGTCGCAGGTGGCGCAGGCGGAGACGCCAAAGCCGCGATAGGCCTCCTCGCCGGCGACGCCGAGCCAGCGCGCCTGGGCGCCGGTGCAGATGATCACGGTCTCTCCCACATAGATGTCGCCGGAATCACCGGTGCAGACGAAGGGGCGCTGGGAGAGATCGGCTTTCACGATCATGTCGGAGATGATGGTGGTACCCACATGCTCCGCCTGCTTCTGCATCTGTTCCATGAGCCACGGGCCCTGGATGACGTTGGCGAAGCCGGGATAGTTCTCCACATCGGTTGTGATGGTGAGCTGGCCGCCGGGCTGCAGGCCCTGCACCAGAATCGGCCGCAGATTGGCGCGCGCGGCGTAGACCGCCGCCGTATAGCCCGCCGGGCCGGAGCCGATGATCAACACCTTGGTGTGGTGACGAGTCGTCATACCGATCATCTCGCAGTAAGACCGCTCTGGCGCCTCAGAACCCGAACATGTGGTCGAGGCTGAAGGCGCCATTGCGGCCAATAAGTCCATGATAGCCGAAAAGCCGGCAGGTGGTGTCGCGAATAACGATATAGGCATCGGCACCCGCGCTCGCCCGAGTCGCGGCATCGAAAATCTCGCTATAGCGCCAGAATAGCGAGCCGGAGCAAGGAATACGGACATGCTCACGGGCGATCTCGGTGCCGCTCTGGTCATGCAGCATCAGGTCGGTCTCGCTCAGCGCATGCCACGGCGTCGAGGCAGGATAAATCAGGTGGCAGAGCGTGTCGTAACGCTCGCCGCCGAGCCGCAGGAAGAGCCGCGTCGAGAGGCCGGGCGGGCGGCCCGCATAGGACTGCGGTTCGCTCTTGTAGGTGAGCACGGTGTTGAACACGTGAGCGCCGAAGCTGGTCTCCGCCGCGTGTCCGCTCGCGCGGTCCTCGTAGCGGAAGAGTCCGTGCAACCAGCCGTCGGCCACGCCGCCGTCGGCGAGATCATAGGCAAGCTCCATATGGCCATAACCCGCGGGCAGCGGCGTGCCGTTCAGCCACTCGTCGACGTCGAGCGTCACCGCGTGATGGCGAGCGAGCGTGCCGAAACGATGCCGCGCCACCTCGTGGCCGCCTGCATCGTAGAGAATGCCGGCGAGCGGCAGCTCGGTCTGGCAGGTCGACATCGGCGTCGGCAGCGCGAGAGATCGCCAGGCGGCGAGTGGCAGTACCGGCGCCGGCAGCAGATAGCCCTTGCCGAGGAGATTGCCGAGCTCCGCCAGTTTGGGATCGGGCTTCAGGTCGACGCGCTCGACGTTGACGTGAGCGATGCGGCGCTGGCGGTCGCGGATCACCTCGTAGCGGGGCCGCACCATGTGCTTGCCGGCCTGTACCTCGATCTGCTGGGGCCACCGAGCGTCTGGCAGCAGCCGCGCCACGTCGAGTGCCATGGTGGCGAACGGTGCGATCGTGCGGTCAAGCGTGCGGATCTCGTTCCTGCCCATCAGATTGAGTCCGATCGACCCTGGCGGAATCGGCTGCGGATGGCTGTTCTGCACCCAGAGCATCACGCGCTCGCCGCTGCGTGGCGCCGGCAGCCCGGCGTAGAGGTCGCTCGGCCAGGAATTGGCGTCGTGAGTGCAGGAGAGGGCCTTGTCGCTCTCATCCTCGCTGTAGGTGTCGAGGGCATATTTGACCACGTCGTGGCCCGCGGCGCCGACCGCATGCAGGAACAACTGGCCGGTGAAGGCTGGCAGCTTGAAACGTTGGCGGATCACGCGACTGTCAAGGGTGATGGCGGCGGCGCCCGATCGCACCGGCTCGTGCCATTCCGCGAGAACGCTGCCGGCCTCGTCGAACAGCGCGAGCCAGAGGCTCACTTCCGACGCGCCATAGTTCGACCAGTAATTGGCAGTGACCAGCCTCGTATGCTGGCCGTCGGCGTCGCGAAAAAATGCGAAGTTGGTGGCGAAGTTGAGGGCGTCGAGATAGGCGCGCTTGTTGGTGATGAGCGCGTCCGGCAGACGGATCGCATCGAGGCTCATCACTTCGGCGCGCGCTGGCAGCAGGTGCCGGACATGCTCGGCGAGGCGTTCCGCGTCGAAGGCGGTGATGAACACCACCTCGGCGCCGCTGTCGCGCAGATCGGTCACCGGCTTGGCGGCGTGGCTCAGAACCGGACGTCCGATGGTGCCCACGTCCTGGACGAAGCAGCCGGCGATGTTGAGGCGCGACAGCTCGTAGAACTCGGCGAGACCCCCGGCGAGGCCCAGCGGGTCATAGATGGCGACCCGCCGTCGGCCGAGGCGCTGAAGCAAAGCAGATACTGCCCGGGCCGCCAGGGGATGCGTCACCGCCTTATAAAAGCTGTTGCCGCCCTTGACGTTACTGAAGGTCTCAATCGTTAGCTTCATCGCCTCCGCCACCGGTCGCCGGTGCCGTCTTTGACTTAGCAAGCGGAAGGCCCAAATGCTACACCTTGGGTTCAATTCAATCTAAAAACCCCATCCATGGCTGTAATTCAACGGGCTGGCGCCACAATATCCGCGGAAGAGCGCCTGCTGCGCTTCGCCCTCATCGTCCTGCTGGCGGTGACGGCGGCGCGGCTGGTCTGGCTCAGGGTGGGCGGCCTCGATCTTTACCCGGACGAGGCGCAATACTGGCTCTGGTCGCTGACGCCGGCTTGGGGATATTTCTCCAAGCCGCCGCTGGTGGCGTGGCTGATCCGTGTCAGCACCCTGCTCTTTGGCGACGACCCCGGCGGCATCCGGGTCGCCTCACCGCTGCTGCATTTCGCCACGGCGCTCGTCGTCTATCAGACGGCGCGGCGGCTCTATGACGCGCGTGTCGCCTGCTGGTCGGCGATCGCCTATGGCACGCTGCCCGGCGTCTCCGCCTCGGCGCTGGTGATTTCCACCGACGTGCCGCTGCTGTTCTGCTGGGCGGTGACGCTCTACGCCTTCGTGCGTGCGCGCGAGCCCGGCGGCTCCCTCTGGTGGATTGCAGTCGGCGTCGCAGCCGGGCTTGGTCTGCTTGCCAAGTATGCGATGGCCTATTGGTTGATCTCCGCGCTCATCTTCCTGGTCGCCATCAAGGACGAGCGCCGCCATCTCTGGCATTTCCTGCAGGCGACGGCGATCGCGCTGCTGATTTATGCGCCGAACTTCGTCTGGAACCTGACGCATCAGTTCGTGAGCTACCGGCACACCGAGGCGAACGCAGATATTTCCGGCTTCGCGCTGCATCCGGGTGCTTTCGGCGAGTTTCTCGGCTCGCAGTTCGGGGTCTTTGGACCGGTCTTTTTCGCGACGCTGCTGGTGATCGTCGTGCTGCTGCGGCGCGTCCTGGTGGACCGACGCGCGCAGCTCTTGGCCGTCTTCGCGCTGCCGACGCTGGCGATGATGCTGGTGGTAAGCTTGCTATCCCGGGCGCACCCCAACTGGTCGGCGCCGACTTATGTCTCCGCGACGATCCTCGTGGTGGCGTTCCTGCTCCAGCGCGGCCGCGCGGTCCTCGTCACCGGCTCGGTGGTGCTGCATGTCGTGGCGGCGGTGCTGCTGATCGGCGCCCGCGATATCGCCCATGCGGCGGGGTGGGAGATCCCGGGAAAGTACGAGCCGCTGCATCGGCTGCGCGGCTGGGCCACCTTGGGCCGCGCGGTGACGGCGTTGCAGGTTCAGCACCCCGGCGAGCGTATCCTCTCCGACAATCGCGAGGTGCTGGCGGCGCTGTCCTATTACGCCGTGCCCAGGCCGGCCGATGTCCTGAAGTGGAATCCCGGCCACACCGTGCATGACCAGTTCGATCTCACCGCCGATGTCGGACCGCATACCGGCGGCAGCTTTCTCTTCGTGGGACCGCGCAGTCAGCTCGGAGAGCTGCCGAAATATTTCGACTCGGTGGGCTCCGTCGGGCGGATCACCGTACCGCTCGGCGGCGGCACCACCCGGGAGTTCCTGGTCGCGGAGCTCAAGGGCTTCAAGGGCTATTGAGGCGGAGTCGCTTGCGCCAAGGCTGCGCCGGCCGCGAGGGCGCGATCCCCGCTGCCGCATCGCGCAGATGGACGCCGCTGCGCTCGAAGACCCCCGCAAGATAAGCGGTGACCGCGATTCCGATGAAAGTCGCACCGATGACGTCGCTCACGTAGTGAGCACCGATGATCGCCCGGCTCACACTGACAAGCACCGCGAAGGCGGCATAGAACGGCAGGAATCTCGGCCAGAGGAGATAAAGGGCGGTGGCGATGGCGACCACCGTCGTGGTGTGCCCGGAGGGGAAGGACCAGTAATCGGCCTGGGTACCCCACCAGCCGAAGCCGAAGATGTCGTGGGAGAAAAGCAGCTTCGGCCGCGCGCGACCGAACACCACCTTGAGGAGGTCGGTCACGAGGCCGGAGACCGCGATCGACAGGAAAAGGAACAGCGGCACCAGAGCGAAGGCGCGCAGCCGTTGCGCTTGTGCCGTCTCTCGCGTGATCCGCGCCGCGAGCCAGAGGCCGGCCGCCGCCGCCGCGGTCACCACGAGATAGCCGGTGGAGACGCCGAAGCCGGTGATGAATTTGAACACCGGGCTCTCGCCGCCATTCATCCGGTGGAAATAGAGTGCCACCGGCCGATCCGCGAAGGCGTAGGCAAGCAGGACGCCGCCCAGCGTCAGCACCGCGTAAAGTGCCCAGCGCGCGCCGGATCGGCCTAGACGCGCAGCGAGCGCGCGCCAGAGGGCGCCGCCGAGATCGCGCTGCAGCAGCGCCCAGGCGAGGAGCCAGGTGAGGCCGCCCACGAGGAGGCCGGAGAACACGACATCAGAGAGAAAATGACCACCCTCGGCCAGGCGGACGAGCCCCACCAGGCTGCCGAAGCCGATCGCCGCCGCGGCGATGGCACGACGGCGTCGCGGGTCTGTCGCGAGAAAGGCATAGGCGATGAGGCCGAAGCCGATTGCCGGATGGCCGGCGACGAAAGAGCAATTGCGCTCGCATTGCGCCGCCGGCAGCGGTGCCGGGGTGAACGCCTTGCTGCCGCCGAATTCCACCACCTGGCTTGGCCGGGCGCGTCCCCAATGATCCTTCAGCACGGCGTTGACGAGCACGCCCGGTCCGAGCACCAGCGCCAGCAGCAGAAAGATGCCGGCGCGGAGATCGATGCCGAAAAGCGCGCGGCCGCGCCACCAGCCCGCAAAGACGAGGAGTGGGATCAGCACGATCTGCGCGGTCACCAGCCAGGGCACCGCCCGGAAGATGAGACGAACGGGAGTCCAATCCGTCAGGAAGAAGCCGCCATCCGCGCGATAGAACAATCCGCTGGCCCAGAGATCGATGCCCGGCGCCAGCAGGAACAGCAGGCTCGCGACGGCGAGCGCGGCGAGATAGGCGACGAGGGCCCTGCTCATGGGATCAGGCGACGTCGGCGAGCCGGCCAGCGAGCCGGCGGCGGATCTCCTCTGCCGCGCGGGCGGTATCGTCGAGCGGCGGGTAGCTCCAGCGCTCGATCGTGCCGGTGAACGGTCGCGTGATGCCACGCTCGCGGAAAAGATCGTGAAAGCGGCGGAACTTTGCCGAGCCGCCCTCGAGTCCGATCACATGCACGGGCTTTCCCGTGGCTGCCGCCTCGCTCACCATGTTGACGGAATCGCCGGTGACCAGAAGCGCGTCGGCGTGTGCGAGGAGTCCGAAGTAGGGATTCTCGCCAGTGCCGTCCCAGAAATAGTGCGGCACGTCGGCGAGCTGCTGGCGCAGCGCGCGAAGAGCCGCCTCTCCGGTGCGCCGGGACGGTGTCACCGCGATTCCCATGCCCAGGCGCGCGAGCGCCGCCAGCTGCTCGCCAAGCCGCCGCATCGTCTCGGCGGTCACCCGATAGACCCGGTTGCTGCCGCCGATCAGCACACCGACCAGCGGCCGGTGCAGTGCCTGCAGCAGCGGCGCGAAGCGCGGTCGCGCCGCCTCCAGGACTGCGGGGGTCACGCGATGGACGGATCCGAGGGTGAGAAACACGTTGTTGCCGCGGGCGGGATCGTGCTGCGGCGCCACGATGAGATCGACATGCCTCCGAGCGAAGCGGGGATCCTGCACCTGGACCCAGAAGGTGCGCCCGCCGCTGAGGCGCTGCACGGCCAGAGCCAGCGCCGTCACCGGCCGGCCGCAGGCAATCAGAAGGTCGGGCCAGGGCGGCACGAGCGCTGCCCCCTCCGGTGCAAGCGCCGCCAACGGCTGAATCCAGAGCGCGGGCGCCAGATGCCGCCACGGCGCGCGGAGCGCCACCTGCTTCTCCACGATCGGATATCCGACCGCCTCGGCGAGCCCCAGCACCTGGTTCGCCATGCCGATCCTGCCGTCATGCATCGCCCAGGTAACCGGCGAAGGGCCGGATGCGGTCATGTGCCGAGGGTCCTCTGGAGTGGCAGTGCGACGCGCGTGGTAGCCGGCGCTTTACGGCGATGCAAGCGCTGTTGCACCGGGGAGGCAGCCTTGTAATATTATTACAAAGCTCAGCCTGTCTCGGCGAGGCCTCTCTCCATGCGACGGATCAAGCTCGACAAGATCGATCGCCGAATCCTGCGGGACCTGCAGGCGGACGGGCGGATGACCAATGTGGATCTGGCGCACCGCGCCGGCATCTCGGCGCCGCCCTGCCTGCGACGGGTGCGGGCGCTGGAGGAGGCCGGTTATATCCGGGGCTATCACGCCGACATCAACCCGCAGGCACTGGGCTTCGGCGTCACCGTCTTTGCCCAGGTCGGGCTCTCGAGCCAGGCGGAGCCAGATCTCAAGGCCTTCGAGGCGCTGGTCAGCACTTGGCCGCAGGTGCGCGAGGCGCACATGCTGGCGGGGGAGGCGGATTTCCTGCTGAAGATCGTCGCCGAGGACTGGGAGGCCTATCAGCGCTTCCTCACGACCCAGCTCACCGCCGCCCCGAACGTGAGCCACGTGAAGACGGCGCTCGCCATCCGCACCTCGAAATACGAGCCGGGCGTGCCGCTGGAGGTGGCGTGAGGAATGTTCACACGCCCCTGTCAACAAACCTCAATTTTTGTCGGGAAGCGGCCGCGCGCTACTTGAACGCGACTTTCACAACCTCGTAGGCCTTGGAGCCGCGCGGCGTCGAGACCTCGACGCTGTCGCCCACGCCCTTGCCGATGAGGGCGCGCGCCAGGGGCGAGGTCACCGAGAGCCGGCCCTTGCTGATGTCGGCCTCGTCCTCGCCGACGATCTGATAAGCGGTCTTCTCGTCGGTCTCTTCATCGGCGAGGGTCACCGTGGCGCCGAACTTCACCGCCTTGCCGGAGAGCTTGGAGACGTCGATCACCTCGGCGCGCGCGATCTTGTCCTCGAGCTCCATGAGGCGACCCTCGATGAAGCTCTGGCGCTCGCGGGCGGCGTGGTATTCGGCATTCTCGGAGATGTCGCCGTGCTCGCGCGCCTCGGCGATCTGCCGGATGATCGCCGGCCGGTCCACGCTCTTGAGCCGCTTCAGCTCCTCCTGCAGACGGTTGAACCCGTCTGCGGTCATCGGAATCTTGCTCATGCACCCGGGCTTCTCAGGTTCGTGGGAGTCGCGACAGTCAAAACCGCGCCGTCCCGGACTAGGATGCCGGGGGCGCTCCGAATGACCCAACAAAGTAAGACTGTAGCGAGGCGACTTCAAGGCTGCCGGCCCGGAGCGCGGCGATCGCCTGCACCGCCGCGCGCGCCCCGGCGATGGTAGTATAGTAAGGAATTCCGATAGTTAGCGCTGTCCTCCGCAGGCTGAAACTGTCCGCGATCGCCTGCGCCCCCTCGGTCGTGTTGAAGATGAGCTGTACCTCACCCGAAAGCATCTGGTCGACGATGTGAGGGCGCCCTTCGAGCACCTTGTTGACCTCTTCCACCGCGAGGCCGGCGGCCTTGAGGTAGGTGGCGGTGCCGCGCGTCGCCACCAGCGCGAAGCCCATCTCGACGAGGCGCCGGCAGGGCTCCACCACCGTCGCCTTGTCGTGGTCGCGGACCGAGACGAAGACGCGCCCCGCGAGCGGCAGGTCGGTGCCGCTCCCCAGCTGCGACTTGGCGAAGGCGCGGCCGAAATCCGCGTCGAGCCCCATCACCTCGCCGGTCGACTTCATCTCCGGTCCCAGGATCAGGTCGACGCCCGGGAAGCGCGCGAAGGGGAAGACCGCCTCCTTTACCGCCACGTGCTTGAGCCGCTGCGGCCTGAGGTTGAACTCGGCAAGGG
The DNA here is from genome assembly GCA_035507155.1 of Allostellaceae bacterium. Lineage (GTDB taxonomy): Bacteria > Pseudomonadota > Alphaproteobacteria > ATCC43930 > CGMCC-115725 > DASZHJ01. Next base: position 47,996 of record DATJOK010000053.1, read on the forward strand.
AAGCTCCCGCCATCACCCGGGCGGCGATCTTGGTCACCGGCACGCCGGTCGCCTTGGCGACGAAGGGGACCGTGCGCGAGGCGCGCGGGTTCACCTCCAGCACGTAGACGTCCCGGTCCTTCACCGCGTACTGCACGTTCATCAGCCCGACCACGTTCAGCGCCTTGGCAAGCGCGGTCGTCTGCCGCTCGATGTCGGCGATCACCTCGGCAGGGAGCGAGTAGGGCGGCAGCGAGCAGGCGCTGTCGCCGGAATGGATGCCGGCCTCCTCGATGTGCTCCATGATGCCGGCGATATAGACCGCGCGCCCGTCGGCGAGCGCGTCCACATCCACCTCGATCGCGTCCTGGAGATAGCGGTCGATCAGCACCGGGCTGGTGCCGGAAACCTTCACCGCGTTCGTCATGTAGCGGGCGAGCCCGGTCGGATCGTGCACGATCTCCATGGCGCGGCCGCCCAGCACGTAGGAGGGCCGGATCACCACGGGATAGCCGATGCGCTGCGCCACTTCCTCGGCCTCGGCGGCGGAGGTGGCGGTGCCGTTCTCCGGCTGCTTCAATCCCAGCTTCTGCAGCAGGCCCTGGAAGCGGCGGCGGTCCTCGGCGAGGTCGATCGCATCGGGCGAGGTGCCGAGGATCGGGATCCTCGCGGCCTCGAGCGCGGCGGCGAGCTTCAGCGGCGTCTGTCCGCCCAGCTGCACGATGACGCCCAGCACCTTGCCGCGGCTCTCTTCGACCCGCACCAGCTCGATCACGTCCTCGGCGGTCAGCGGCTCGAAATAGAGCCGGTCCGAGGTGTCGTAGTCGGTGGAGACGGTCTCCGGGTTGCAGTTGACCATGATGGTCTCGAAGCCCGCCGCCTTCAGGCTGTAGGCGGCATGGACGCAGCAGTAGTCGAACTCGATGCCCTGGCCGATGCGGTTCGGGCCGCCGCCGAGGATCACCACCTTCTCGCGGTCGCTCGGATCCGCCTCGTTCTCGGGCTCGGAAAGCCCGTCGCCCTCATAGGTCGAGTACATGTAGGGGGTGAGCGAGGGGAATTCGGCGGCGCAGGTGTCGATGCGCTTGTAGACGGGATGGATGCGGAGCTTCCGCCGCTCCGATGCCACCGCGCGCTCCTCGACGCCCGCAAGCTCGGCGAGCCGCGCGTCGGAGAAGCCCATGCGCTTGAGGCGCATGAAGCTTGGCGCGTCCGCGGGCAATCCCTGGGCGCGCACCTCCGCTTCCACCGCCACCACCTTGCGGATCTCCTCCAGGAACCAGGGATCGTATTTGCAGGCGGCGTGGATCTCGGCGACGGTGAAGCCGGCGCGGAACGCCTGGGCGATCACCAGCAGGCGGTCCGGCGTCGGCTTGGCGAGCGCGGCGCGGATCGCGTTCTTGTCGCCGGCGCCGGCGCCGGCGATCTCCACCTCGTTGAAGCCGGTGAGCCCGGTCTCCATGGAGCGGAGCGCCTTCTGCACGGATTCCGCGAAGCTGCGGCCGATCGCCATCGCCTCGCCGACCGACTTCATCGACGTCGTCAGCAGTGGCTCCGCGCCGGGGAATTTCTCGAAGGTGAAGCGCGGCATCTTGGTGACGACGTAGTCGATCGTCGGCTCGAAGGAAGCGGGCGTGATCCGCGTGATCTC
>DATJOK010000054.1:0-71838 GCA_035507155.1 Allostellaceae bacterium
CTGCCGCAAGATGAAGCGGCCGGTGCCGACCGGCCGGATCACGCCGGTCATCCTCGCCGGACGCAAGGAGAACCGCATCGCCTTCGAGGGCGACGGCAAGCCGGCGCGCGTCACCTTCTACGAGGCGGAGCTCGCGGCGGCACTCATCGCCTTCTGCAAGAAGCGGCGCATCCCGGTCGCCCGCGGCGCCAGCAAGAAGCTGCAGTTCACTCCGGATTCGGTGACGCTCCACCTGGTGCAGAGCAGCCCGCAGATCGCGTGATGGCGCGGTGCAAGGACGCCGCGGAAGGGAGCCCGATGTGCCGCGACTGACCCGCGAGACCCTGGGCTTCGACCCGCCGCCGCCGGCGCCCTCGGTCGGCCGCTATGCGCCTTTCGTCACCCACAACGGCATCGTCTCGATCGTGCAGGGCCCGCTCTGGGGCGAGGAGCTGCGCTTTAGGGGCCGCGACGGCGCCGACGTCGACGTCGCGCGCGCCCAGGACGCCGCGCGGCTCTGTTGCGCCAACCTGCTGACCCAGCTCGAGATCGCCTGCGGCGGCGACCTCGATCGAGTCCGCTGCTGCTACCGCCTCGGCGGCTTCCTCAACGCGACGCCCGACTTCGCCGCGCACACCACGGTGATGAACGCCGCCTCCGATCTCCTGCTCGCGGTCCTCGGCGACCGCGCGCGCCACAGCCGCTACGTCGTCGGCTGCGCGAGCCTGCCGTTCAACCTGGTGCTGGAGATCGAGGGGTGGTTCGGGGTGGCGGGGTGAGCGCTAGCACGGATGGCACACCTGAAAAAGCGACCAACAGACCTATGAGCGAGGCGTCGCTAACGGGGAACGGAAGCGAGTGCGGGAAACCGATCAGCTCACCGGCGCCGTCGGAGGACACATGGTCGCCGACCTATCCACTCGACTGCCGCCCAGAAGTGCCGGAGCGCGCTCTGCCGCCGGGCTTCCCGCACGGCTACGTAGCCGTAGAAATAGACGCTGTCCTCCGGACCGTTGGTGAGACGCTTCATCATGCGCTGCATGGGCCAGATCGTACTGCCCTGTTGGAGCCTGAGCGCGAGATTGAACGGCGCTTCCGGGTCGGCGTCGTTTCCCGTCCAGAGGCCGCCGCAACGGCGGCGGATCACCTCGCCGGTATAGGCACCGAGGCCGAAGAGGCGCCGTGGCAGATCTTCGCCCAGCAGCGCATCCCGAATGGGCTTCCCGCCCGGTGCGTTCTCGTCGAAGAAGCGGTCGATCTCGCGCAGGCTGGCGAGAGAGAAATCCGCGCGATAGCTGTAACTCGCGAGCGCCGTCGCCATCCAATCGGCGGCGGGCGGCGCTTCCGCGGCGATCTCGGAGGCGGGGTCGCTCGCGGGCAACGCCGCCGGCATGCCGAGTTTCGTCCTGATCCTCCGCCAAAGTGCTGCCATTGAAGCCTCCCGAGCTGGCGGAGGATCCTGGAACAAAGATAGAACAAAATCAACCCGTTGCCGTACGCTAATTGCGATATAGCAGCCGCGCACTCGCCAGATATCGAAGCACAATGTGAGAATTCTCCTTGTGCTATCGCCCGCGATATTGTACGCATAATACGTTTAAGGTTCGGCAAGGCCCGCCGGGAGGGCTCCGCTGGACCCCACTCAGCCAGAGGAGCCCCCCATGACCTCAGACGCCCAGCTCGCCGCCAATCGTCGCAATTCGAAGAAAAGCACCGGCCCCAAGACCGTGGAGGGGCGGGAGGTCGCGAGGCGGAATGCGCTGCGGCACGGGCTCGCCGCGGAGGATCTCGTGGTGCCGGAGGAGGAGGCGGGGGACTTCATGAGCTTTCACGACGAGCTGCGTGCTGCGCTCGACCCCGCGGGCGCGGTGGAAGAGTTGCTCGTCGAGCGGATCGTCGTCAGCGCCTGGCGGCTCCGGCGCGTTTATCGCGCCGAGGCCGGCATGGCCGCCTCGGAGAACCGGCACTGGATCGGCAACAGCCGCAACACCGGCAAGCTGCCCGCCGGCCTCGTCTTCAGCGAAAGGCAGAGGACGCTGCTCGCGCTGACGCGCTACGAGCGGTCGATCGAGCGCTCGCTGCATCGCGCGCTGGCGACGCTGCAGGAATGGCAGGAGACCCGCCGCCTGGAGGCGGAGAGCGGCGAGAGGCCGGTCGAACCCGGACCGCCCAATCCCCCGCCGTGGCCGCTCGATTTCGGCGACGGGTTGCCCTCGCCGCACCTGCCGCGCATCAACGGCTTCCCGGCCTTGGGCAAAGGAAAGTGATTGTGCGAAACGAAGCCAATTTGCGGGTCAAGCGGCGGGGCGCAAAAGAAGATTCACCACGGAGGCACGGAGGTCAGCGAGACGGCGGCGATCGCGACGAGCGCTCGCATCACCGCCGTGCTCTCCGTGCGTTCCTGGTGACGTTCCTGAATGCCTGCGGCGCCAGGGAAAGTGCCCAGAAAAGTGATTGTGCGAAACGAAGCCAATTCCGCGGGAAGGCACCGGCGCTACTGCTGCGGCGCCGACCAGGCCTTGTAGTCCTCGGGCTTCACCGTGCCGATCTGCTTGACGAAGGCGGCGATCGACCAGATCTCCTCGTCGCTCGCCTTGATGGCGCCGAAGCTCGGCATCCCCGTCATGTTGATGCCGTTCTTCACCACCCAGAAGATCTCCGGCCCCGAGAGCTCCTTGGCGACGTCCTTGAGGTCGGGCGGGCCGGGCTGCAGGCCCTCGGAGAACTTCGCCCAGCCGACGCCCGGGCCGCCGTGGCAGTTGGCGCAGCCGCGCTCGGCGAAGGCGCGGGCGCCCGCCTTCACCAGCGCCGGATCGTCGAGCGGCTTCGGCGGCGAGAAGATGGCGTGGTGGTCGATCGAGGCGGTGCGCACCTGCTGCAGCGCCCATTTGACGATCGGCGGGTCCTCCTGTTGCGCCGAGACGCTGTAGTAGCCGCCGAAGAAGAAGACGCCGGCAGAGATCGCGAGGATGACCGCGAGAACACCGATGACAGCCAGCAGTCGCATGGGCGTCCTCCGCGCAAAGGGGCGAGGGATCGTGAGCCGAAGCGCCGAGGCCGGCAAGCCTTTGCGCGCGCCGTCCGATTTCGGTCACCGAGGGCGGGTTCCGGCACAGGAGCATCAGGTCGTGCTTTCTCCCCATTGCCTATCGGTTGAGTCTATGGCATCGTTCCCTTTTCGTTCCAGAAGAAACGAGAGGGCACCATGCACATTGGGACGCACTTTGTTGGGAGGGTCGACGGGAGGGTCGACGGGAGGGTTGGCCTCGCTAGTAGGATGCTCCGCGGCGCCGCGATCGTGGTGGCGGTCGCATTGCTTTCTGCCTGCCAGCCGCGGATGAGCGCGCAGGAGAGGCTGGCGATGTGGCGAGGGCTGACCGACGCGCATTTCCGGGAGACCACCACCATCCAGGACGACAATCTCGATCTGGTGGCGAGCTTCTCGACCGAGAAAGGGCGTCCCGGCGCCAAGCATCCGGAGGACGGCTACTACTATCAGCACGATTTCCTGCGCGCCTTCATCGACAAGCGGACCGGAAAGATCGAGTACCAGCTCTATTTCACCATGACCTACCCGGGGCCACAGCGTCGCTACGAGACCGCCACCTACGAGGCGCCGAAAGGGACGCAGCAGGGGATCGTCACCGTCATCGATCGCAGCAAGAGCTGCGAGCGGTCGCAAGGCGTCACCTATTGCGACTACCGGGAAGACCTGGCGATCGCGCTCGATGAGAACGTGGTTACTTGGGTCGCCGCGCGCTATGGCGAGGGAGATCCGGTGAAGCAGGGATGGCACTACCGAATCACCGCCCATGACGGCTCCGATTACACCGGCCTGATCCACCCGGCGGAGGCCAAGGGCCTGCTGGAGGCGATGGCGTCGCATCGATTGGTTAAATGAGCGGGCGAGGGCGGCCGTTGTCTCGCTCCCCGGCTGGGCGCTATTCTCCCGCGCGCCGGCGGACCGCCGGCCCGAGACCTCTGCGGAAGGAAGATCTCCATGAACGTGTCCTGGCGCGGCGTATTTCCGGCGGTGACGACCCAGTTCCGCGCCGACGGCGCGCTCGATCTCGCCGGTACCCAGCGCGGCGTCGAGGAGCAGCTCAAGGCCGGCGTGCACGGTTTCATCATGCTGGGGACGGTCGGCGAGAACTGCTCGCTGGAGCCCGCCGAGAAGCGGCAGGTGCTGACCGCCGCCAAGGAGGTGGTGGGGGGCCGCGTGCCGCTGCTCTCGGGCGTGGCCGAGAACACCACCGCGCAGGCCGCCGCCTTCGCCCGCGACTGCGAGAAGATCGGCCTCGACGGCCTGATGGTGCTGCCCGCCATGGTCTACAAGTCGGACGAACGCGAGGCGCTCGCGCACTTCCGCGCGGTGGCGGCGGCGAGCGGGCTTCCGATCATGATCTACAACAACCCGCCCGCCTATAACGTCGACGTGACGCCGGAAGGCTTCAAGGAGCTCGCCAGCGAGCGCCGCGTGGTGGCGATCAAGGAATCGAGCGAGAACCTCCGCCGCCTCACCGACATCGTCAATCTGACCGGCGACCGCTACATCCTGTTCTCCGGCGTCGACGACCTGGTGCTGGAGAGCATGCTGCTGGGCTCGACCGGCTGGGTCTCCGGCCTCATTAACGTCTTCCCCAAGGAGTCCATGCGGATGTGGGAGCTCGCCTCCAAGGGCGAGTGGGAGAAGGCGCGGGCGATCTATCGCTGGTTCATGCCCACCCTCCACCTCGACACCTATCCGAAGCTCGTCCAGTACATCAAGCTCGGCCAGCAGATCGTGGGCAACGGCAGCGAGCTCTGCCGCGCGCCGCGCCTCAAGCTCGAGGGCGAGGAGCGCAAGTGGGTGACGCGGCTCTACGAGGAAGCGCTGGCTAGCCGGCCGAATTGAGCCTCTGTTGTCGAAGCATGAGCCGCGGCACCCCCCACCCTAACCCTCCCCCTCAAGGGGGGAGGGGAATGCTCGATGTCTCCGCGACCAGCCCCTCCCCCCTTGAGGGGGAGGTCAGGGAGGGGGGTGAGTTGCAGCGCTCGATCTCCAAGAGAATCCACACCCGATGACCTCCAACACCTTCTTCTGCATCGATGCGCATACCTGCGGCAATCCCGTGCGCGTCGTCGCCGGCGGCGGGCCGGCGCTCGAAGGCAACACCATGAGCGAGTACCGCCAGGACTTCATGCAGCGCTTCGACTGGGTGCGCCATGCGCTGATGTTCGAGCCGCGCGGCCACGACGTGATGTCGGGCTCGGTGCTCTACAAGCCGCTGCGCGAGGATTGCGACCTGGGACTGGTCTTCATCGAGACCTCGGGCTGCCTCCCCATGTGCGGCCATGGCACCATCGGCACGGTGACGGTGGCGCTGGAGCAGGGGCTCGCCACGCCGCGCACGGAAGGCAAGCTCGCCCTCGACGCGCCCGCCGGCAAGGTGGTGGTGGACTACGTCCGCGACGGCCGTTTCATCGACCGCGTGCGGCTCTACAACGTCGCGAGCTTCCTGGAGGCGACGGATGTCGAGATCGACGTTCCCGATCTCGGGCGGCTCAAGGTCGATGTCGCCTATGGCGGCAACTACTACGCCATCATCGATCCGCAGTCGGGCTACGAGGGGCTCGAGAGCCTCTCCGCCGACCAGGTGCTGCGCCTCTCGCCCATCGTGCGCAACCTCATGCGCGAGAAGCTGCAGCCCGTCCACCCCGAGAACCCCACCATCAAGGGCGTGAGCCACGTGATGTGGACGGGAAAGCCGCGCGGCTTCAAGGCGAACGGGCGCAACGCCGTGTTCTACGGCGACCGCGCCATCGACCGCTCGCCCTGCGGCACCGGCACCTCGGCGCGGATGGCGCAGCTCGTCGCCAAGGGCAGGCTCAGGGTCGGCGACGAGTTCGTGCACGAGAGCATCATCGGCAGTCTGTTCGAGGGCCGCGTCGAGAGCGAGACGCGGGTCGGCAACAAGCCCGCGATCAATCCCAGCATCGCCGGCTGGGCGCGGGTCACCGGCTACAACACCATCTTCGTCGACGACCGCGATCCCTACGCGCACGGCTTCCAGGTGGTGTGAGGAGATGCCGCCTGATGCCTCTGCGCTGATCGGCGCCGGCGATCCGCCGGCCGTGGAGATCGTGCGTCCGGAAGGGAAGGCGCCGGTGCTCGTCACCTGCGACCATGCGAGCCGCGCGGTGCCCCGCGCGCTCGGCAGGCTCGGACTCGGCGAGCGCGAGCTCGCCCTCCATATCGGCTGGGACATCGGGGCCGGCGCGGTGACGCGGGATCTGGCGCGGCTCCTCGACGCGCCGGCGATCCTCACCGGCTATTCGCGCCTGGTGATCGACTGCAACCGCGACCTCGAGGACCCGACCTCGATCCCGGCGGTGAGCGACGGCGTCGCCGTGCCGGGAAATCGCGAGGTCAGCGCGGCCGAACGGGCGCGCCGCGTCGAGACGCTGTTTCGGCCCTATCACCGCGCGATCGAGCGGGCGATCGACGGCTTCATCGCCCGCGGCGTCCATCCCGCCGTGCTCTCGATCCACAGCTTCACGCCGAGCATGAACGGCATCGACCGGCCCTGGCATGTGGGCGTGCTCTGGAACAAGGATCCGCGCATCCCGGTGCCGCTGATGGCGGCGCTCCGGCGCGAGCACGGGCTGGTGGTCGGCGACAACGAGCCCTATTCGGCGCGCGAGCCCGCCGGCTACACCGTGCGCACCCACGCGGAGAACCGCGGCTTGCCGCACATGGCGGTGGAGATCCGCCAGGACCTGATCGCCAGCCCGGCGGGCACGCGGGAATGGGGCGAGCGGCTCGCCCGCGCGCTGACGCCGATCCTGGAAGATCCCGGGCTCTACCACGAGAAGCACTACTGACCCCTCGCCAAGGCCGGTCGCGCTCGCCATATAGTGGGAACCCCCAAACGGAGACATCCCGAATGGACGCCAAGACCCAGACCGAGCTCGAGGCCGCCGCATTCCGGCGCCTGGTGGAGCATCTGCGCGAGCGCACCGACGTGCAGAACATCGACCTGATGAACCTCGCCGGCTTCTGCCGCAACTGCCTCTCGCGCTGGTATCGCGAGGAGGCGGCGAAGCAGGGCATCACCATCGCCGATCCGGCCGCCCGCGAGATCGTCTACGGCATGCCCTACGAGGAATGGAAGGCGAAGTACCAGAAGGAAGCGACATCGGACCAGAAGAAGGCGATGGAGAAGCACAAGCACTGAGCACGGATCCGGTTGCGCGCGGGGGCGCGCTTCGTTAGGGTCGCCGCCTCATCGCGCGAGGGGGGGACGGGTGGAGGGCTCGATGGCGGCGAAGAAGACCAGCGGGGAAGTCGCGGCGGAGCGTCTCAAGTCCTTCATCGAGCGCATCGAGCGGCTCGAGGAAGAGAAGGCGGCGCTCGCCGCCGACATCAAGGAAGTCTATTCCGAGGCCAAGGGTGCCGGCTTCGACACCAAGACCATGCGGACCCTCATCCGCATGCGCAAGCTCGACCAGGAGGATCTGGACGAGCAGGAGGCGCTCCTCGACACCTACAAGCGGGCGCTCGGCATGCTGCCCCAGCGCGGCAAGCGCGCGGCGGACTAAGGCATTTTCCGCCGAAGTGGAAGCCGGCTCGGCGCAGAAAATGCGACAAACCAACGGCGCTCAATCTCTGAAGAACGCCCGCAGCTCGCGATAGATCTCGTCCGGCTTCTCCTCCGCGAGGTAATGGCCGCAGTCGATGGCGCGGCCGCGGACGTCGCTCGCCCAGTCGCGCCAGACCGCCAGCACGTCGTAGGCGCTGTCGAGCTGGCCGTGCCGGCCCCAGAGCGCCAGCAGCGGACACCGGATGCACCGCTTGCCGCGGTCTGCGCGGTCGAGCGCCAGGTCGATGGTGGCGCCGGCGCGGTAGTCCTCGCACATGGCATGGACGGTGGCGGGATCGCGCACGTGGCGCCGGTACTCCGCCAGCGCCTCCTTGGTGAACTGGTGCTCGCCGCGGCGGAAGTAGAAGAGATCGGGATCGCCGGCGATGAGGCGCTCCGGCAGCGGCTCCTTCTGGGCCAGGAAGAACCAGTGGAAGTAGCTCATGGCGAAGGCCATGTCGGCTCGGTCGAAGGCCTCGCCGGTCGGCACGATGTCGAGCACGGCGAGCTTCTGGACGCGCTCCGGATGGTCGATCGCCAGGCGATAGGCGACGCGGCCGCCGCGGTCGTGGCCCGCCACCAGGAAGCGCTCGAAGCCGAGCTGTGCCATCACCGCGACCTGGTCGCGCGCCATCGCCCGCTTGGAATAAGGCGCGTGGTCGGGCGTGCTCTCGGGCTTGGAGCTGTCGCCATAGCCGCGGAGATCCGGCGCCACCACGGTGAATTCCTCGGCCAACCGCGGCGCCACGAGGTGCCACATCACGTGGCTCTGCGGATGCCCGTGCAGCAGCAGCAGCGGCGGCCCACTGCCGCCGGTGCGCAGACGGATGCGCGACTCGCCGGTGTCGATGGTCCTGAGCTCGAATCCCTCGAACATCAGAGCGCCTTGCGGATCCGCTCGGCGACCTCGGCGATCCGTTTGAGATCGCCGGGCTTCGGCACCCAGTTGATGGAGAGCCCGTCGTCGCGCCGGCGCGGCAGCACGTGGACGTGGAAGTGGAACACCGACTGCCCCGCGCCGGGCCCGTTCGCCTGCAGCAGGTTGAGGCCGTCGGGCGCCAGCGTCTTGTTGACGGCGCTCGCCACTTTGATGATGGAGCCGCTGACGGCGGCGAAGGCCTCCGGCGTGACGGTGTAGACGGTCGGGAAGTGCGCCTTGGGAATGACCAGGCAATGCCCGTCATTGGCGGGGTTGATGTCCATGAAGGCGAGCGTCCCTACGTCCTCCAGCAGCTTGAAGCTGGGAATGGCGCCGGCGACGATCTTGCAGAAGACGCAGGTGGGATCGCTGGTCATGAACTCACTTCCCCGCGGGGAGAGGAGCGGGGAGCCTAGCGAGCCATTGGTCGAAGTGCCAGCGGCTGCTTACTCGGCGGCGACCGCGTGCGGCGAGGGCGCGGCACTGAAGGCGGCGAGCAGTTTCTCCTGCTGGGCGACGGCCTTGGCGAGGTTCGCCTCCTTGACGTGGCCGTAGCCGCGGATCTTCTCGGGAAGCCGCGCCAGCGCCACCGCGATCGCGTGGTTGTCGGGCGTGAGGGCGGGCAGCAGCCGCTGCACGAGGTCGCGATACTCGCCGATGAGCGCCCGCTCGCGCTTGCGCTCGGAGGTATAGCCGAAGGGATCGAGGGCGGTGCCGCGCAGGAAGCGGAGCTTCGCCAACCCCTTGAACGCCCACATCATCCAGGGCCCGTAGCTGCGCTTCTTCAGATGGCCGGTGCGCTCGTCGCGCTCGGCCAGCAGCGGCGGCGCCAGGTGGAACTCGAGCTTGACGTCGCCCTCGAAGCGTTCGGCGAGGCGGCGCGCGAAGCTGCCATCCGTATAGAGCCGCGCCACCTCGTACTCATCCTTGTAGGCCATCAGCTTGAAGAGGCCGCGCGCCGCCGCCTCGGTGAGCGCGGTGGCGCCGGGCACCCGCCGCTTCTCGGCGGCCTCGACGCTTCGCACGGCCTTGAGGTAGCGCTCGGCGTAGGCGGCGCTCTGGTAGCGGGTCAGGACGTCGACGCGCCGCGCGATCACCTCGTCGAGGGAGCGGGAGAGCGGCGCGACGGCGGTCTCAGCCGGCGCAGCGATCCGCTCCACCGCCACACGGTCGTGGGCGGCGCGGCGGCCCCAGAGGAAGGCCTGGCGGTTGAACTCGACGGCGACGCCGTTCAGCTCGATGGCGCGATCGAGCGCCGCGGCGGAGAGCGGGATCCAGCCCTTCTGGAAGGCGAAGCCCAGCATGAAGAGGTTGGCGGCGATCGAATCGCCGAGCAGCCTCTCCGCGAGGGCGGTCGCGTCGATGAAATCGAGGTTGTGCGTGCCGATCACCTCGGCGATGTCGCTGGCGAGGCGCTTGCCGGGGAAGCGGAGGTCGGGATCGCGGGTGAAGGCGCCGGTGATGGTCTCGTGCCGGTTCACCACCGCGCGCCCGTCGCCGGCATGCAGCCGCGACAGCACCTCGTAGCCGCCGGCGACCGCGATGTCGCAGCCGAGCAGGAGATCTGCGCCACCGGTCGAGAGGCGGACGGCGTGGAGATCCTCCGGCCGCGCCGCGAGGCGGATATGGCTGGTGACCGCGCCTCCTTTCTGGGCGAGGCCGGTCATGTCGAGGGTGCTGACGCCCTTGCCCTCGAGATGCGCTGCCATTCCCAGGAGCGCACCGATGGTGACGACGCCCGTGCCGCCGACGCCGGTGACGAGGATGCCATAGGGACGGTCGAGGGCAGGGATCGCGGGCTCCGGCAGCAGCGGGAACACCTTGCCGGCGCCGGCGGGGGCCACCTTCCGGAGGCTGCCGCCATGCACGGTGACGAAGCTCGGGCAGAAGCCGTTGAGGCAGGAGAAGTCCTTGTTGCAGCTCGACTGGTCGATGGCGCGCTTGCGGCCGAACTCGGTCTCCACCGGCACCACCGAGAGGCAGTTGGAGGCGGTGGAGCAGTCGCCGCAACCTTCGCAGACCTCCTCGTTGATGAAGACGCGCTTCGGCGGATCGGGGTAGCGGTTGCGCTTGCGCCGGCGGCGCTTCTCGGCGGCGCAGGTCTGGTCGTAGACGAGGACAGAGACGCCCGAGGTCTCGCGGAGCTCGCGCTGGACGCGGTCGAGCTCGTCGCGGTGCTCGATGGTGACGCCGGCGGCGAAGCCGGCATCGAGGGAATACTTGTCGGGCTCGTCGCTGACGACGACGATGCGCTGGACGCCCTCGGCGGCGAGCTGCCGGGTGATCTGCGGCACGCTGATGGGGCCGTCCACCGGCTGGCCGCCGGTCATCGCGACGGCGTCGTTGAACAGCAGCTTGTAGGTGATGGTGACGCCGGCGGCGATCGCGGCGCGGATCGCCAGGATGCCGGAATGGTAGTACGTGCCGTCGCCGAGATTGGCGAAAATGTGCGGCGTCTCGGTGAAGGGCGCCTGGCCGATCCACGGCACCCCCTCGCCGCCCATCTGGGTGAAGGTGTCGGTGCTGCGGTCCATCCAGCCGACCATGTAATGGCAGCCGATGCCGGCGACCGCGCGGCTCCCCTCCGGCACCTTCGTCGAGGTGTTGTGCGGGCAGCCGGAGCAGAAATGCGGTGTGCGCTCGATCGCCGGCCGGTGCGCCTTGGCGATGCGCTCCTCGGCATCGAGCACGGCGAGACGCTCGGCGACGCGGGGGCTCGGGCCGAAGCGATGGATGCGGGCGGCGATGGCGCGGGCGATCTCGGTGGCGGTGAGCTCGCTGGTCTCGTGGAGCAGCGGCCGCCCGCGCTCGTCGGTCTTGCCGGTGACCAGCGGCCGCCGGTCGGCGGGAAGGTGATAGAGCGCGCTCTTCACCTGCTGCTCGATGACCGGCCGCTTCTCCTCGACGATCAGCAGCTCCTCGAGGCCGAGAGCGAAGTCGCGCAATCCCTCGGTCTCCAGCGGCCAGCTGAGCGCCACCTTGTAAAGGCTGATGCCGAGGCGCCGCGCCTCGGCGTCGTCGATGCCGAGATCCTCCAGCGCCTGGCGCACCTCGAGATAGGACTTGCCCGTGGTGACGATGCCGAGCCGGGGCTCGGGCGCCGGCAGCATCACGCGGTCGAGGCGGTTGGCACGGGCGAAGGCGAGCACCGCCGGCAGCCGCCAGAGCTTGAGACGCTGCTCCTGCGCCAGCGGCGGATCGGGCCAGCGGATGTTGAGGCCATCCGGCGGCAGCTCGAAATCCGGGATCGCGATCTCCGCGGCCTGTGGATCGACCGTCACCGAGGCGGCGCTGTCCATGGTATCGGCGAGCGCCTTGAATCCCACCCAGCAGCCGCTGTAGCGCGAGAGCGCCCAGCCATAGAGGCCGAGATCGAGGATGTCCTGCACGCCCGAGGGGTTCAGCACCGGGATCGAGGCGTCGATGAAGGCGTATTCCGACTGGTGCGGCAGCGTCGAGGACTTGCTGGCATGGTCGTCGCCCGCGAGCAGCAGCACGCCGCCCTTGGCGGCGGTGCCGGCGGCGTTGCCGTGCTTGAATACGTCGCCGCTGCGGTCGACGCCCGGCCCCTTGCCGTACCACATGGCGAAGACGCCGTCGTACTTGGCGCCGGGAAAGAGGCCGACCTGCTGGGTGCCCCAGACGGCGGTCGCGGCGAGGTCCTCGTTGAGGCCAGGCTGGAAGCGGATGTGATGGCGGTCGAGGAAGGACTGCGCGTGCCAGAGCGCCTGGTCGAGACCGCCCAGCGGCGAGCCGCGATAGCCGGAGATGAAACCGGCGGTGTTGAGGCCCAAGGCGGTGTCGCGCCGGCGCTGCATCATCGGCAGCCGGGCCAGGGCCTGGATGCCGCTCAGATAGATGCGGCCATGCTCGACCGCGTATTTGTCGTCGAGAGTGACGGCTGCGAGCGCCATCCCCGGCCTCCCGCTTGATTGGATAGGGCCGAAACGCTGACCTATAGATAATCCTCTGAGATTACTGACTCAATTAACCCGCAACGCGACAGCTCACTTCGCAAGGAACATGCGTCAGCCGGTCGCAGGGGCGAGAGAAAGTGTCTTCCGGCCGGGCCGGCGCGAAGTTTTCGGCTCGGCGTGTTGCGCCGCAAAATGCCGGTCATCCGCGACTCCCCCGCGAATCCGCCCGTTCGTTGCGCAGCGGCGCCGGGGCGGGATAGGCTGTCCGCCACCCGTTCTCTGGAGGACCAGCCGTGCTGCCTGCCCCCAAGCTTCAACGCGACCCGCCGAACCGCGTGGTGATGGACACGCTGCGCCAGCGCTTCGGCGAGCGCTTCTCCACCGCGGCCTCGATCTGCGAGCAGCACGGCAAGGACGAGTCCTTCCACGCGCCGGCGCCGCCGGACGGCGTCGTGTTCGCGCGCTCGACCGAGGAGGTCGCGGAGATCGTCAAGCTCTGCGCCGAGCACCGGGTTCCGGTGATCCCCTTCGGCACCGGCACTTCGCTCGAGGGTCACGTCGCCGCGCTCAACGGCGGCATCTGCATCGACGTCTCGCAGATGAACAAGGTGCTGCGCGTTAGCGTCGAGGATCTCGACGTGACCCTGCAGCCGGGCGTCACCCGCAAGCAGCTCAACGAGTACCTCCGAGACACCGGTCTCTTCTTCCCGATCGACCCGGGCGCCGACGCCTCGCTCGGCGGCATGACGGCGACCCGCGCGTCGGGTACCAACGCGGTCCGTTACGGCACCATGCGCGAGAACGTGCTCTCGCTCACCGTGGTGCTGGCCGACGGGCGGGTGATCCGCACCGCGCACCGGGCGCGGAAATCGGCGGCGGGCTACGACCTGACGCGGCTCTTCGTCGGGTCCGAGGGGACGCTCGGCGTCATCACCGAGATCACGCTGCGGCTCTACGGCATCCCCGAGCAGATCTCGGCCGCGGTCTGCCCGTTTCCCACCATCAAGGACGCGGTCGATACCACCGTGATGATGATCCAGGCGGGCATTCCGATCGCGCGGGTCGAGCTGCTGGACGCGCTCCAGATGGACGCCGTCAACAAGTACTCCAAGCTCGACTACACGGTGGCGCCGACGCTGCTCTTCGAGTTCCACGGCACCAAGGCCGGCGTCGACGAGCAGATCGGGATGGTGAGGGACTTTGCCGCAGAGCATGGCGGCACGGAATTCCGCTTCGCTTCCTCGATGGAGGAGCGCAACAAGCTCTGGCAGGCGCGCCACGACGGGTACTACGCCGTGCTGGCGCTCCGTCCCGGCGGCAAGGGGCTCGCCACCGACGTCTGCGTGCCGATCTCGCGCTTGACCGAGTGCATCACCGAGACCACCGAGGATCTCGCCAAGTGCTCGGTGCCGGCGGCGATCGTCGGTCATGTGGGCGACGGCAATTTCCACATCGCCTTCATCTTCGATCCCGACAATGCCGCCGAGGCGGAGGAGATCAACGCCATCAACGAGCGCCTGGTGCATCGGGCGCTCGCCATGGACGGCACCTGCACCGGCGAGCACGGCATCGGCTACGGCAAGATGGACTTCCTCGTGGCGGAGCACGGCGAGGCAGTGAGCGTCATGCGCTCGATCAAGAAGGCGCTCGATCCCCACAACATCATGAACCCCGGCAAGATCATCCGGGTGTGAGGGCGCTGGGCGCTACGCCGCGGGCCGCTCCTGAAACCGATCCAGGATCGAGCTTAGCGTCTCACTTCGCGCCGACCGCGAGCCCCACCGGGCAGGAGACGCCGGTGCCGCCGAGGCCGCAGTAGCCGCCGGGGTTCTTCGCCAGATACTGCTGATGATAGTCCTCGGCGTAATAGAAGTCCGGAACGTCGCGGATCTCGGTGGTGATCTGCCCGTAGCCCTGCGCCTTGAGCGCCTGCTCATAGGCGGCGCGCGACGCCTCGGCGGCGCTGCGCTGCGCTTCCGAGCGGACATAGATCGCCGAGCGGTACTGCGTCCCGACGTCGTTGCCCTGGCGCATGCCCTGGGTCGGGTCGTGGCTCTCCCAGAACACCTTCAGCAGCTCCTCGTAGGAGATCTGCTTCGGATCGAACACCACCAGCACCGCCTCGGTGTGGCCGGTGCGGCCGCTGCAGACCTCCTCGTAGGTGGGATTGGGGGTGTAACCGCCCGCATAACCCACGGCTGTGCTGTAGACGCCGGGCAGCTGCCAGAACTTGCGCTCGGCGCCCCAGAAGCAGCCGAGACCGAAGACCGCGGTCTCGAGGCCGGCGGGGAAGGGCGGCTTCAGCGATGTGCCTTTGACCGCGTGGGCGGCCGGAACCGGCATCGCGGCGGAGCGGCCGGCAAGCGCGTTCTCGCGGCTCGGCAAGCTGCTCTTCTTGGATGTCATCCACATGGGGTTTTCCCTCCTTCGTTCGCCGCCTCTATCGGTGATCCTAATATAGGAAGCGACCGCAGCCGGCAGTAGAGGCCATCGCAGCGCCGTGAAGAGGCCTCCGGTGGCCGGTTGTGCTTGTCAGGGCGCGCCGGGGCCGGCATTGATGCGGGCTGCTGGGGGGCGGGCGAGGGAGCGATGGCGCATCGGACGCGAGAGTGGCGGGAGAGGAGTCTTGCGTCCTTGGGGCGGCGCGGCGGGCTTCGGAGCGGTCGCGATGGCTGAGCCCCGGCACCTCCTCCTGGGGCTCGATCCGATGTGGGTCGCGGGCTTCGTCCTGGTGGCGACCTATGTGCTCATCGTCACCGAGCGGCTCAATCGATCGATCATCGCGCTCCTCGGCGCCGGGCTGCTGATCGTTTCCGGCGTCCTGACCCAGGACGAGGCGATCAAGGGTATCGATTTCAACACCATCGCGCTCCTCACGGGGATGATGGTGCTGGTCTCGATTGCCCGCCGCAGCGGCATGTTCGAGTATCTGGCGATCTGGTCGGCGAAGCGCGGTCGCGCCGAGCCCTGGCGCATGCTGCTGATCCTCTCCTGCACGACGGCGGTGCTCTCGGCCTTCCTCGACAACGTCACCACCGTGCTGCTGATCGCGCCGGTGACGCTGTCGGTAACCCGCCGGCTTGGCGTCCCCGCCTATCCTTTTCTCTTCGCGGAGATCTTCGCCTCCAACATCGGCGGCACGGCAACCCTCATCGGCGATCCGCCGAACATCATCATCGGCTCGGCGGCGCATCTCAGCTTTAACGACTTCGTCTATCATCTGACGCCGGTCATCCTCCTGGTGATGGTTGCGCAGGTGGCGGCGACCCACCTGATCTGGGGCGCGAAGATGCATGCGGCGGCCGAGGCGCGCGCCGCCGTGATGGCGCTCGACGAGCGGAGCGCGGTAACCGACTGGCCGCTGCTGCGCTTCTCTCTGCTGGTGATCGGCGCCGTGCTCCTCGCCTTCGTGCTCGCCAAGCCTCTCGGCCTCGAGCCCGGCACCATCGCGCTCTTCGGCGCCGCCGTCCTGATGCTGCTGCACAACATCGAGCACCACCGCGAGATCGAGAAGCAGACCGAGAAGGTGACGGCCACTTTCGGCGAGGTTGACTGGATCACCATCTTCTTCTTCGTCGGGCTTTTCATCGTGGTGCACGGCCTCGAGGTCACCGGCGTCCTCGGTCTGATGGCAAAGGAGCTGATCGATCTCACCGGCGGCAACTTCGTGCTGACCGCCTATGTGATCCTCTGGGCTTCAGCGATCCTGTCGGCGATCGTCGACAACATCCCCTATGTCGCCACCATGATCCCGCTGGTGAAGGCCATGGCGCCGAGCTTCGGCGGCGCCGAGCATCTGGTGCCGCTCTGGTGGGCGCTCTCGCTTGGCGCCTGTCTCGGTGGCAACGGTACGCTCATCGGTGCCTCGGCCAACCTCACCGTCGCCGGCATCGCCGAGCGCCAGGGCGTGCCCTTCGGCTTCTGGCAGTATACGAAATACGGCTTCGGGCTGATGCTGCTCCACGTCGCGATCTGCCACGCCTATCTGTGGCTGCGTTATCTCTCATGAACGGCCGGAGCGGTTGATGGCATCGCGCCTGGTGCGCCTGCGTGAATTTCTGCGGCTCGAGGCGGCTGGCGGGATCCTGCTGCTGATCGCAGCGCTTGTGGCGCTGGCCTGGGCGAACTCGCCGCTCGGGCACGTCTATACCGAGCTTCTCGACATTCCCGTGATCGCGCAGGTCGGCACGCTCAAGATCGCCAAGCCGCTGGTGCTGTGGATCAACGATGGGCTGATGGCGATCTTCTTCCTGGTCGTTGGGCTCGAGATCAAGCGCGAGATCCTGGAGGGCGAGCTTTCCACCGTCAGGCAGGCGGCGCTGCCGGCGATCGCGGCAGCGGGGGGAATGGCGGCGCCGGCGCTGGTCTACGCGGCGCTCAACTGGGGCAATCCCACGACCCTCGCCGGCTGGGCGATCCCCTCCGCCACCGACATCGCCTTCTCGATCGGCGTGCTGGCGCTGCTCGGCGATCGCGTTCCTGCGGCGCTCAAGTCCTTCCTGTTGGCGCTCGCCATCATCGACGATCTCGGCGCGATCGTAATCATCGCCTGCTTCTACACGGCGGATCTCTCGCTCGCCTCGCTCGGTCTCGCGACGGCGGGGATCTTGGTCCTGGTGGGGCTGAACCGCGCCCGCGTCGGTCGGCTCGCGCCCTATGTCGTGGTGGGAATTCTCGTCTGGGTCTTCGTGCTGAAATCCGGCGTGCATGCGACGCTCGCCGGCGTAGCGCTGGCATTGGCGGTTCCCTCGCGCCGCACCGGCGGCGGCAGCTCTCTGGCGCAGCGCCTGGAGGAGGGGCTCCATCCCTGGGTCACCTACGGCATCCTGCCGCTCTTCGCCTTCGCAAATGCCGGCGTCTCGATGCAGGGCCTCGCGCCGGCGACGCTGGTGGGCCCAGTGCCCCTCGGCATCGGCCTCGGGCTCTTTCTCGGCAAGCAGGCGGGCGTGATGATCAGCACCGCCGCCGCGGTCTGGCTCGGCGCCGCGCGGCTGCCGGTCTCCGGCTGGCCGCAGTTCTATGGCGTCGCGCTGCTTACCGGGATCGGCTTCACCATGAGCCTCTTCATTGGCACCCTCGCCTTCAGCGAGGTGGGATACACGGCCGAGGTACGCGTCGGCGTGCTGGCAGGATCGCTGCTCTCGGCGGTGGCCGGCTATCTGGTGCTGCGCCTGCTGCCGGCCCGTCAGGCGAAGGCGGGCGGCGGGACGAAGGAGTAGTACTCCCGCTCCAGCAGCCGCGCGAACTCGATGCAGGTGCGGTCGCCGTATTGCGGGCCGATGATCTGCACGCCCACCGGCAGCCCGCTGGTGGTGAGGCCGATCGGCGCCACCGTGCTCGGCAGGTTGAAGGCGCAGGAGTACCCTGCCCAGAACAGCTGGTCGGTGACCGGCACACGCTTGCCGTTGACGGCGATCGTGCGCTGATGGCGCTCGCCCTCCTGGTCGTGCGGTACCGCGGCGGAGGCGGCGGCGGGGCAGAGCAGGAGATCGTACTCGGCGAAGAATGCGGCCCATTTGAGCCGCATCCGGTGCCGCTCCTCGTTGAAGCCAAGCCAGTCGCGATGGGACATGGTGTTGGCGCGAGTCATCGCCGCGAAATAGCTCTCGTCGCCGGGATCGAGGGTGCGCGCGATCTCCTGGTTCTTGCGGAACGTCTCGTCGGACTGCCGGCCCGAAGTGGCGGCGCGCAGAAGCTGGATGTAGACCCGCTGCGCCCGCGTCGTATCGATGTCCGGGCGTGCGCGGTCGGTCACCTTCACCTTCTTGCGGCCCAGGAATTCGATGAGCGCCTGCAGGCGGTCCTGCACCGCCTGATCGACCTCGGAGTTGGGATCGTTCAGCATCACCGCCACCTTGAACTGGCGGGGCTCGGTCTTCTTCGGCGCGGGGAGCGCCAGGCGCCAGCCGTCGCCGTCGACCTCGTCGGGACCGGCCATCGCGGCAAGGCCGAGCGCCAGATCATCGGCGCTCCGCGCCAGCGGGCCGATCACGGAGATGTCGGCCGCCGCGACGCGTCCCGGCAGCGCGTGGCCGCGCGGCGAGCAGATGCCATAGGTGGGTTTGTGGCCGTAGACGCCGCAATAGTGCGCCGGATTGCGGATCGAGGCGCCGATGTCGCTCCCCGCCTCGATGCCGGTGAGGCCGGCGGCGAGCGCCGCCGCCGACCCGCCGGAGGAGCCGCCGGGCGAGCGCGTCACGTCCCAGGGATTGTTGGTGGTGCCGTAGACCGCGTTGTAGCTCTGCCAGTCCCCCAGCAGCAGCGGCACGTTGGTCTTGCCGAAGAGCGTGACCCCGGCGGCGAGCAGGCGGTCGACGGCGAGCGCATTCCTCGGCGCGATGTTCTCGCGCAGCTCCGGCAGGCCCCAGGTGGTGGGCAGGCCGGTCACGTCGAAGGACTCCTTGATCGTCATCGGCACGCCGTGCAGCGGACCCCAGACCTCGCCCTTGCCGAGCGCCCGGTCGGCGGCGCGGGCGCGTTTGCGGGCGCTGGGAATGTCGCTGGCGATGATCGCGTTGAGGGCGGGGTTATGGCGCTCCACGCGGGCGAGATAGTGCTCCAGGATCTCCAGACAGCCGATCTTGCGCCGCTTGAGGGCACCCGCGAGCATCTTTGCCGACCAGAAATGAATGTCCTGCATTTGCCTTCCCCCGGCCTTGTGGTCTCTGCCCAAAGAGCGCGCATGGTAGCGACAGTTTGCGCGGCAACCTATACCGATGATCGCGGCTCGCTTCCGGCGCTTGCCGAATCAGCGCTGACGCCACATTGTTGCAGAAGCCCTCCGAGGTGATGCATGACCGCGATCTCTCGACGGTCCGATCCGCGGCTCGAAGCTCATCTGGGCGATATCACGCGCCTGACGGTGGATGCGATCGTCAACGCCGCCAATTCGTCGCTGCTGGGCGGCGGCGGCGTCGATGGCGCGATCCATCGTGCCGCGGGGCCGGAGCTCTTGGCGGAATGCCGGGGCCTCGGCGGCTGCCCCACTGGTGAGGCGCGGCTCACCCGCGGCTATCGCCTGCCGGCCAGCTATGTGATCCACGCGGTGGGACCGGTCTGGCGCGGCGGCGACGCCCGGGAAGACGCGCTTCTTGCTGCGTGCTATCGCAACGCTCTGGCGCTTGCCGTTGCTCGGCAATGCCGCAGCATCGCCTTCCCGGCGATTTCCACCGGAATTTATGGATTTCCCGCCGAGCGCGCGGCCGGCATCGCGGTCGCGACCGTCCGGGACGCACTGGACGGCACGCTGCTGGAGCGGGTGATATTCTGCTGCTTCGATCACGCGACCCTGGCGCACTACCAGCGCGAGCTCGGCCTTGCCAGCGCCTGAACCGATCTATTCCAGCCGCTTGTCGTCGAGCTCCTTGGCCGCCTTCTCCGCCTCGCGCTGGGCCTTGCTGCGCTCGTCCTTGCTGCGCCCGTGGCGCAGGCGATTTTGCTGGGCACGCTGCTCCGCCGCCGAGCGCTCGCGCCGCTTGCGGAATTGATTGAGGTTCACTATCTCGCCCATGACAGGTCCGGCTCCCAGTGCTCGCCCGTCCGCAAGCATGATAGCCTATCTTCCAACATCCTGCGTAGGGGATGCAACGTCGGGTCGAGATCAGCGGTGAGATTCCACAGGGGACGGATCGAGTGGTGCATGCCGCCGGCGGCTCCGACAACGTCCTGATATCCGTGGCGACGAGCAGGGAGTAGGTGTGCGGAAGACCGCGATCGGCCTGGCAGTACTCCTGTTTGCGGCGATCGCGGCGCTGCTGGTCGCGCCCAGCTTCGTCGACCTCGATCGTTATCGGCCGGTGGTCGCGGAAAAGGCATCGGCGCTGCTCGGCCGCCCGGTGACCTTGGCCGGCCCGATCAGCCTCTCGCTCTTGCCGAGCCCGCATCTCACGATCCGTGATCTCCGCATCGCCAATCTTCCCGGCGGCAGCGCACCGGAGATGGTGCGGGCGCGCGAAGTCGATGCTGCCCTGTCATTCTGGCCGCTGCTTGCGTTTCAGTTCGATGTGACCAGCGCCCGGGTCGTGCAGCCGACCATCCTGCTGGAGCGCTTGCCCGACGGGCGTCCCAACTGGTCCCTCGAGTCGGTGCCGCCACCCGATGCGGCGGCGGGATCTGCACCTACGCTAGAGACAGCAGTGCGGTCCGGCGCGGTCACGGGCTCCGGAGACGTCAAGATCGCGCGGCTCACCATCGAGGACGGTACCGTCGATTACCGCGCATCCTCCGGTACGATCGCGGTCGAGCACATCAATCTCGTGCTGACTGGCGACGCTGTCGCAGGTCCGCTCCACGCGGAAGGCGGGCTTACCACTTTCGGCGCCACGCTTGCCATGACTCTCGATCTCGGTCGTTTCGGTGGCGCCCGGGTGCCGGTGTCGCTGGCGCTCAAGGCGCCGCCGCTAGCGAGCGCCGAATTCGATGGCGCTCTCACCCTGGATCAGAACGGCGGCCCCTCGCTTGCGGGCAAGCTCGGCCTCAAGTCGGGCGACCTCGGGGACGTGGTAGCGCTAGCGGGGAGCGGGCCCTTGCCGCCGATGCTGGCGAAGCCCCTGCAACTCGGGAGCGACGTTGCGGCCTCCGCCGATCGGATCGCGCTCGAGCACTTGACGCTGGAGCTCGGCGACATTCATGGAGCTGGCGCGCTGCAGATAACGCCCGGCGCACCCGCCAAGGCCGATCTCAAATTCTCCGTCAACACGATCGACCTCGATCGCTTTTTGGCCGAGCGGGCCGCGGTCGCGACGCCGGCGGCAGCCAAGGCCGTTGGCGGCCGCGAGGCGGCCATCACCGCTCTGCCGCGCGACAGCGCCACGGGCGCGCCGCGGCTCGCGCTGCCGAGCGGCATCGATGCCACGGTGGATCTCGGTGTCGACGCGGTGCAGTGGCGGCAAGGGGTCATCCGCCAGCTGCGGCTGGAAGCGGCGCTCACCGGCGGCAATCTGTCGATCAAGCGGCTGGGCGCCCTGCTGCCCGGTGGTTCAGACATCGCGGTGAGCGGCACTGTCAGCGCCGGCGCCGCACCGCGCTTCGACGGCAGCATGGAGGCGAGCGCCGACAATTTTCGCGACTTCCTGCGCTGGACCGGCGTGGCCGTCGAGGGCGTTCCGGCTGATCGGCTGCGCCGGGCAACGCTCTCCAGCAGGCTCTCGCTCGACGGCAGCACGCTGGAGGCCAAGGCGATCGATCTCAGTTTCGATTCCTCACGTCTGACGGGCGCCATCACCGCCGCGTTGCGCGAGCGTCCGGCTTTCGGCGCCCGGATCGCCGTCGACCAGCTCAACCTCGACGCCTATCTCGGGAGTGAGGCCGGTGCCCCGGCGCAGGGCGCTGCCGGTGCTCCAGCGCCTGGCTCCGCGCCCGATGCCAAGGGCAAGGTCACCCGCATTACCGTCCCGCAAGCGGTCGCCGATGCGCTCGCCAGCTTCGATGCCAATCTCGACGGTAGAATCGACACGCTGATCTGGCGCAATCAGCCGATCCGCCGGGTGCATCTGGTAGGCAGCCTGGAAAATCGCGATCTCACCATCACCGAGCTCAGCGTCGGCGATCTTGGCGCCGGCGCCGGGAAGCTCAGCGGGTATCTGCAGGGGATCGGCGGCGATCAGCCGAAGGCGGATGTGGTGTTCGATCTGCACGGACCCGAGCTCGGCCGGGTGCTGCGCCTGGCGGCGCCCGGTGCCGCCAGCGTCGATAATTTCGGCGCCTACTCCCTGGCCGGCGAGCTCCAGCAGGAGGGCGAGCAGCTTTCCCTGGAGAGCGATCTCGAGGCCGCCGGAGGCAAGCTGCAGCTGAAGGGATCCCTGCCGCAGCCGGACACCTGGGATCTCGGCATCACTCTCGAGCATCCGAGCTTCAACCGGCTGATGCGGCTGGTGAGCGCGACCTACCGTCCGCAGGGCGGCGAACTCGGCGCGGTCAATCTTCAGGGCGACCTGGAATGGGCGCCTGATGGCGCTACCGTGAAGCATCTCGCGCTCGACGTCGGCGGCATGGCCGCTGCCGGCGACCTCCGGCTGCGATTTGCGCCACGGCCTTTCCTTACAGCTGCGCTCACCGTCGGCGATCTCGTCATCGACAAGTTCCTGCCGGTGCGCCAGACGGCTTTCCTCGAGGATTCGCCGTCGGGTCCGTTGCGCCCGGGGGTGATGCTGGCGCAGGCCGGCACGCGACCGCCGGCCGTCCCGCCGATCCAGCGCTGGTCGAAGACGCCCGTCGATCTCGATTTTCTCCGCCTCTTCGACGCAGACGTGACGCTCGGCGGCAAGAGCGTGACGTGGGCCAGCTGGCACCTCACCGATCCCCAGGCGAAGCTCTCCCTCAAGGATGCGGTGCTGACCGTTCCGCAACTTTCCGGGCAGCTCTATGGCGGCACGCTCGCGGCGAGCGCGACGCTCAAGCTAGACCCGCAAACGAGCCTCGAGATCAACGCGAACCTCGGCGGCGCCGATTTCAAAGAGGCGCTCGGCTCGAACCGTCTCGACGGCAAGTTCGACAGCGAGGCCAACCTCGCGACAGCGGGCAGCAGCCCCTTCGATCTCGTCTCGGCATTGAACGGCACCGCCTCGCTGAAGAGCCGCGACGGCACCATCAACGGGATCAACGTCCCCGCGATCAATCAGCGCATCGATCAGGTGAAAGGGCTGGGCGATCTGGCGACGCTGCTGCGCGCCGCCACCGGCGGCTCGACGAGCTATTCCAGCCTCGACGGCACCTTCAAGGTCACCAACGGGGTCGCGGTCAGCCGCGATCTGCACCTGGTCGCGGACGGTGGCGAGGGGAGCGGCACAGCGATCTTCGATCTGCCGAATTGGAGCATGGTCAGCCGCACGGACCTCAGCCTCACCGGCGTCCAGGGCGCGCCGCCGATCGGCATCACGCTCAAGGGGCCGATCGATCAGCCGAACTGGGACGTCGATTTCAATGCGATCACCCGCGCGCTCGGGAGCCGCGCGATCGATCGCCTGATCGCGCCCCAGCCGGCGCCGCCTCAGGAGAGCGGCGGTGGTTCTTCCGGGTCGGCGCACTCCGTCACGCCGCAGGACATACTGAAGAATCTCCTCAAGCATTGAGGCCGTGCCTGCGGCGGCTGCGATCAATTCTCGCGCGTCTCCGCGAGCTCGCCATTGCGGCAGCATTCGAGGACGAAGACGCGCAGCGCGCTCGAGAGGTTGCCGCGCCGATCGGCATCCACCGTCGCGATCAGGCGATTCAGCGACAGGCCGCGCCGTCGCGCGATCTCCTGCAGCGCGGACCAGAATTCCCGTTCGAGCGAGAGGCTGGTCGGATGGCCCGCGATCAGCACCGAGCGTTTCTTGATCGTGCCGGCCTTTGCCGCCATCAGCGCCGCTCCAGCGTGTCCTCGGGGTAGAGGCAGCGGTCCTGGTGCGCCAGGCTGCCGCAGGGCTGGTGGATGCCTCAGGGCAACCCCAGATGCCGCATGCGATTGGCGACGTTGTCCTGGTGCCGTTTGGCGATCTCGATGAACTTTGCCCGCTGATCGGCCGTCAGGCTCTCGAGAAAGGGCAGCAAGGCATTCGATACGGCCGTCTGGAAGTCGCGCCGATTGTCTGCCACCTGAGTGAAGACTTGCGCGATCTTGGCGGGATCGGGTTGCGGCTTCGAGAGTTCGTCCCAGATCTGCTCGCCAAGCTTGGTGTTGGCATCGCGCAGCGCCTTGCCATGCTCGCGGACCGTCTGGATGAATTGCCGGAACGTCTTGTGCTGGTCGGGTGTGAGATTGAGCTCGTTGGCGAGGGTCATTAGCGGCGGAGGACCCCGCCAATGCTCCATGACGATCTTGGTATAGACCAAGCCGGCGATGAAGAAGATGTTGAGCGCCAGGGAAAGGGTGAGCGCCACCTTTACGAGCCGGCCCGTTTTCCGGGGCTGGCCCGCCGCGCCCTCGATGGGCACGGTCATGTATTCGACTCCTCGCTCAGATCCGAGAAGAAGCCAGAGGGGGGATCGAACAGCTGTTGCGTCAGCGCCATCTCCTGATGGTCGCCGATCAGGCTGGTATAGGCATCGCTGCCGAGAGCAAAGCCGACAAGCCCGGTGACGAGGAGGCTCGCCGCCATGCTGGCCCAGACCGCCACGGTCCGCCACGAGCTGCGCGAGGGCGTCGGCCGGCGGAAGGGCACCACATTTCCGCTGCGCGCGTCCACCAGGGTGCTCGCCCGGGCGAGCACGGTCTCGGGCGCGGCCAGATTGCTGTTGCGCCGCAGCACGCGAGCGACCTCGATATCCTCGAGGCGTACAGGGTCGGCCGCCAGCCACGCTTCGACCCGCTCGGCGGCGATTTCGCTGAGGCGGCCCTCTGCATAGGCGGCGACCAGCAACGGGTCAGGCGCGGCTTCATCGGCGGCCTGGGAGGCCAAGCCACGCCAGCGCCGCCAAAGGGCGGGATCCCGCTCAATATCCAAGGGTTCGCTCATGGCCGGTCTCCATTAATGATCTACGCGCCGCGGGCGCGCAATATCCCCGCTAAACCGCCGGTTCATCGCTCCTCCCCGGCAAAATGCGCCCGCAGCTTGAGCATGGCCTTGTGATGCGTGCTCCTGACGGTCTGGGGGTCGACCCCGAGCGTCTTGGCGATGTCCGCCACGTCCATATCCTTCTCGTACAACAGGGTTAGAACCAGCTGCTGGCGTGGCGACAGCAAGTCCTTCGGGAGCTTGAGCGGCTCATGGTGAACATCGCTCACCGCGAGCAGCATCTCCGGCACGTCGTCGATGGCGGTGGACGGAGGGCGGTGCCGGCGCTGCGCGTCGCGGGCGGTGCTGCGGGCGACGATGGTGAGCCAGGTGGAGAGGCCGGCCCGGTTTGCGTCATAGGTTTTGAGGAGGCGGAAGTTGTCCTTGCAGAGCCGGACGAAGACTTCCTGGACCAGATCCTCTGCCTCGGCGCCCTCGCGCACCAGGCCGCGTACCGCTGACATCAGCAGTCCGGCATAGCGCCTAACGAAGGCGTCCCAGGCTCCCTTCTGTCCCGAGATCAGCGCCCTGAGCTCGCTGCCGTCCGCCACGCCAAAATTCTCCCGCGATATTCTATGCGTCGAGGGTGGGAACTATCCGCGATTGCGGTTCCGTTTCCGGCGACGTCTCAGGCAAGCGGCTTCCCGGCCCTTTCAACTCAGATTGGCGAAGAAGTCGTTGCCCTTGTCGTCAACGACGATGAAGGCGGGAAAGTCCTCCACTTCGATGCGCCAGATCGCTTCCATGCCGAGCTCGGGATACTCGAGCACCTCCACCTTGCGGATGCAGTCCTGCGCCAGCCGCGCCGCCGGGCCCCCGATCGAGCCGAGATAGAAGCCGCCGTGCTTGCGACAGGCGTCGCGCACCTCGGCACTGCGGTTGCCCTTGGCGAGGGTCACGAAGCTGCCGCCGGCGGCCATGAAGCGGTCGACATAGGAGTCCATACGGCCGGCGGTGGTGGGGCCGAAGGAGCCGGAGGCGAGGCCTTTCGGCGTCTTGGCGGGGCCGGCGTAGTAGATCGGGTGATCCTTCACATACTGGGGCAGGCCGTCGCCGCGCTCCAAGCGCTCTTGCAGCTTCGCATGGGCGATGTCGCGGGCAACGATCAGCGTGCCCGTGAGCGAGAGCCGGGTCTTGATCGGGTATTGCGAGAGGGCGCGCCGGATCTCGGCCATCGGCCGGCCGAGATCGATCTTCACCACCGAGCCGCCGAGCTTCGCTTCGTCGACCTCCGGCAGATACTTGGCGGGATTGGCCTCGAGCTCCTCCAGGAAGATGCCCTCGGCGGTGACCTTGCCGAGGATCTGCCGGTCGGCAGAGCAGGAGACGCCGATGCCGATCGGCGCGCTGGCGCCGTGGCGGGGCAGCCGGATCACGCGCACGTCGTGGCAGAAGTACTTGCCGCCGAACTGCGCGCCGATGCCGGTCTTGCGGGTGAGGTCCAGCACCTCCTGCTCGAAGCCGCGATCGCGGAAAGCCTGGCCGTACTTGTTGCCTTCGGTCGGCAGCGTATCGAGATAGCGGCAGCTGGCGAGCTTCACCGTCTTGAGGGTGAGCTCGGCCGAAGTGCCGCCGATGACGATCGCCAGGTGATAAGGCGGGCAGGCGGCGGTGCCGAGCGTGCGGATCTTCTCGTCGACGAACTTGATCAGCGACTTCGGATTCAACACCGCCTTGGTTTGCTGATAGAGGAAAGTCTTGTTGGCGGAGCCGCCGCCCTTGGAGACGAAGAGGAAGTGATACTCGTCGCCCTCGTCGGCGTAGAGGTCGATCTGCGCCGGCAGATTGTCGCCGGTATTGACCTCCTCATACATGGTGAGGGGGGCCACCTGGCTGTAGCGGAGATTGGTCTCCGTGAAAGTCTTGCGAATGCCCGCTGAGAGCGCCGCCGCGTCGCCGCCCCCGGTCCAGACCCGCTCGCCCTTCTTGCCCATGACGATCGAGGTGCCGGTGTCCTGGCACATCGGCAGCACTTTGCCGGCGGCGATGTTGGCATTCTTCAGCAGATCGAAGGCGACGAAGCGGTCGTTGTCGGAAGCCTCGGGATCGTCGAGGATCTTGCGAAGCTGGGCCAGATGGCCGGGCCGCAGCAGGTGCTGGCAGTCGACGAAGGCCTGAGCGGCAAGGAGGGTCAGCGCTTCCGGCGCCACCTTCACCATGCGTCCGCCTTCGAAGGGGACAGTGGAGACAAAATCGCCCGACAGCTTGCGATAGGGCGTCTCGTCCTCGCCCAGAGGGAACATCTCGCGGAAGACGAATTCGCTCATGAGGACCTTTGCGGGAAGACAGGGCCGCGGAGCGGCGGGGCCATATGGCGCGGTCAAACACCTTTTCCCGCGCGCCGTCAAGGCGATGGGACGCGGCCGAATGACCTTGGCCGCCGGTTACTTCTTGCGGAAACTGTCGAGGGCAACCACCTCGCCGCTCTTGGCCTCGGCAGGCTTGCTCTTGCCGGAGGCCGACTCCGGGACGGTGGGAATGATGGCGCCGGGCGCAGGGGCCTGAGTCTCGTCGCTGGCGGTCTGGAACTGCAGGCCGAACTTGACCGAGGGATCGGCGAAGGCGCTGATCGCCGCGAAGGGCACGCTCAGATGCTCAGGCTTGTTCTGGAAGCTCAGCGTCACCGAGAAGCCTTCCTCGGTGACCTCGAGGTCGTAGAACTGGTGCTCGAGCACGATCGTCATCTCGTCGGGATAGCGTTCCGCGAGGTAGTCGGGAACGGCGACGCCGGCCGCGCGGGTCCGGAAGGTGATGTAGAAATGATGCGCCCCCGGCAGGCCCTTGGAAGCGGCGACGGCGAGCGCCTCGCGCACCACCCCGCGCAACGCCTGCTCGACCATCCTATCGTAGCGCAGCACGTCCTTCACATTTCCTCGCTCGTCCCTGTTCCAAGCCGGATTATGGGATCCGGCGGGAGGTAATGGAAGTGGGGGGCTTCTGTTGCCCGGTGCCCCCCGAACCGCGCTTGCTTAGTGATTAAGCAGCGAGTGCGATTGAGTTATCGTTCGCACGTCTAAGTGGCCCGATAACGGCGGTACCATGCCGAGCGAAAGGCTACACCTTTACCACGCGCGTCGATCCTGGTTCGCCCCCATGACACCCCGCCACCGGCGGGGATGACCGAGAAATGGTGGAGGCGCCGGGTACTGCCCCCGGGTCCGCAACGCTTATGCCGTGCTCCGTTTATCGCCATAGTCGGTTGCCCGACGCCTCCAATATAGGGGTTCCCGGCCGACACGCAACCGCCCGCCGAGTCGCGCTTGGAGAGGAGCCCGCGGTCCCGGTAGAGTGCGAGCCCATCGCCAGAAAGGTTTCGCTAAGCATGCCGCTGACGTCAGAGCAGGAAGCGGAGATCGAGCGGCTCCGCGCCGAGACGACGCCGACGCGCCGCGCCACGGTGCCGGCGCTCGAGGAGATCCTCTATCGGGCGACGCCGCTGCTCGACCACGGTTTCGTGCGGGTCATCGACTACATGGGTGACGATGCCGCGGTGGTGCAGGCGGCGCGCGTCTCCTATGGCAGAGGGACGAAGAAGATCAGCGAGGACCGCGGCCTCATTCACTATCTGATGCGGCATCGGCACACGACGCCCTTCGAGATGTGCGAGATCAAGTACCACGTGAAGCTGCCGATCTTTGTGGCACGGCAATGGATCCGCCACCGCACCGCCAACGTGAACGAGTACTCGGCCCGCTATTCGATTCTCGACAACGAGTTCTATCTGCCGGCGCCGGAGCAGATCGCCGCGCAGTCGAAGAGCAACCGTCAGGGCCGCGGCACCACCCTGCCGCCAGCGGAAACCGCCCGCGTGCTCGATCTCCTGCGCGAGGACGCGCTCCGGTCCTATCGGGGATACGCCGAGCTGCTGAACGAGGACGAGACCGGAAACGTGGTCGATCCCGGCCGCCAGGGCCTCGCCCGCGAGCTCGCCCGCATGAACCTGACGCTCGGCTTTTATACCCAGTGGTACTGGAAGACCGACCTGCACAATCTTCTCAATTTCCTCAGCCTCCGCGCCGACCCGCACGCGCAGTACGAGATCCGCGTCTATGCCGACGCCATGCTGGAGACGCTGGAGCGCTGGGTGCCCGTCACCGCCGAGGCGTTTCGGCAGTATCGACTTGGCGGCGCGCATCTCTCCGCCAACGGGCTCGCGGTGGTGAAGCGCCTGCTCGCTGGCGAGGACGTGCGCCAGCCCGAAAGCGGCATGTCCAAGCGTGAATGGACGGAGCTGATGGAGACGCTGGGCCGCACTGGCTAGCGCCCGGCTCCTCTGCCGCTACTGAATGACGATCCGGGGTGCCGCACGCTGCGCGGCGCCCGAGAGCGTCGCCCAGAGCCGCTCGGCCATAGCGCGAAAGAGCTTGGCGTGCTCGCTGTCGGGCTGCGAGACCACGATCGGGTGGCCATCGTCGGAGGTCTCGCGGATCGCGATGTCGAGCGGGACCTCGCCGAGGAAGTCGGTGCCGAGCTTCTCCGCCTCGCGACGCGCGCCGCCATGGCTGAAGATCTCGCTCCGTTCGCCGCAATGAGGGCAGCGGAAGTAGCTCATGTTCTCGACGATGCCGAGCACCGGCACGTCGACCTTGCGGAACATGTTGAGCCCCTTGCGCGCGTCGAGGAGGGCGATGTCCTGCGGCGTCGAGACGATCACGGCGCCGGAGAGCGGCACCTGCTGCGCCATGGTGAGCTGCGCATCGCCGGTGCCGGGCGGCAGGTCGACGACGAGGATGTCGAGCTCGCCCCAGTTGACGTCGCGCAGCATCTGCTGGATCGCGCTCATCACCATGGGACCGCGCCAGATCATCGGCGTGTCCTCGGGCACTAGGAAGCCCATCGACATGCACTTGATGCCGTAGTTCTGCATCGGCTGCAGCACGCGGCCGTCTTGCGACGTGGGCTTGCCCGCGATCCCCATCATGCGCGGCATGGAGGGGCCGTAGATGTCAGCGTCCAGAAGGCCGACCTTGAGGCCATTGGCGTGGAAGGCGAGGGCGAGATTGACCGCGACCGTCGACTTGCCGACGCCACCCTTACCGGACGCCACCGCGACGATCGTCTTGACCCCCGGTACCAGCGCCTTGCCGCCATGCCCGTGAGCGGCCGGACCATGCGCGTGTTGGGTAGCCTGCGGCCGCGCTGCCGCCGGCGCGGGCTTGTGCTCGGCGGTCAGCACCGCGGTCACCGACAGCACGCCCTCGAGCCGCTCCACGGCGCGCTCCGCCGCCTTGCGCAGCGGCTCGAGCTTCGGGCCGCGCTCGGCATCGACCTCGATGGAGAAGCCGACGTTGCCGTCCTTGACGACGAGTCCGGATATCATGCCCAGGCTCACGACGTCACGCTGACGGTCGGGATCGATCACCTGGCGGAGAGCGGCCAGGATCTGGTCTCGTGTTACCGCGCTCATGCGCGCTCACCTCTCGTCCTTGACAATCGGCCGCCGGTCCCGATCATCCGGGGGCGCCGCACGGACCAATCCGGTAGGGATGGGTTTGATATAGGAAATCGCGGTGCAATTGCAAAGGCAACGGCCTTTGCACCAGCAACAGAGAGGCAGCCGGACGATGCCGTGGACGAATCAGGGAGGCGGCGGAGGCGGTGGGCCGTGGGGCGGCGGTCAAAGCCCGTGGGGTCGCGGACCGCAGGGTCCGAAGGTCGAGGACATCATCAAGCGCAGCCAGGACCGCCTGCGTGGCCTGCTGCCCGGCGGGTTCGGCAGCGCGCCGGGCGTGATCATCGTGCTGGCCATCGTCCTTCTGCTGTGGCTGGCGAGCGGCTTCTATCGGGTGCTGCCTGATGAGGAGGGCATCGTGCTCCGCTTCGGCGCGTTCGAGCGCCGCGCCTTTCCCGGCCTCAACTATCACCTGCCGTCGCCGATCGAGACTGTCTATACGCCGAAGGTGACGCGCGTGAATCGCCTCGATGTCGGTTACCGTCCGAGCGAGCGCGCGCAGAACCGCGTTCCGCAGGTGCCGGAAGAGGCCCTGATGCTGACCGGCGACGAGAACATCGTCGACATCAACTTCTTCGTCCTCTGGCGCATCAAGGAGGCGAAAGACTACCTCTTCAATATCGCCGATCCCGAGCAGACCGTGAAGGCGGCGGCGGAAAGCGCCATGCGCGAGGTGATCGGCCATACCGACATCGCGAAGGCGCTGGCGCCCGGCCGCGCCGCCATCGAGCAGGAGGCACAGAAGCTGCTGCAGGACATGCTGGACAGCTATCACAGCGGCATCGAGGTGACGGAGCTTCGCCTCGAGAAGGTCGATCCGCCGCCGCAGGTGATCGATTCCTTCCGCGACGTGCAGAGCGCCAAGATCGACTACACCCGTCTCCAGAACGAGGCTGACGCCTATCAGAACGACGTGGTGCCGCGCGCGCAAGGCGACGCGGCGCGCCTCGTCCAGGAGGCGGAAGCCTACAAGCAGCAGGTGGTGAAGCAGGCGGAGGGCGACGCCCAGCGCTTCATCTCGGTCTACAACGCCTACAAGCAGGCGCCCGACATCACCGCGCGGCGACTCTACATCGAGACCATGCAGGACGTGCTCAAGAACTCCAACAAGATCATCCTCGATCGCGCGGCCACGGCCTCCGGCGTAGTACCCTATCTGCCGCTGCCCGAGCTCAAGCCCGGCAAGACTACTGCCGGCAGCACGACGGTCGCGCCGGCGCCGCGGGTTCCAACCTCGCCTGGGGTCTCGTCGCGGGGGACGCAGCCATGAACAACCGCTATCTCATTCCTGCCGGCGCGCTCATCGTCGTCCTGCTGATCCTCGGCTTCAGCTCGCTCTTCGTCGTCCATCAGACCGAGCAGGCGCTGGTATTGCAATTCGGCAAGCCGGTGGGCGCGCCGATCCGCGATCCCGGTCTCAAGTTCAAGATCCCCCTGGTGCAGAACGTCGTCTTCTACGACAAGCGAATCCTCTATCTCGAGCCCTCCGCAGAGGAGGTGAACGCCGCCGATCAGAAGCGTCTCGTGGTCGACAGTTATGCGCGCTACACCATCGACAGTCCGCTCCAGTTCTATCAGTCGGTCGGATCCGAGGCGGCGGCGAACGCGCGGCTCTCTTCGATCATCAACAGCACGCTCCGGCAGGTGATCGGCAATGTGCCGCTGGCGTCCGTCGTGGCCGAGCGCCGCGCCGAGGTCATGCAAGACGTGCGCACGGCGGTCAACGTGCAGGCAAAGGCTTTCGGCATCACGGTGATCGACGTGCGCATCCGGCGCGCCGACCTGCCCTCCGAGAACAGCCAGGCAATCTTCGACCGCATGAAGACCGAGCGCCAGCGCGAGGCGGCGCAGTTCCGTGCCGAAGGCGCCCGCGAGGCCAACAAGATCCGCGCCAATGCCGATCGGCAGCGGATCGAGATCCTGGCTGATGCGCAGAAGCAGGCGCAGATCCTGCGTGGCGAAGGCGACGCGCAGACGATCCAGATCTATGCCGACGCGTTCGGCCGCGATAAGGATTTCTTCAGCTTCTACCGCTCTCTCGAGGCCTATCGGAACGCGCTCGCCAACGGCGACACCACCCTGGTGCTATCGCCGGACAGCGAGTTTCTGCGGTTCCTGGGGTCACCCAACGGCGAGATCTCGAAGCAGCAGCACTGACCGGGCTCGCGGCCGACGTCCGCATGCAGGACTTTGCCACAGCGCTTGCCCTCGTCTTTGTGATAGAGGGAATCGCATTGGCGCTGCTGCCGGAAGCCATGAAGCGAGCCGCTGTCCAGATGGCGGTGATCCCGGCTTCCGCCTTGCGCCTCGGGGGTTTGGCCGCGGCATGCCTGGGTGTTGCGGCAGTTTGGCTCATCCGACGCTGAGTTCGACGGCTGGTTTGCCGTCGACCGTCTCCCCATTTATTATAGCCGCCTGGAAGTCCCCCTCATGCCCGCGGGAGTAGCTCAAGTGACCGCCGTGATCGCAAGTCGCAGTCGCATCCTGAGTGTCGCGCCGCCCGGGATCGCGCCCCGCGCTGGCTGGCTGAAGCGTGCCGCCATCGCCCTGGTCCTGGCAGCCATTCTCCTGCCCGCTGAGCCGGTTGGCGCCAAGCCGGCGCCCGACGGGTTCGCTGATCTGGCGGCAAAGCTGCTGCCGGCGGTGGTTAATATCTCGACCACCCAGACCATCAAGGGCGATAAGCTCGCGCGGACGCCCGACATGCCGCAATTCCCGCCCGGCTCGCCGCTCGACGAGCTGTTCAAGGACTTCCTCGACAAGAACCAGAAAAACGGCCATCCCGAGGCGATGCCCCGCCGGGCGACCTCGTTGGGCTCCGGTTTTGTCATTGATCCCAGCGGCCTGATCGTCACTAACAATCACGTGATCGCCGACGCCGACGAGATCACGGTCACGCTGCAGGACAATACCTCGCTGAAGGCGGAGTTGGTCGGCAAGGACACCAAGGTCGATCTGGCGCTGCTCCGGGTGAAGGCCAGCAAGCCACTGACGTCGGTGAAGTTCGGCGACAGCGACCAGACCCGGGTGGGCGACTGGGTGCTGGCGATCGGCAACCCGTTCGGTCTCGGCGGCACGGTCACCGCGGGTATCCTGTCGGCGCGCGGCCGCGACATCAATGCCGGGCAATACGACGACTTCCTGCAGACCGATGCCTCGATCAATCGCGGCAACTCGGGCGGCCCCATGTTCAACATGGCCGGCGAGGTGATCGGTGTGAACACGGCGATCTATTCGCCTTCGGGCGGCTCGATCGGCATCGGCTTCGCCATTCCTTCCAATGAGGCGAAGCCCGTCCTCGACCAGATCAGGCAGTACGGTCATCCGCGGCGCGGCTGGCTCGGCGTGCGCATCCAGGGCGTCACCGACGAGATCGCGGAGAGCCTCGGTCTCGACAAGCCGCACGGCGCCCTGATCGCCAGCGTGAACGATGGCGGACCGGCCCAGAAGGCGGGCATCCAGCCGGGCGACGTCGTCCTCACTTTCGACGGCAAGGACGTTCCCGACGTGCGGCACCTGCCGCGGGTGGTGGCGGAGACGCCGATCGACAAGAGCGTCAAGGTCACGGTCTGGCGCAAGCGCAAGGAGGAGGTGGTCGACGTCAAGGTCGGCGAGCTCGACGATACCGATCAGCAGGTGGCGAGCACCGGCGACAAGCCCGGCAATGCGCCAGCCGACAACGTGCCGACGGTGAAGACCCTTGGCATGTCTTTGGCCACGATCACCCCTGACTTGCGCGACAAGTTCTCGCTCGCCGACGACGCGGCCGGCGTGGTGGTCACCGACGTCCAGAACGGCAGCGCCGGCGCCGACAAGCAGCTCAAAGCCGGGGACATCATCGTCGAGGTGGCGCAGGAGGAAGTGAAGACGCCCTCCCAGGTGGTCGACAAGATCGAGGAAGCGAAGAAGGCCGGCCGCAAGTCCGTGCTCCTGCTGATCGATCGCCAGGGCGAGCTCGGCTGGAAGGCGCTGCGCATCGACGGCAAAGGCTGACCTGCCGCTCTGAGGGATCGCCGTCAGCCGGCAGGGCGCTTGATCTCGCTCGCGCGATAGCCCTGGACGTAGAGAAGCGCCGTCAGATCGGCGTGGTCGATGCGGTATCGCGCCTCGGCCCGTACTGTCGGCTTGGCGTGATAGGCGATGCCGACGCCGGCGGCTCTGAGCATCGGCAGATCGTTGGCGCCGTCCCCCACAGCCACGGTCTCCGCCAGCGCGAGGTTGTGCTCGGCGGCGAGGGTCTCCAGCGTCCGCAGCTTTGCGTCACGGTCCAGGATCGGCTCCCGCACGGCGCCGGCGAGGGCACCGGCGGCGGTGAGCAGCTCATTGGCCACGTCCATGTGGAAGCCGAGCTTGCTCCGAACCGGGCCGGTAAAGCTGCGGAATCCACCCGAGACGAGGGCCGTGTAAGCGCCCGCCGCTCGCATGGTCGTCACCAGCTCGCCGGCGCCGGGGTTGATGCGGATGCGCTCGCGGGCCTCTTCCAGTACATGGACGGGGACGCCCTTGAGCAGGGCCACCCGCTCGCGCAGCGCGCCGGCGAAGTCGATCTCGCCGTTCATGGCCCGCCGGGTCAGCTCGGCAACCCGGGGGCCAAGCCGCAAGATGTCCGCCAGCTCGTCCAGCATCTCGTTGGCGATGATCGTCGATTCCATGTCGGCCACCAGCAGCCGGCGCCGCCGCCCGGCCCGCGGCTGGGCTACGAGATCAAGATCCAGCTCGCCGATCGCGCCCTCTAGCGCGCCGCGCACGGCCGTTTCCGCAGCGTCGGCTTCGATACCCTGAAAGGCGAGATCGACGGCGAGATCCGGCGCAAGCCAGTCTGCCGGAACCGGCGATGCGCCCAATTTTCGAAGTGTTTCGTCGGCAGTCTCGAGCACCGCCAGCCAGGCACCGCGGAAGCCCGGCCCGGCGATCAAGGTGAGGACGTTTTCCATGGTCAGCGCGATTTATCGGCGACGCGCCGCGAGGGCGCAAGACGTCATGCGGTGTTGACGAGTTGTGCTAGAGATCGCCCATGCGCGCGCCCGAGGCTCCGATCCTGCTCGTGGGCGGTCCGACCGCAAGCGGCAAATCGGCCCTTGCGGTGGCGATCGCCGAGGAATTCCGTGGCACCGTCATCAATGCGGACAGCATGCAGATCTATCGCGATCTCAGCGTGCTGACGGCGCGGCCGGGGGTTGCCGAGGAGGCGCGCGCGCCGCACCGGCTCTATGGCGTCCTCGATGCTTCCGAGGTCTGCTCGGCTGCCCGATGGCGGGCGCTCGCCGAGACGGAGATCGAGACCGCGCAGGCGGGCGGCCGGCTGCCGGTGATGACCGGCGGTACCGGCCTCTATTTCAAGGCGCTGCTCGAAGGATTGGCGCCGGTGCCGGAAATCCCGGCGGAGCTGCGTCAGGCGGCTCGCGCGCTCTATCGGGAGCTCGGAGCCGAGGGATTTCATGCCCGGCTGGCGGAGCG
The DNA here is from genome assembly GCA_035507155.1 of Allostellaceae bacterium. Classification (GTDB taxonomy): domain Bacteria; phylum Pseudomonadota; class Alphaproteobacteria; order ATCC43930; family CGMCC-115725; genus DASZHJ01. Next base: position 35,820 of record DATJOK010000054.1, read on the forward strand.
CGATCCTGGCGCGGCAGAACGACTACCGCCCAGCGACAGGCAACGAATGATCCGGGCTTACGAGGTGGTGGCGGCGACCGGCCGGCCGCTTGTCGAATGGCAGCGCGGCAGCTCGGCGCCGCTCCGTCATGCGGCTGCCCTGGTGCTTCTGCTGCCGCCCCGCCAGGCGCTCTACGCGGCCATCGATCGTCGCGTCGAAGCGATGGCGGAGAAGGGGGCGCTGGAGGAGGTCCGGCGTCTGCTGGGTCGTGGCTTGCCGCCGGAGAACCCCGCGCTGAAGGCAGTCGGCGTTCCCGAGTTCAGCCGTCATCTGCGCGGGGAGATCCCCCTGGCCGAAGCTGTGGCAGCGGCGCAGCAGGCGACGAGACGCTACGCCAAGCGACAGATGACCTGGCTTCGCCATCAGCTTCCGCCTCCCGAAAGCCTGGCGAGCCTGCGGCTAAACGCGCAATTTTCGGAAAGTCTGCTGCCGGAAATTTTTTCGTTTATTCGCCGCTTTTTATTGACCCATCCCCGGGAAGCTGTCTAGGTTGGCCTTTCGCGCGGGATGGGAGGCTAGCGGCGTGGCCGTTGCTCCGTGGACGGAGTAGCGAGCGGATGCCGCGTCCCGCGCGAAAACATTACGCTTTCAAAAAGGAGAGGTGTTATGTCGGCGACCGCGATGCCCGGTGCGGAGATGATCATCAAGGCCCTGGTGGACCAGGGCGTTGAGGTCGTTTTCGGCTATCCCGGCGGCGCGGTATTGCCGATCTACGACGCGCTCTTCAAGCAGAACCGGCTGCGCCACATCCTCGTCCGCCACGAGCAGGCGGCAGTGCATGCCGCCGAAGGCTATGCGCGCTCGACGGGCAAGGTGGGCGTCGTGCTGGTGACCAGCGGCCCGGGGGCGACCAACGCGGTCACCGGCCTCACCGACGCGCTCATGGATTCGATTCCGATCGTCTGCCTGACGGGTCAGGTGCCGACGCATCTGATCGGCAACGACGCCTTCCAGGAGGCGGACACGACCGGCATCACGCGCCCCTGCACGAAGCACAATTACCTCGTGAAGGACGTCAACGATCTATCGCGCATGATGCACGAGGCGTTCTACGTCGCGCGCACCGGGCGTCCGGGTCCGGTGGTGGTGGACCTGCCGAAGGACATCCTCTTCGCCGAGGGCACCTACACGCCGCCCGCCAGCGTCCAGCACAAGACCTACCGTCCGCAGACCAGGCCCGACAGCGCGAAGGTCGCCGAGGCGGTGGCGCTGATGGCCGAGGCGAAGCGGCCCATCTTCTACGGCGGCGGCGGACTCATCAATTCCGGCGAGCGCGCCTGCGCGCTCTTCAAGGAACTCGCCCAGCTTACCGGCTTTCCGGTGACGCTGACGCTGATGGGGCTCGGCGCTTATCCGGCTTCGGACAAGCAGTTCCTCGGCATGCTGGGCATGCATGGCACTTACGAGGCGAACCTCGCCATGCACGGCTGCGACGTGATGATCAACATCGGCGCGCGCTTCGACGATCGCGTCACCGGGCGTCTCAACGCTTTCTCGCCCAACTCCAAGAAGATCCACGTCGACATCGATCAATCCTCGGTGAACAAAAACGTCCGCATCGATCTGCCGATCATCGCCGACGCCGCCGAGACCCTTGCGGAGATGACCAGGATCTGGAAGGCGAAGCGGGCGCAGCCCGATGCCAAAGCGCTTGCCGCCTGGTGGAAGCAGATCGATGCCTGGCGCGGCCGTGACTGCCTTCGCTACCAGAAGACCGACCGCGTCATCAAGCCGCAATACGCGCTGGAGCGGCTTTATGCCCTGACCCGCGGGCGCGACCTCTACATCACCACCGAGGTCGGGCAGCACCAGATGTGGGCGGCGCAGTTCCTGAAGTTCGAGGCCCCGCGTCATTGGATGACGTCGGGTGGCCTCGGCACCATGGGTTATGGCCTGCCGGCGGCAATGGGCGTCCAGATCGCGCATCCCGATGGGCTGGTGATCGACGTCGCCGGCGAGGCGTCGATCCTGATGAACATTCAGGAAATGTCGACGGTGATGCAGTACCGCCTGCCGGTGAAGGTGTTCATCCTCAACAACCAGTACATGGGGATGGTGCGCCAGTGGCAGGAACTGCTGCATGGCGGGCGCTACTCCGAGAGCTATACGGACTCGCTGCCGGATTTCGTGAAGCTGGCGGAAGCCTTCGGCGCGCGCGGCCTGAGAGCCACCAAGCCCAGCGAGGTGGACGACGTCATCAACGAGATGCTGAAGATTGAAGGCCCTGTCATCGTCGACGTCGCGGTCGATCAGACTGAGAACTGCTTCCCGATGATCCCGTCGGGAGCCGCGCACAACGAGATGCTGCTCGGACCGGAAGACAAGGTAGGCGGGCCGGTATCGGAAGAGGGCATGGTCCTCGTATAGCGGAGACCTGCGATTCCCCGAACCCGATCCGTGTCTCTCAAGACGAAGGCGCGCCCGGCAAAGGCCAGGGCGCGCCCGAAGGAGCCTACCGTGAGCGGCAACAGCGGCAGCAAGAGCGATATCGAACAGCATACGATCGCCGTGCTCGTGGATAACGAGCCTGGCGTCCTCGCCCGTGTCATCGGTCTCTTTTCCGGCCGTGGCTACAACATCGAGAGTCTGACCGTCGCCGTTGTCGACCGCGAGCGCGGCCTCTCGCGCATCACCATCGTCACCTCTGGCACGCCGATGATCATCGAGCAGATCAAGGCACAGCTGCGTCGACTGGTTCCGGTGCACGGCGTGCGCGATCTCACCGAGGAGGGCACCTACGTCGAGCGCGAGCTCGCGCTGATCAAAATGCAGGGATCCGGGGAGAAGCGGATCGAGTCGATGCGGCTCGCCGATATCTTCCGCGCGCGGGTCGTCGATGCGACCGTGGAGAGCTTCGTCTTCGAGATGACCGGCTCGACCCAGAAGCTCGACGCTTTCATCAACTTGATGGAGCCGCTGGGGCTCGTCGACGTGTCGCGCACCGGCGTGGTCGCGATGTCGCGCGGCTCCGGCAATCTGTCTTAAGTCTCTCAACCGTTCGACACGAAGGGAAAAGCCATGCGGGTCTATTACGATCGCGACGCCGATGTGAACCTCATCAAGGCCAAGAAGGTGCTGGTGGTGGGGTTCGGCAGCCAAGGGCACGCGCACGCCCTCAATCTCCGGGACAGCGGCGTCAAAGAGGTCCGCGTCGGCTTGCGGCCCGGCTCCGCCTCGGCGAAGAAGGCGGAGGCCGCCAAGTTCCACGTAATGATCCCCGCCGAAGGTGCGAAATGGGCCGACGTGGTGATGGTGCTGACGCCCGACGAGTTGCAGGCGGCGCTCTTCGTCCAGGATCTGAAGCCCAACATGCGTCCCGACACGGCGATCGCCTTCGCCCATGGCCTCAGCATCCACTTCAAGCTGATCGAGGCGCGCCCGGACATGGATGTGTTCATGATCGCGCCGAAAGGTCCGGGGCATACCGTGCGCTCGGAATACCAGCGCGGCGGCGGCGTTCCCTGCCTGGTGGCGGTGGACCAGAATCCCTCGGGGAACGCGCTGGAGATCGCCCTTTCCTACGCCTCGGCCATCGGCGGCGGCCGCGCCGGCGTCATCGAGACGACCTTCAAGGAAGAGTGCGAGACCGATCTCTTCGGCGAGCAGACCGTGCTCTGCGGCGGTCTCACCTCGCTGATCATGGCTGGCTACGAGACGCTGGTGGAGGCGGGCTACGCGCCGGAGATGGCCTATTTCGAGTGCCTGCACGAGGTGAAGCTCATCGTCGACCTCATGTATGAGGGCGGCATCGCCAACATGCGCTACTCGATCTCCAATACGGCCGAATACGGCGACTACACCCGTGGTCCCCGCATCATCGACGATCGGACGAAGGCCGAGATGAAGCGGGTGCTGACCGAGATCCAGACCGGCCAATTCGCCAAGGAGTGGGTTCTGGAGAACACGGCCGGCCAGGCGAGCTTCAAGGCCATGCGCCGCCGCAGCGCCGAGCATCCGATCGAGCAGGTCGGCGAGAAGCTCCGCGCGATGATGCCCTGGATCGCCCAGAACCGCCTCGTCGACAAGACCAAGAACTGATCGTCTTCGACGCCGCTGCGATCGACGGCCGGGAAGCACGCTTCCCGGCCGTTGCTGTTTACCATGCTGAATCCAGCACTTGCGGCTCGCTCTCGAAACCGGATAGAAGTAACAGCGCATCCGGTCGGTTGGGCCGTCGTTAATTCGTTGTTAAGGCTGATAAAGAGCCTGAGTTTGACGGTGTAGCCCAAGACGGCCGATATCAGCGGAAAGGGGTCGGTTGATACCCTCCTCAACACGATCGAAGCCATCGTGCCGCATATCCGGGAATGCCTGCTTTTGCCGATGAACGCCATGAGCGACGAGGTCGGTTTCGGGCTGTGCGGCCGCATTTTCGGCTGCCGGGAATCGGCATCGGCGAATGGCGGGCGGGATGGCGGCGACGCGGCGGTCTGGACCTCGGCGGCGAGGCCGGCGAACCTGTCGCGCTTTTCGCTAACGGGTCAGATTTTTCGGCGGTTTGTTGGTTAATTCTTAGTATTTGAGGTGTAGAAGACAGAAGGCTCATCCTTCGAACAAGGGCAGATTGCAGGGCACTATGATCGGAAACTTGCTGGGAATCCTCTCCGCCGATATGGCGATCGACCTCGGTACGGCGAACACCCTCGTCTACGTGAAGGGGCGAGGCATCGTGCTCAACGAGCCCTCCGTCGTGGCAATCGCCAACGTGAAGGGAAAGAAGCAGGTGCTGGCGGTGGGCGACGAGGCCAAGATGATGCTCGGCCGCACCCCCGGCAATATCCAGGCCATCCGGCCGCTGCGCGACGGCGTCATCGCCGATTTCGAGGTGGCGGAAGAGATGATCAAGCACTTCATCCGGAAGGTGCACAACCGCCGGAGCTTCGCCAGCCCGCAAATCATCGTCTGCGTCCCCTCCGGCTCCACGGCCGTTGAGCGGCGCGCGATCCAGGAGTCGGCCGAGAGCGCCGGCGCCCGACGGGTCTTCCTCATCGAGGAGCCGATGGCCGCCGCGATCGGCGCCGGGCTCCCGGTCACCGAGCCGACCGGCTCGATGGTGGTCGATATCGGCGGCGGCACCACCGAGGTGGCTGTCCTCTCGCTCGGCGGCATCGTCTATTCCCGCTCGGTGCGGGTCGGCGGCGACAAGATGGACGAGGCGATCATCGCCTATATCCGCCGCAACCATAACCTGCTGGTGGGCGAGAGCAGCGCGGAGCGCATCAAGAAGGAGATCGGCTCGGCCTGCATGCCCGCGGACGGCGAGGGCCGCACCATGGAAATCAAGGGCCGCGACCTGATGAACGGAGTGCCCAAGGAGATCATCATCAGCGAGCGCCAGATCGCCGAGAGCTTGGCGGAGCCCGTGGGTGCCATCGTCGAGGCGGTCAAGGTCGCCCTTGAGCATACGGCTCCCGAACTCGCTGCCGACATCGTCGACAAGGGGATCGTGCTCACCGGTGGCGGCGCGCTGCTGACCAACCTGGACTACGTCCTGCGGCATGCCACCGGGCTGCCGGTATCAATCGCCGACGATCCGCTGTCCTGCGTGGCGCTTGGCACCGGACGTGCGCTCGAGGAGATGAAGACGCTCAAGAACGTCTTGATCAGCATGTATTAACCTTTTGCTAGTATCTCTACCCACGAGATGCCCTTGAGGGCGCCGTGGAGCCACCGATCGGGGGAACGGGGGCGGGGCTTACGGGGAATGGTTTAGGCGACGGAGTCTTAGGGTGCGGGAGCGGGCGGGAACTGTGTCGCGACTCGCGCTGCCGGTCAGGGCGGCTGCACAACGCGTCGCGCTTCCCTTTCTCATCTTCCTGTCGGCCATGCTGGTCGTGCTCGGTAAGGCCGACATCCTGCTTTTCGATCGGGCGCGCACCAGCGTCAGTGATGCCCTAGCTCCCGTTCTCGATGCGGTTGCCCAGCCCCTCGGTACCGTGGCGGCAGGGGTCCGCAGCGTCGAGGATCTCTTCTCAGTCTACGGCGAGAACCGGCGGCTCCGCGAGGAGAACCAGCGCCTCCTGCAGTGGCAGGAGGTGGCGCGCCGTCTCGAGACTGAGAACACGGAGCTCAAGGGCCTCCTGCATTTCGAGCCGCAGGACGTCCATGGCTACATTACCGGTCGGGTGATCGCCAACTCCGGCGGCGCCTTCCTCCGCAACGTGCTGGTGGATGTCGGCGCCCGCGAGGGCGTCGAGCGTGGCCAGGCCGCGATCGCCGGCGAGGGCATCGTGGGGCGCGTCGCCGAGGTGGGAAGCCGGGCTGCCCGCGTCCTGCTGGTCACTGACCTCAACTCCCGCATTCCCGTGGTGCTTGATTCTTCGCGCGACCGGGCCGTGCTCGCGGGTGACAACACCGCTCGTCCACGCCTCATCTATCTACCCAGCAAGGCTACGGTGAAGGTGGGCGATCGCATCGTCACGTCCGGGAGCGGCGGAATCTTTCCGCCAGGTCTTCCGGTGGGCGTGGTGGCCTCGATCGACAACGGCCTCGTTCGCGTCGAGCCCTATGCTGAGCTTTCCCATCTCGAATACGTCCGCATCGTCGACTTCGGCCTGAGCGGTGTCCTGCCCCAGAGCGCCATCCCGATGCCGAAGGCGCCCAAGGGAGCCCGCCGCGCGCCGGATACCGAGGCGCCCTGATGAGAGCGCCCGTGAAGCCGGTGTTGTTCCAACGCGACACGGGGCTCTTCAATCGGTTGATGCCAACCGCGACCACTTTCTTCTGCGTCTTCGCGACGGTCGTGCCCCTGCATCTCCCGGGCTTTGCCGTAGTAACACCGTCCTTCGTGCTGATGGCGGTCTACCACTGGTCGATCTACAGGCCCGACTTGTTGCCCTTCGTCGCCACCTTCGCTGCCGGATTGCTGCTCGATCTGCTGAACGGGGCGCCGCTCGGTATCTCCTCCCTCGTGCTGCTGCTGGCACGGGCTCTGGTGCTGAGCCAGCGCGGCGTGTTCGTGGGGCACGGCTTCACCGTGGTCTGGGCGGGATTTGTTGGCCTGGCCGCGGCTGCTGTCGTCTTCGAGTGGCTGATCGTCAGCCTCTTCTACGGCATGGTGCTCGACCCGCGACCTTTTGTGTTCCAGGCGGTGCTGACAGTCTCGACCTACCCTGTGGTAAGTTACCTGCTCGTGCGAGTGCAGCGCGGCCTGCTGATGCGAGCCTGACATGCAACGCGAGAACAAGCGGACCAAACTCCTGACCCGGCGCGCCGCCATCATTGGCGGCGCAAAGGTGGGGTTGCTCGGCGCGCTCGCAGGACGGCTCTATTACCTCCAGGTCATGCAAGCGGACCGCTACGCGATGTTGGCGGACGAGAATCGGATCAACCTCCGCCTGCTGGCGCCGCCGCGCGGGCTGATCACCGATCGCTTCGGCGTCGCGATGGCGTCCAACCGCCAGAATTATCGCGTCGTGCTGGTTGCCGAGCAGGCCGGCGATATCGATTCCACGCTCGATGCGGTGGGCGCCCTCATCACGCTCTCCGAGACCGACCGCCGTCGCGTGTTGCGCGAGATCCGTCGCAAGCACAGCTTCGTGCCGGTGGTGGTGCGGGAGAATCTGAGCTGGGACGAGATGGCGCGCATCGAGGTCAACGCGCCGGAGCTGCCCGGTGTCTCCATCGAGCAGGGGCTGACCCGTCACTATCCGTTCGGCGAAATGGCATCGCATGTCGTGGGATATGTGGCGGCGGTCTCCGAGAAGGAGCTCACCGGGGATCCGCTGCTGGAGCTGCCGGATTTCCGCATCGGCAAGAACGGCGCCGAGAAGACCCACGATCTGGCGTTGCGGGGCAAGGCCGGCACCAGCCAGGTGGAGGTCAATGCCTTCGGTCGCGTGGTGCGCGAGCTCTCGCGCGAGGAGGGCACGCCCGGCCAGGAAGTGACCCTGACGATCGACGCCGAGCTGCAGCAATTCGCCGCTCAGCGCTGCGTCAGCGAAGGGAGCGTTGCGTGCGTCGTCATGGATGCGCCCACCGGCGAGGTCCTGGCCATGGTGGCGGTGCCCGGCTACGACCCCGCCGCCTTTGCCGCCGGCCTGACCTCGGCGATGTGGCGAGAGCTCACCGAGAATCCTTTCAACCCACTCACCAACAAGACTATCAGCGGCGTCTATGCTCCGGGCTCGACCTTCAAGCCGATGGTGGCGCTCGCGGCCCTCGATGCCGGCGTGGCGACACCCGAGAGCCGCGTGTCGTGCCCCGGCCACTTCGACCTCGGCAATACCGTGTTCCACTGCTGGAAGAAGGGCGGCCACGGTTCCCTCGACATGCACGGAGGCATCAAGAACTCGTGCGACGTCTATTTCTACGAGATGGCGCGCCGCCTTGGCATCGACCGCATTGCGGCGATGGCGCAGCGCTTCGGCTTCGGTGCTCCGCTCGGCATCGACGTGCCCGACGAGAAGGGCGGCTTGATCCCGACCCGGGACTGGAAGTTCAGCCGCTTCGGCATTCCCTGGCAGCCCGGCGAGACCATCAGCTGCGGCATCGGCCAGGGCTATATCACGGCGACCCCCCTGCAGCTTGCCACCATGGTCTGTCGTCTCGTCACCAATCGCGTCGTCGTGCCTCGGCTCACCCGCACCGCCGGCGTGATGACGGCCGACCAGGACTTGGCCGCCTTGGCGAGTTTTGGCACCCTCAATGTTGCACCGCGCGATCTGCAGGTGGTGCTTGACGGCATGAACGCGGTGGTGAACGAGCCGGGCGGCACCGCCTACAGCGCCCGCATCAAGGATCCGGCGCTTGCCATGGGCGGCAAGTCCGGGACCGCCCAGGTTCGCCACATCACTCTGGCAGAGCGCGAGCACGGCCTTCCCAAGATCAAGGACACGCCCTGGAAGGAGCGCGATCACGCGCTCTTCGTCTCCTTCGCGCCGGTGAGCGCGCCGCGCTACGTCTGCGCGGTCGTGGTCGAGCACGGTGGCGAGAGCGCCGGTGGAGGTTCCGCGGTGGCGGCACCGATCTGTGCCGACGTGCTGGTGGAGGCGCAGAAGCGTGATCCCGCCCGGCGCGTGCCCGACAGCCGCATCGCCACCGATCGCGTGATGCAGCGCGGGTAGGGACAGGCAGCCATGGCCTCATCGTCGCTCGACGTCGGCGGCTCGCCGCGGCTCAGCCTTTCCGAGAAGGTCTGGAACGTCAATTGGGGCTTGGTGCTGCTGCTGACGCTTCTCGCGTGCATCGGCTTTGCCATGCTCTATTCTGCCGCCAACGGCCACTGGGAGCCGTGGGCCGGCAAGCAGATCATCCGCTACGTCGTCGCCGTCGTGGTGATGCTCGGCGCAGCGATGGTGGATATCCGGACCTGGTATCGGGTTGCCTATCCTTTCTGGTGGATCGCCTTCGCACTGCTGGTCGCGGTGGAAGTGCGCGGCGCGGTCGGGATGGGCGCGCAGCGCTGGATCGATCTCGGCGTGATCCAGCTGCAGCCTTCGGAGCTGATGAAGATCGCCGTGGTGCTCGCGCTGGCGCGCTATTTCCACGGCGTTCCCGTCGAGGAAATCGGCCGGCCGCTGCCGCTGATCATCCCGGCCATCGGTGTTTTCGCCCCTGCCATTCTGGTGCTGAAGCAGCCGGACCTGGGCACCGCCATGATGCTGGTATTGGGCGGCGGCATGATTTTCTTCCTGTCGGGAGTCCGCGCGTGGATGTTCGGTGCAGTGATGGCTTTGGCAGGCGCGGCGATGCCGCTCGCCTGGCATCATCTGCGCGACTATCAGAAGAACCGCCTGCTGACCTTCCTCGATCCGGAGAATGATCCGCTGGGCGCGGGCTATCACAGCCTGCAGTCGAAGATCGCCATCGGCTCCGGCGGCATGTTCGGCAAGGGTTTTCTCCAGGGCACCCAGAGCCATTTGAGCTTCCTGCCGGAGAAGCAGACCGACTTCATCTTCACCATGCTGGCGGAGGAGTGGGGTCTGGTAGGCGGCATCACGCTCCTCGGCCTCTACACGCTGGTCTTCATCTACGGCTACGCCATCGCGTTCCGCAGCCGCAGCCATTTCGGCCGCATGCTGGCGCTCGGCATCACGGTGAACTTCTTTCTCTACGTCTTCATCAACACGGCGATGGTGATGGGCCTCATTCCTGTGGTGGGCGTGCCCCTGCCGCTGGTCTCTTATGGCGGCACCGCCATGCTGACGGTGATGTTCGGCTTCGGCCTGCTGATGAGCGTCTATATCCACCGCGATGCCCGCTTCGGTCGCTTCGGAGAGGGCGACGGCTGAGCTGATTGAGGTGTGCCGAGCGGGTCGAAACCCGGCTCGACAAGCCCTGCCTCCCTTGCTATACAGCCGCCTCCCCGCGACGGGTGCATAGCTCAGTTGGTAGAGCAGCTGACTCTTAATCAGCGGGTCCCAGGTTCGAGTCCTGGTGCACCCACCAATCTCAAATAGTTAGCGACGATACTGGTGGACGCCGGGAGATGCGGTCGCTGGCCGGCGAGGGTCGGGGACGGCGCGTCACCCCCGTATCGGGCGGGCGCCCCAGGCGTTGCTGTGCCGCTCGCGTCTGAGGGCTTCTCTCAGTTGCGAGCGACTCCGTCAGCATCCTGCCTCAGATCGTCCCGCGATGCTCCTCGGCAAAGACGTGAGCGTAGAGGTTGGCGATCCATTGCTTGCCTTCCTGGGTCACTCGGAGATAGCGCAGTCCTTCGGCAATGTAAGGAGTGACCGCTTTCCAGAAGAAGCCCGGATAGGCGGTGCGCAGGTCACCTGCGTTGCGATAGCCCAACTGCTGCGCCGTCCCGGTCTCGCAGAACTCGGCGAAGAGGGCGGGGATCTTCCGGATGTAGTTGGGATCGGCGAGCTGGCCGATGAGATCGGCGGCGCGCACCAGAGCAGGGTAATCGACGCGGTTGGTATGCTCGTCGTCCTGCGGCACTGGGAAGCGCGTGTGCTCGATGTTGGCCTCGATCACCATGGTGTCGATCGGCGTCAGCGCGACCTTGCCGAAGCGCTCGCGCACGAAGAGCTTGGAGCGGTTCACATGGTAGGGCGTGAGCGAGGCGTCGGTCGCGCCAGCTGGCACCTCCGTGATCTCGCCCTTCGCATTCATCACATAGTGTCCGTCGCTGTCGCCGTGGCAGACGCCGCGCACATAGCCGATGTCATGGCAGAGCAGGGATACCATGAAATGGAGCCAGTCCCGGGGCGTGATGCCGCCCTGGGCGATGTGCTTGCCGCGCAAAATCTCCTGTCCGACCAGCGTCACCATGATGGTGTGGTTGACGTCGTGGTAGGGGGCGTCGCTGTTGGCGATGTTCTCCAGCGCCACCCTGCCGATGAAGCCGATGATGCCGGGATAGCCCGGTTCCAGCAGCCCGTAGACCCGCTCATACATGGTCTGGAGCTGCTCCACGAAGCTGTCGATCACCAGCGCGGTCGGATTGAACATGGGAAGGCTCCTATGGAGAGGCTCACCCTCGCTTGGCATGGGCAGGCACTATATCAATGCCGCAATCCCGGGTCATGGCTGCCCTTACCAATGGTGGAAAAGCGTGTCCCGCGAGCCGAAAGCGGGCTCATCTTCTGACCTAGGTCAATGCAGAGTCATCTTCGCTCAGGCATATTTCATTTATGTTGGAAGCCGATCGACTGCGGGAATGCGCCTACGCCATGATCCAGTGGCACGGCAGATACGCTGCCGCCGAAGCCACGCGCCTCGCCGACCGCTATTATTTCGAGCATGGCGATGAGGAGGTTGCCGATCTCTTCACCGCGATAGCAGAGACTGCACAGACGCTATTGCGCTCGCTCTGTTGAGTAGCCACGCCTAGCGCTGGGCGATGTGGCAAGGTTGGCAGCCGAGCCATTGCACGAAATCCTCCGATGCACCAGGATCCCTCGCCATAGGGGGGCGGATGCCTTTCCGCCTCTACTCGCGTTGCCCGCCAGCCTGCGACCGCGCTCCGGGCCAGCATCGAGAGAAGGAGCAGACGCATGGAATATCGTACGCTCGGCCGGAGCGGCCTGAAGGTCTCGCCACTCTGCCTCGGCACCATGATGTTCGGCGGCGCGACGGACGAGACGACCTCGCGACGCATCGTCGCCAAGGCATTCGACCAGGGCGTCAACTTCATCGACACTGCCGACCAATACAACAACGGACAGTCGGAAGAAGTGGTCGGGCGCGCTATTGCTGATCAACGCCATCGCTGGGTGCTTGCCACCAAGCTGGCCAATCCCATGGGGCCGGGGCCGAACGAGGTCGGGCTGTCGCGCAAATGGGTGATGCAGGCGGCAGAGGCGAGCCTCAGACGTCTCGGCACCGACTACCTCGACATCTTCTATCTTCACAAGGAGGATCACGCGACGCCTCTCGCCGAGACCGTCCGCGCGATGGGTGATCTGGCTCGCTCCGGCAAGATCCGTTATTTCGGCGTCTCGAACTATCGCTCCTGGCGCGTCGCCGAGATCTGCAATCTCTGCGACCGCCAGGGGATCGATCGTCCGGTGGTCAGCCAGCCCTACTACAACGCTATGAACCGCATGCCGGAGGTCGAGCACCTGCCGGCATGCTCCTTCTACGGCCTGGGCGTGGTCGCCTACAGCCCGCTGGCGCGGGGCGTGCTGACGGGGAAGTACTCGCCCGACGAGCCGCCGCCATCCGATACGAGGGCTGGGCGGAGCGACCGCCGGATGATGCAGACCGAATGGCGTCCGGAATCCCTGCGCATTGCCCAGACGCTCAAAAAACATGCAGAAGCGCGCGGGATCACGGCGGGTCAGTTTGCCGTGGCCTGGGTGCTCAACAACAAGCTGGTGACGGGGACCATCGGTGGGCCCCGCACCGAGGCGCAATGGGACGATTACCTCGGCGCGCTCGCCTATCAGTTCACGGGCGAGGACGAGGCGCTGGTGGACCGCTTGGTGACGTCCGGCCACCCCTCGACCCCCGGCTACAACGACCCAGCCTATCCGCTGGAAGGACGCGTGTCCCGCACGGGCTTGTGAGTCCCGTATTTCAAGCTGCACCGTCCGGCGTCGGTGCTGGTATAGATGTTGCGTCCGCGCCGGCCAGGGAGCGGCGCGATCTCTGAGAGCTGGGGGAGAGGGGCGATGGATGGATTGAAGGTGGCGACTGCCGCCGCAGCGTTGGCAGTACTGGCGGGTCTTGCGACGCCGGCCATGGCGCTCGACAAGGTGAGCTTCGGCACCGACTGGAAGGCCGAGGCTGAGCATGGAGGCTACTACCAGGCGATCGCGACCGGCATCTATGCCAAGTACGGGCTTGAGGTGACACTGCGCCAGGGCGGGCCGCAGGTAAATCACGCCCAGATGCTGGCCGCCGGCCGACTCGACTTCGACGAGGAGCCGAACGGATTCATCCCGCTCAACTTCGTCAAGGAATCGGTGCCGATGGTCGTGGTGGCGGCGCTGTTCCAGAAGGATCCGCAAGTGCTGATCGCCCATGCGGGCGTTGGCAACGACAGTCTTGCTGCGCTCAAGGGCAAGCCGATCATGATCGGCTCCGACACGCGTGTAGGATCCTGGCTCTTCCTGAAGTCGAAGTTCGGCTATTCCGACGATCAGATCCGTCCCTACAACTTCAACATCGCGCCTTTTCTCGCCGACAAGAATGCGGTGCAGCAAGGCTATCTCACCAGCGAGCCGCTGCTGATCGAGAAAGCCGGGGTGAAACCGGTGGTGTTCCTGCTCGCCGATCAGGGCTATTCGAGCTATGCGTCGGTGATCGCCACGTCGCGGAAGTTGATGCAGGAGAAGCCAGACCTCGTGCAGCGTTTCGTCAACGCCAGCATCGAGGGCTGGTACAGCTACCTCTATGGCGATCCCGCCCCCGCGAATGCGCTCATCAAGAAGGACAATCCAGAGGAGACCGACGAGCTGCTGTCCTACGCGATTGCCAAGATCAAGGAATACGGCATCGTGGATAGCGGTGACTCACTGAAACTCGGCATCGGTGCGATGACCGACGCGCGCTGGAAGAATTTCTTCGAGGTGATGTCTAAGCAGGGACTCTACGACCCCAAGCTGGATTACACCAAGGCGTTCACAACCCAGTTCGTGAATAAGCGCGTCGGCATCGACATGCGGAAATAGCGGCATCGGCGACCCCATATCGATGCCGCCGGGGAGCACGGCGCCTCTCGTCTCCGTCGAGGGCGTGCGCAAAGTCTTTCGCAGCGGAACCGTCGCCCTCGACGGCGTCGATCTCGCCGTGCGGAGCGGTGATTTTCTCAGCATTCTCGGTCCGTCCGGCTGCGGCAAGAGCACGCTTCTCCGCCTGATTGCTGGCCTGACCATACCCAGCGCCGGCGCGATCCGCGGCATCGAAGGACTCCCGCGACGCGTGAGCTTTGTTTTCCAGGAGCCGACGCTGATGCCCTGGGCTACCGTGGCCGACAACGTCTACCTGCCGCTGCGGCTGGCCGGCGAGGCGCGGAAGGCCGCCGCGCCTCGGATTGCCGCGACGATCGAAGCTGTCGGCCTCAAGGGATTTGAGCGCGCCTATCCTCGAGAGCTCTCGGGCGGCATGCGCATGCGGGTCTCCATCGCGCGCGCGCTCGTGACCGATCCCGAGCTGCTGCTGCTCGACGAGCCCTTCGCCGCCCTCGACGAGATCACCCGATTTCGCCTGAACGAGGATCTGCTGCGGCTCTGGCAGGCGCAGCACTGGACAGTCATCTTCGTCACACACAGTGTTTTTGAATCCGCGTTTCTTTCCAGCCGCGTGGTGGTGATGACGCGGCGGCCGGGCCGTATTGTCGCCGACCTGCCGGTCGATCTCCCCTACCCCCGCGAGAGTGCCCTTCGCACCAGCGCGGGCTATGCCGATTTCTGCCGCACGCTCTCTGAGCGGCTGGCGGGAGCCATGGAATGACCCGGCGAGCGAGCATGCACCTCCGCATCATAGCACCGGTATCGACAGGCCTGCTTTTCTTGCTCGCCTGGGACGCCCTCGTCCGACTGGTGCAGATTCCGCCCTATATCCTGCCGAGTCCGTTCCTCGTGTTTGGGGCGCTCTGGCATGACGGACCGAGCCTGGTTGGCTCTCTCTTGATCACCCTCGGCGTCACCTTGGCCGCGCTCGCGGCCGCGATCATCGTGGGCGGCAGCATCGCCATCCTCTTCGCGCGGTGGTGGCTCCTCGAGGTGAGCCTACTACCCTACGCGATCGCGCTACAGGTGACGCCGGTGGTGGCGATCGCGCCGCTCATCATCATCTGGGTCAATGACGCGTTCCTGTCTCTGCTGGTGATCGCCTGGATCGTGGCGTTCTTCCCGATCGTCGCCAACACCACCCTCGGCCTCAACAGCGCCGATCGGAACCTGGTCGCTCTGTTCCGCCTCTATGGCGCATCGCCATGGCAGGTGATGCGTTATCTTCGCCTGCCAACGGCGCTGCCGAATTTTCTTGCGGGCGTGCGCATCAGCGGTGGCCTTGCGTTGATCGGCGCAGTGGTCGCGGAATTCGTCGCCGGCACCGGGGGCGCCGAAACCGGGCTCGCCTCGCGCATTCTCGAGGCCGGGTACCGTCTGGAGATACCGCGTCTCTTCGCAGCGCTGGTGCTGCTCGCGCTCACCGGCATGCTGATCTACTTTCTCCTCGATCGGCTCTCGCGCCTGCTGCTCGCGCATTGGCACGAAAGCGCACTTCCCCCGGAGGAATGAGGATTTCCCAAGCGTTGACGCCGCTGATCCGCAGCCACTAAGCTCCAGCCCGCAACGGGGACCGAGCGGGGAGATAGGTCATGCGGCGGCGGGATTTCCTGGCGGCGCTCGCGAGCTTGCAGGGCTTCGATTCCGCCCTCGAAGAAGCCGGGCAGAGCCTGGGCGCCAGTCCGTTTCGCACCTTCTTCCTCGTGGTGCTGCCGCTGATCTGGCCGTCGGTGTTGTCGGGTTGGCTGTTTGCCTTCATCGTCTCTTTTGGCGAGCTCAATACGGCCCTGTTCCTGACGGGTCCGGGCCATACGACCTTGCCGATCGAGATATTCAGCTATCTCCAGTTCCAGGGCAGCCAGCTCGTGATCGCCGCGGCATCCGCCATCCAGGTCGCGCTGATCCTGGTCATGGTGGCGGCAATCGAGCGCCTGGTGGGCTTGCGCCGGCTCGTTCGAGCCTGATACGCCCGGCGAGGTCGGTGCCGAACGAGGCTACTCGCCGGCCAATCGCAGGGGCGGCACACTGACGCCAAGATGCCGCTTGGCGCGTTCGAGCCGGTCGAGAAGGTGGGTGAGCTCCGCCTGATCGTCCGCATCAAGCGCGGGGCCCGGCGCGCGGACGCGAGAGCTGGCGATGATGCCGCGCCGGCGCAGCGTCTCCTTGCGGAGGGCGAGGCCGAGGCCGAGCTGGTTCTCGTGGCGGATCACCGGCAGATAGGCGTCGTAGAGATCCTCCGCCTCGTCGCGCTTGCCGGCGAACCAGAGTTTCACCACCTCCACCAGCGCCTCCGGGAAAGCGAAGCCGGTCATGGCGCCGTCGACGCCGCGGGCAAGCTCCTGCATCAAGTGCTGACCGCCATTGCCGACCAGGATGCTGATGCGACGCTTGCGGGCGCCCGAAGCCTCGGCGGCGCGGACCTTGGAAATCTTGCGCAGGCCCGGCGCCTCCTCGTGCTTCATCATCTTGATCGAGGGGAAGTCGTTGAACAGGCGATTGAGCAGCGTCGGCGAGAAAAAGACGTTGGTGGTCTGCGGGTAGTCCTGCAGAACGACCGGGATCTCGGAACCGAGCTCTTTGATGACGCCGTCGAAATAGGCGTAGATCTGGTCGTCGGTCTTGAGCGCGCCGGTGCCGGCGACCATGACGCCGGCGGCACCCAGATCCATCGAAAGCCGTGCTAGATCGCCGGCGATGTTGAAGCCGGCGCTGGTAACGCCGACGACCACAGGCAGATGGGCACCGATGCGCTGGATCACGCGCTTGACGAAGGCGGCGGACTCGTCGGGCGTGAGCTTGGGGGCCTCGCCCATGATGCCTAGGATGGTGATGCCGTCGATGCCGCATTCCAGATGGAAATCCATCAGGCGGTCGGTCGAGGTCCAGTCCATGGCGCCGTCATCGGTGAACGGCGTCGCCGAGATCATGTAGAAGCCGCGCGCGGATTCATCGAGGAGGGCCATGGTCATTTCCCGTGCACAGGAGTGAGGCAACTGCCCGCTGCGGTGGCGAGCCGGTTCAGGCTATCCAGGGCAAGGGCGATCCGTATAATCCTTAGCGGCAAACGCGCTTTCTGACCAGGGACCTCCGGGCATGGCCGAGTTCGACCTCGTGATCCGCAACGGCACCGTCGCCACTGCTGCCGACGTGTTCAGGGCGGATGTGGGGGTAACTGGAGGCCGGATCGCGGCGCTGGGCGCCACGCTGGGGAGGGGAGCCCGCGAGATCGATGCCGGCGGCAAGCTGGTCCTGCCGGGTGGCATCGACAGCCACTGTCATATCGCCCAGGTCTCGTCCATGGGCATCGCCACCGCTGACGATTTCCTGAGCGGCTCGCGCTCGGCCGCGGCGGGCGGCAATACCACCCTCATTCCCTTCGCCGCCCAGCACAAGGGCCAGTCGCTGCGCAAGGTGGTGGAGGACTATCACCGGGAGGCGCAGGGCAAGGCGATCATCGACTACGCCTTCCACCTCATCATCTCCGATCCGCGAACGGAGGTGCTGGGACAGGAGCTGCCGGCGCTCATCAAGGACGGCTACACTTCGTTCAAGATCTACCTCACCTATGATGCGCTGAAGCTCAGCGATCGCGAGACCCTGGAGGTGCTGGCGGTCGCGCGGCGCGAAGGCGCGCTGGTGATGGTGCATGCGGAGAATCACGACGTCATCACCTTCCTGACCGAGCGCCTGCTTGCCGCCGGCCACACCGCACCCAAATTCCATGCGGTGGCGCATGCCGCGATCGCCGAACGCGAGGCGACCCATCGCGCCATCAGCCTGGCGGAGATCATCGACGTGCCGATCCTGATCGTGCATGTCTCGGGCCGCGAGGCGATCGACCAGATCGCTTGGGCGCGCAACCGCGGCCTCAAGATCTACGCCGAGACGTGTCCGCAATATCTCTTCCTGAGCGAGGAGGATCTCGACCAGCCCGGCATCGAGGGCGCGCGCTGCATGTGCAGCCCGCCGCCGCGCGACAAGGCCAATCAGGAGCTTGTCTGGCGCGGCCTCGAGACCGGCGTCTTCGACGTCTTCTCCTCTGATCACGCGCCTTATCGCATGGACACAAGCGGCAAGCTGCATCACGGGCCGAATCCGCATTTCAAGAAGATCGGCAACGGTGTGCCGGGCCTTGAGGTGCGGCTGCCGCTGCTGTTCTCCGAGGGCGTGCGCACGGGGCGCTTGGAGCTCACGAAATTCGTGGCGCTCGCTTCCACCACCGCGGCGAAACTCTACGGTCTCTATCCCCGCAAAGGCACCATTGCAGTGGGTGCCGACGCCGATATCGCGATCTGGGATCCGGAGAAATCCGTCACCATTCGCCAGGCCGACCTGCACGACGCCATGGACTACACACCCTATGAAGGCCGCAAGGTGACCGGCTGGCCGGTCGTGACGCTGTCGCGCGGCGAGGTGGTCTGGGGCGACGGAGAGATCAAGGGCGCCGCCGGTCGCGGCCGCTTCCTTCCCTGCGAGCTGCCGGCAGCGGCAAAACCGAGCGGGCGGCTTCCCACCAATTTCGATCCGACCAGCGGTCGGCTCGTCACTCATTCCTAAGCGAGAGGGGTTTCGATCACAATGTCTCGTCTTCTGAAAGCTGCTGCCGCGCAGCTGGGGCCGATCGCCCGCAGCGAGACGCGGCGACAGGTCGTTGACCGCATGCTGGAGATGCTCCGCGAAGCCAACGGCAAGGGCGTCAAGCTGCTGGTCTATCCAGAGATGGCGCTCACGACTTTCTTCCCGCGCTGGTACATGACCGACCAGGCAGAGATCGACGCGTTCTTCGAGACGGAGATGCCGGGGCCGGAGACGCGGCGCCTTTTTGAGGCGGCCGAAGCCCTGGGTATCGGCTTCTATCTCGGATATTGCGAAAAGATCGTCGAGGGTGGCGGCGTCACTCACCGCTATAACACCTCGATCATTGTGGATCAGCGCGGCAAGATCGTCGGCAAGTACCGCAAGGTGCATCTGCCCGGCCACGCGGAGTACGAGCCGCAACGGCCGTGGCAGCATCTGGAGAAGCGCTATTTCGAGGTCGGCAATCTGGGATTCCCTGTGTGGCGCACCATGGATGCCATCATGGGCATGTGTATCTGCAACGATCGCCGCTGGCCGGAGACCTTTCGTGTTATGGGGCTGAAGGGCGTTGAGCTTGTCATGCTCGGGTACAACACGCCGTCGGAGAACGGCGTCGCGCCCGAGGGCGCCAAGCGCCGCATGTTCCACAATCATCTGAGCATGCAAGCCGGCGCCTACCAGAACGGCACCTATGTCATCGGCACCGCCAAGGGCGGGATGGAGGAGGGCGTGCCGATGCTGGCGGGGAGCTGCATCGTCGATCCCAATGGCGAGATCGTGGCCTTGGCGCAGACCGAGGGCGACGAGCTCGTGATCGCCGAGCTCGATTTCGACAAGTGCAAGTTCATCAAGAGCACGGTGTTCAACTTCGCCCAGCATCGGCGGATCGAGCATTACGGGATCATCACCTCGCAGACGGGCGCTGTCTTGCCGCCGGAGTAAGCACATGGAATTCGATTTCGAGACGCTCGATCCGCGCGAGCGCTACAAGCTCCTGATCGGGTCGGTGGTGCCGCGGCCCATCGCGCTCGTCACCTCGATCGACGAGAAAGGTGTCTACAACGCGGCACCCTTCAGCTTCTTCAACTGCTTCAGCCACGATCCGCCGATCCTGATCCTCGGGATCGAGGAGCGCGCCGGCGCGGCGAAGGACACCGTCCGCAACATCCGCGCTACCAGGGAGTTCGTCGTCAATGTGGTGAGCGACGCGATCGCCGAGCGACAGAACATCTGCGCCGTCGACTTCCCGCCTGGTGTCGACGAGCTCGGACCGGCGAACCTGACGGCAGTGCCCTCCTCGGTGGTGAAATCGCCCCGGATCGCAGAATCGCCGGTCAACATGGAGTGCAAGCTCATCGAGGAGCTGCGCTTCGGCGATCATGGGAAGCGCTCGATCATCGTGGGGGAGGTGCTGCGCTTCCACATCCATGATGACGTGCTGGGCGAGCGCAATCACGTGCTGATCGACAGGCTGAAGCCAGTGGGTCGTCTCTCCGGCAACGGCTATGTGCATGTCACCGACCGCTTCGACGTCAAGCGGATCGACTACGCGACCTGGCTCGCGCAGCAGGGCAGGACTGCGGCCGACAACGACTAGGTGAGCGCCCGCTACTTCGCGGGCGTCCAGTCATTCACCAGAACTTCGAGGTGCCGCACCTTGGGCTCGACCTCGAGCAGATACTCGGGGTCGCGCGGCAGCACGTTGGTCTTCTCATAGTCCTCGCCGGCATAGAGCTTGATCGCCTCCACGGAATCCCAATAGGAGATCACCGTGAAGTCGCCGATCCCGCCCTCGACCTTGCGCAGCATCTGAGTACCGCGGTTGTTGGGGATCGCCGCGATCTTGCGAACGCCGTTCTCGTAGAGATAGCGCGTGTACTCCTCGGCGATCTCGGCTCGGGTCCGGCCGTGCCAGATGCGGGCGATCAGCTTGCGGCAGAGCGGGGCGGAGGAGGACATGCGAGCGCTCCGGTCGATCGCGGAGCATTCATCCTCGCCTTGCCGGTATTACCAGTCAAGGCTATTTAGATGGTAAATCAGGATGGCAGGAAGAGCGTCACCAGCTCGGCGACGCAGACTGGCTTGTTGCCGCCTTCGCGTTCGACCACCGCCTCGGAGACGACGCGAAGGCCGCCACCCTCCGCATCCTCGGCGGCGACCAGCTTCAGGTGCGTGCGGACGCGGCTGCCGCTCGGCAGCGGCGCCGGAAAGCGGATACGATTCGAGCCGTAATTGAGCTTCGAGCCGACGCCATCCACGTCGTAGAGGCTGTAGACCATGGCGGGGATCAGCGACAAGGTCAGGTAGCCATGCGCGATGGTGCCGCCGAGCGGTGCCTGTCGAGCACGCGCGGGATCGACATGGATCCATTGATGATCGCCGGTGACGTCGGCGAAGCGGTCAATCCGCTCCTGCGTCACCTCGACCCAGTCGCTGGTGCCGAGGCTCTCGCCGACGGCGCTCCTAAGGGCAGCAAGGCTGGCGAAACGGCGCATCGAAGGTCCTCCCGACTCTGATTCGTCTCATGCTGCCGGAGCCCGTAGCCTGCCGTCCAGCTCTGTCGAAAGCGCGCCCTTGCCAGCGGCCGCATAACCGCGTTTCCTATCGCCAACTGAATCAGGAGGAAATTCGTCATGCACGAGGCGGTGATCGTTTCGACCGCGCGCACCCCGATCGGCAAGGCCTTTCGGGGCGCCTTCAACATGACCCACGGCGCAACGCTCGCCGGCCATGTGATCGAAAAGGCCGTGGAGCGTGCCGAGATCGACCCGGCCGAGGTCGAGGATGTCGTTCTCGGTTGCGGCTTTCCCGAGGGCGTCACCGGCAACAACGTGGCGCGGCTGGCGGCAATTCGCGCGGGACTGCCAGTGACCACAGCCGGTGAGACCATTAATCGCTTCTGCAGCTCCGGCTTGATGGCAGTCAGCGTCGCCGCTCAGCGTATCATCGTAGACCGCGTCCCGGTCATGGTGGCGGGCGGTGTCGAATCGATCAGCCTCGTCCAGAACAGCACCAACATGGCGACCGCCACCGAGGAGTGGCTGATGCAGCGGAAGCCCGAACTCTGGATGCAGATGATCGACACGGCCGAGGTGGTGTCACGCCGCTATCAGGTGACCCGCGAGAAGCAAGACGAGTTCGCGCTGCTTAGCCAGCAGCGCACCGCCGCGGCGCAGAAGGCCGGCCGCTTCGACGCCGAGATCGCGCCGCTCCCGACAGTCAAGGAGATGACCGACAAAGAGACGGGCCGCAAATGGACCGAGCCGGTGACGCTGACGCAAGACGAAGGGCCGCGGCCCGACACCACCGCCAAGGGCCTTGCTGCGCTGAAGCCGGTGCGCGAGGGTGGCAACATCACCGCCGGGAATGCGAGCCAGCTCTCGGACGGCGCCTCCGCCTGCGTGGTCATGGATGCGAAGCTCGCGGAGCAGAGAGGCATCGAGCCGCTCGGCATCTACCGCGGCATGGTGGTGACCGGTTGCGAGCCCGACGAGATGGGGATCGGCCCGGTCTTCGCGATCCCCAGGCTGTTGGAGCGCCATGGCCTCAAGATCGACGACATCGATCTCTGGGAGCTCAACGAGGCTTTCGCCGTGCAATGCCTCTATTGCCGCGACCGTCTCGGCATCGATCCCGAGAAGTACAACGTCGACGGTGGCGCGATCTCCGTCGGCCACCCCTATGGCATGAGTGGCGCCCGCCTCGTCGGCCATGCGCTCACCGAGGGCAAGCGCCGCAAGGCGCGCTACGCCGTCGTCACCATGTGCATCGGCGGCGGCATGGGCGCCGCGGGCCTGTTCGAGATCGCGTGAACGACATGAGCGCAGATCCCGTCGCCGAGCTGCTCGCCGATCCTCGCTTCAAGGGCCGGCCGATCACCTGGGGAGTGACCCCGGAGAGCTACGACGCCGTGCGGCGAGCGTGGCTCATCCATGTGCATGCCGAAGAAGTCCTGTTCAAGCCGTTCACGGAGGATGTCTTCAAGGCGCAGTTGGCCGTCATGCTCAGCGTCTTCACCGACGACTGCGTGATGGAGCTGCCGACGGGACAGCGTTGGGAGGGTCATGCGCAAGCTGCCGAATTCTACCGGGTGTTTCTGAGTTCCCTCGATGGAATGGCATGGGTTCCGCAGGCGCTCGTCATCGGCCCGCAGGGTGTCCTCGACGTGGTGAACATGAAGGGGAAGCTCGTCAGGGAGTTCGCCGGCCTGAAGCAGGTCGGCGCCGAGGTGCAGCTGCAATGGGTGATTTACTTCCCGTGGATGCCGGATGAAGGGAAATTCAGGGGTGAAGTGATCTATTCGATCCGCCCCTTGTAGGGCAGCGGCAGGTCAGAGCCGCCCCGCAATGGTCACGCCGCCGTCGGCGACGATTGCCTGGCCGGTGACGAAGCGCCCGGCAGGAGAGGCGAGAAACACTGCGGCGCCGGCGATGTCGATCGGGTCGCCGATGCGGTGCAGCGGCGTGTTGCGGATCGTCTGCTCCAGAAGCTCCTTGTTTTCCCAGAGCGCGCGGGCGAAATCGGTTTTGACCAGGCCCGGCACGATGCAGTTGACGCGTATGTTGTGCTCTCCCCACTCGATCGCTAGATTACGCGCGAGCTGAAGGTCGGCGGCCTTCGAAATTGCGTAGGCGCCCAGCATGGCGCTGCCGCGGATGCCGACGATGCTGGAGACCAGGATGATGACGCCGTCGTTGCGCGGCGCCATGTCCCGATGCGCGAGCTGCGCGAGCCACAGGCTGCTGCGCACATTGGTGTCCATCGTGCGGTCATAGGCCTCGTCGGGGATATCGAGCAGCGGCCCATAATAGGGGTTGACCGCAGCGTTGCAGACGAGGATGTCGATCGGGCCGAAAGCCTCGTGGGTGCGTGCCACCAGCTGCTCGAGTTGGGCCTTGTCGCCGACGTGGCAGGGGAAGCTGACCGCCGTGCCGCCCGCTTTCTTGATCTCGGCGACGACTTCCTCGCAGGGACCGGCCTTGCGGCTGGAGATCACCACCTTGGCGCCGTGCGCTGCCAGCTGCTCGGCGATGGCGCGGCCGATGCCGCGCGAGGACCCCGTGACGATCGCCGTCTTGCCGGTGAGATCGAACAGACTCATATGTCCCCCTGGTTCTCTTGCTGCGGCAGCGCAATGGGCGAGCCGGCATCGCATTGCGATCTATCTTAGCTCAGGAGGAGAGTCGCTGTCCGGGGAGAGAGGAATCATCATAAAGATAATGTGATATAAAAATATTCCACATTCTGAGATCATCGCCGGCGCGAGCGTTTGGAGGCAGGGGCGATGCACGCGACGCACACCATCGATCTGCTCTATTCGGTCTCCGGGTTCTTCGTCGGCGTGCTGGTGGGCATGACTGGCGTCGGCGGCGGCTCCCTGATGACGCCGATCCTGATCCTCCTCTTCGGTATCCATCCTCAGACCGCGGTCGGCACTGATCTCCTCTACGCCTCCATCACCAAGACCGGCGGCACGCTGGTGCACGGTTTCGGTCAAACCATCGACTGGCGCGTTGTAGCGCGGCTCGCCACGGGCAGCGTGCCGATGACTGCGCTCTCGCTCTTCGTCCTCTCGCGGTTCGATGTCGCCACGCCCGGCGTGCAGACGGTGATCACGTCGGTACTGAGCGTGGCGCTCTTCGTAACCGCGGCGACTCTGATCTTCCGCAAGCGGATCCTCTCCCTCTACGGTTCACATGTGGGCGAGCTCGATCCGCGGCGTACCGCTCAGGCGACTGTTGTCATGGGCGCGTTGCTGGGTGTGCTGGTTTCAGTCTCCTCGGTGGGAGCTGGCGCCATCGGCGTCACCGGGCTCATCCTGCTTTATCCGCGGATGGCGACCGCGCGGATCGTTGGGTCCGACATAGCCCACGCGGTGCCGCTCACCCTGGTGGCCGGTATCGGCCACTGGATGATCGGCTCGATCGACGCCCATCTCCTGGGCTCGCTGCTGCTGGGCTCTCTCCCCGGCATTCTGCTCGGCAGCTATGTCGCTGGCCGCGTACCCGAGTTCGTGCTACGCGCGCTGCTGGCCGCGACCCTGCTCATCGTGGCGGGCAAGCTGGTTATGTAGCGACGGGCCGATCGCCTGCGCTTGACACCAGTCTCCGAAAGGCGTTAGCTCCCGACCGCTTCGTGGTGATTTGGCCGACCGGCTTGCGACCACGTAAAACCAACCGCTAAAAGGTCGGAGTTCCCATCGGAACCCTGGACCTCATGCGGGCCGGGGTTTTTTGTTGGTTGGGCCGGCGCCTCTGAGGGAGACGACCGATGTCCGATACCGCCTCGCTGCCCGACAACGCCCGGCTCAGCACACTGCTCGTCCATGGTGGCGGGCTCCGCAGTCAGCATCTGGAGACCAGCGAGGCCATCTACATGACCTCGGGCTATGTCTATGCCAGCGCCGAGGAGGCGGAATCCGCCTTCAAGAACGACGGCTCGCGCTACGTCTACTCGCGCTACGCCAATCCCACCATCGGCATGTTCGAGGAGCGGTTGCGCATGCTCGAAGGCGCCGAGGCCTGTCGCGCCACCGCAAGCGGCATGGCGGCGGTCTTCGCCGCGCTCGCCTGCTTCCTGAAGGCCGGAGATCGCGTGGTGGCGTCGCGCGCGCTTTTCGGCTCGTGCCTTTACATCCTCAACACGATTCTGCCGGGCTATGGAGTCAAGACCGAGCTGGTGGATGGACGCGATCTCGATGCCTGGCGTCAGGCACTCTCCAAGCCCGCGAAGGCGGTCTTCTGCGAGACGCCCTCCAATCCTACGCTTGAGCTTGTCGATCTGAGGGCGGTGGCGCAGCTCGCGCACGACGCGGGCGCTCTCCTGATCGTCGACAACGTCTTCGCGACACCATTGCTGCAGAAACCGCTGGCGCTTGGCGCCGATGTCGTCGTCTATTCCGCCACCAAGCACATCGACGGGCAGGGCAGAAGCCTCGGCGGCGCGATACTGGGGTCGAAGAAATTCATCGGCGAGCAGCTCTCGCCGTTCCTGCGTCACACCGGGCCGGCGCTCAGCCCGTTCAATGCCTGGCTGCTGTTGAAGGGGCTCGAGACCCTGCCGCTCCGCGTGGCGCAGCACGTGCGCAATGCCGGCGAGGTCGCCGCCTTCCTCGATCGCCACGCGAAGGTGGAGCGCACCTACTATCCCGGCCTCGAGAGCCATCCACAGTATCGTCTCGCCCGCCAGCAGATGTCCGGCAGCGGGAATCTCGTGACCTTTACCGTCGCAGGCGGCAAGGAGGGCGCGTTCAAGTTCCAGAATGCGCTTCGCATCATCAAGCTCTCCAATAATCTCGGCGATGCCAAGAGCCTCATCACCCATCCCGCCACGACCACGCATCAGCGGCTCACGGATGTCGAGAAACAGACCCTCGGCATCGATCCTGGCCTAGTGCGCCTCTCGGTCGGCCTCGAGGATGCGGCGGATCTGATCGGCGATCTCGAACACGCGCTCGGCAAGGTGTGAGCCGCGGCGTCCGGTTGCTTTCGCGGCCCGGGCGCGAAACAATGCCTTCTCCACGGGAGGAGGCGGCCGATGACGGCGTTCAAGTCGCACTTCATCCAGGCGAACGGCATCCGGCTGCACTATGTCCGCGAGGGGCATGGAGAGCCGCTGCTTCTCCTGCACGGCTGGCCGGAGTTCTGGTACGCGTGGCGGAAGGTGATCCCCGATCTCGCCCAGGATTTCGACGTGATTGCGCCGGATCTCCGTGGCTTCGGCGACAGCGAGAAGCCTTCTTCCGGCCCCTCCGATCAGGCCGGCGCCGATGTGCACGGGGCGGATATGCTGGCGCTCGCGGACGCTCTTGGCCTCAAGCGCTTTGGCGTTGTCTCGCACGACGTGGGTGCGGCTACGGCGCAGGCCATGGCGCACCGCGCGCCTGAGCGCCTCAAAGGGCTGTTCTTCTTCAACCTTCCCTATGCGGGGATCGGTCGGCGTTGGCTGGTGCCGGAGCATCTGATCGAGATCTGGTATCAGTCCTTCCATCAGCTGCCCGTGGCACCGGCTCTGGTCGGGAGCTCGCGCGGGGCCTGCCGCATTTATTTCCGTCACTTCCTCAGCCACTGGGCCCATGATCCCCATGCTTTCGACGAGGATCTCGAAGCCTGGGTCGACAACTTCATGAAGCCCGGCAATCTCCAGGGCGGCTTCAACTGGTACATCAGCGCCAACAAGGCGCGCCTGGCGGCGATGCGCGGCGAGGCGCCGAAACCTGTGCGGATCACTGTGCCGACCCGTGTGCTCTGGGGCGAGAGCGATCCGGTCCTCAAGAGCGCCTGGACAGAAGGACTTGGCGAGTACTTTTCCAACCTCAAAGTGGACACGGCTCCGCAAGCCGGCCACTTCGTCCACTACGAGAAGCCGGAGCTGGCCGTTCGCGAGATCCGCGCGTTCTTCAAGAATCTCTGAAAGGGGGGAGACTGATGCCGCAGAAGCACGTTGCCATCATCGGCGCCGGCACCATCGGCGCGAGCTGGGCCGCCTATTTCCTGTCGCGCGGGTATTCAGTGGCCGCCAGCGATCCCGCACCGAACGGCGAGGCGTTCCTGCGGAATTATGTGAAGACAGCCTGGCTCGCGCTCTCGCGCCTCGGCCTCGCACCCGACGCCTCGCCGGATCGGATCAAGTTCGTGCGCGATCCGGTGGCGGCGCTGGATGGGGCGAGCTTCGTGCAGGAGAGCGGTCCCGAACGGCTTGACCTCAAGATCGAGCTCTTCGAGCGTCTCGACCGCGCACTGCCGCCGGAGGTGATCCTCGCGTCGAGTTCCTCCGGCATCCTCATCAGCCAGATCGCCCAGCGCTGCAAGCATGCCGAGCGCTGCATCATCGGCCATCCCTTCAACCCGCCGCACATGATCCCGCTGGTGGAGGTGGTGGGCGGCGAGAGAACCTCGCCCGAAACGATCGAGCGCGCGCTCGCCTTCTACCGCGAGATCGGCAAGCGTCCGATCCATATCCGCAAAGAGGTGCCCGGTCATCTCGTCAACCGGCTGCAGGCGGCGCTCTGGCGCGAGGCGGTGCATCTGGTGGCAGAGGGCGTCGCCAGCGTCGAGGACGTCGATGCCGGCATCGCTTATGGCCCGGGCTTGCGCTGGGCGATCATGGGGCCGCATCTGACCTTTCACCTGGCGGGTGGCGTTGGCGGTATGCGGCACTTCATGCCTCATCTCGGCGTGCCGCAGTCCCATGACTGGTGGCCCTCCCTCGGCAATCCCGAGATGACGCCGGAGGTGCAGCAGATGATCATCGACGGCGTCGATCAGGAAGCCGCCGGCCGCTCCATCGGCGACCTTGCCGCCGAGCGTGACCGCTGCCTGATCGCGATCCTGGAGGCGCTGAAGACGGCGCGTGGCGGGAAGTAGGGTCTAGAGCTTCCTTTCCGCGCTCTTGAGCCAGCCGCGGCCCGCCTTGCGGCCGAGGTAGCCGGCCTTGACCCGCTGCTTCAGCAGCGCCGGCGGGCGGAAGCGCTCGCCATAGGCTTCCTGCAGGATCTCCTGCACCTGGAGGCAGAGGTTCGAGGTGGTGACATCCATCAGCTCGAAGGGACCGATCGGGTGGCCGAGGCCAAGCTTGCAGGCGAGGTCGATATCCTCCGGGGTGGCGACGCCTTCCTCCACCAGTTTGATCGCCTCGATGACGAAGGCGTGCAGCACCCGGTTGACGGCGAAGCCGACCACGTCCTTGACTCGGATCGGCGTCTTGCCCGTCGCGCGGCAGTATTCCATCGCGCGCTCGACCGTCGCTTCCGAACTGTCGAACTGCGGGATCACCTCCACCAGCTTCATGCGCGAGACCGGCGAGAAGTAGTGGGTGCCGAGAAAGTTCGGGCGCCGCTCCAGGCTCAGATAGGAGGCGAGCGCCGAGATCGCGATGCTGGAGGTGTTGCTGGCGATGAGCGCGTCGGGCCGACAGACGCGGTCGAGAGTGCGGCAGATCTCCGCTTTCACTGTCTCGTCCTCGAATACCGCCTCGGTCACCATGTCGCGGTCGGAGAAGCGCGCGAGATCGGTGGTGATGGCGATGCGCGCCAGCGCCGCCGGCTTCTCCGCCTCCTTGTAGAAGCCACGGGCGATGCCCTTGTCGAGGATGCCGGCGAGCCGATCCAGGGCCGAGCGCAATTCGGCCTCGCCGCGGTCGGCGAGCAGCACGTCATAACCGCCCAGCGCGTAGACGAGGGCGATCTCCGCGCCCATCAGCCCTGCTCCCACCACGCCGATCTTTCCCTTGGCTTCGCTCATCCGCTTCTCCTCTCGGGGACTGGCGAAAATTGCAGCATTGCGCGGGGCTTGTCCACGCATCTCGACTTGCGGAAGCGTCACCGTCTGTACACTCTCTGACGCCATGAAGCGAAGCGACAGCAAGCCAAGATCGGCAACTCAACACCCATTCGCGCTCGATGGCCGGATTGCTCTCATCACCGGGGCAACGCAGGGTCTCGGCCTCGAGATCGCCGCGGCCATGGCGGAGGCGGGTGCGCGCGTCGTGCTCAACGGCCGCGATCGCAAGCGTCTTGCGACGGCAGTTGGCGAGCTCCGGCGGCGGGGAATCGAAGCCCAGGCGCTTGCCTTCGATGTCGCCGATTCCAAAGGAGTGGCAACGGCGTTCCGTCGATTGGAGCGTGAGTTCGGCGGTCTTGATATCCTCGTCAGCAACGTCGGCATTCGCGACCGCCGGCCGCTGACGGAGATCGCGGCAAAAGAATTCGAGCACATGCTCGACGTCAATCTGACGGCGTCCTTCCACCTCGCCAAGGCGGCGATCGCGCTGATGGTGCCCAGGGGTTGGGGCCGCATCATCATGTTGACCTCGATCGCGGGGCCGCTCGGCCGCGCCAACGACAGCGCCTATATCGCGGCGAAGGGCGGCCTCGCCGGCTTCGCCCGCGCCCTTGCCTGCGAGTTCGGAGCGCAGGGCATCACCACCAACGCCATCGCGCCGGGCTACTTTGCCACCGAAACGAACGAGCTGATGGTGGGCCAGCCGGCGGTCAAAGAGTTTGTCCTCCGCCGCATTCCGCTCCGTCGTTGGGGCAGGCCGGGAGAGATCGCCGGTGCCGCAGTGTTCCTTGCGTCGGATGCCGCAAGCTACGTCAACGGCCATATCCTCACCGTCGACGGCGGCCTCAGCGCCTCATTCTGATCTCGCCTGCCGGCGCAGTTCCCGCTAGATTTTCCGTAGAACCAGGGCGCCCACAACGAACAGGGTTAATGCCCTTGTAGGCGGGGAGGAGTGGGATGCGTGGGCTGATGATGGATCGGCCGCTGCTGATCCAGAGCCTGATCGAATACGCCGGCCAGTGTCACGCCGACACCGAAGTCGTCTCGCGCACCAATGAGGGGCCGATCCACCGCTACACCTATGCGGAGGCTGAGCGGCGCTCGAAGCGGCTGGCGAAGGCGCTGACGCGGCTCGGTATCGGGGTCGGCGACCGCGTCGGCACGCTGGCCTGGAATGGCTACCGCCATTACGAGCTCTATTTCGGAGTCTCCGGCATCGGCGCGGTCTGCCACACCATCAATCCTCGCCTCTTCGCCGATCAGCTCCGCTACATCGTCAATCATGCCGAGGATCACGTCGTCTTCTTCGATCTGAGCTTCGCGCCGCTGGTCGAGAAGCTGGCGGCGGAATGGACGCCGGTCCGGCATTTCGTCGCGATGACCGATCGGGCCCACATGCCCGATATCAAGCTGCCTGGCCTCCTCTGCTACGAGGAGCTGCTGTATGCTGAGACGCCTGACATGGAATGGCCGGAGTTCGACGAAAACACCGCCTCCTCGCTCTGCTACACCTCTGGTACCACCGGCAATCCCAAGGGCGTGCTCTATTCCCACCGCTCGACGGTGCTGCACGCCTTCTCCTGCTGTATGGCGAACAACACCTCGGTCGCCATGTGGGAATCGGTCTGCCCGGTGGTGCCGATGTTCCATGTGAACGCCTGGGGCATTCCCTATGCAACGGCGATGGGGGGCGCGAAGCTGGTATTTCCGGGGCCCAAGCTGGACGGCGAGAGTCTCTACGATCTCTTCCAGGCGGAGCGGGTGACGCTGGGCCTTGGCGTACCGACCGTGTGGCTCGGGTTCCTGAAATATCTCGACGACAGCGGCAAGCGGCTCGACCATCTGAAGCGGCTGCTGATCGGGGGCTCGGCGGCGCCGCTCGCAATGATCAAGACCTTCGAGCAGAAGCACGGCGTCCGCGCCGTCCAGGGCTGGGGCATGACCGAGATGAGTCCGGTAGGCTCCGTCTGCACCCTCAAGGCAAAATTCAGCGATCTGCCGGAGGTGGCGCAGGACGCCATCAAGGTGAAGCAGGGCCGCGCGCTCTACAGCGTCGAGATGAAGCTGGTGGATGCCGAGGGCAGCGTGCAGCCCCATGACGGCGTCTCGCGCGGCGAGTTGCTGGTGCGCGGGCCCTGGATCATCGGCGCCTATTACCGCGACGAGGCGGCGACGCGTCAGGCCTTTGACGCCGAGGGATGGTTCCGCACCGGCGATGTCTGCACCATCGATCCCGACGGCTATCTGCAGATCGTCGACCGCCGCAAGGACGTAATCAAGTCCGGCGGCGAATGGATCAGCTCGATCGACGTGGAGAACGCGGCGATCGGCCATCCGGACGTACAGGAGGCGGCGGTGATCGGACTGCCGCATCCCAAGTGGGCGGAGCGGCCGCTGCTGGTGGTGGTGCCGAAGGAAGGCCGCCGGCCGCAGAAGGAGGATATCCTCTGCTATCTCCGAGAGCGCCTCGTCAAATGGGCAGTGCCCGACGACATCGCCTTCGTGACCGAGATCCCGCACACGGCGACCGGCAAGATCCTGAAAACCCGGCTGCGCGAGATCTTCGCCGACTATCGCCTGCCGACCGCGTGAGGCAGCGCTAGAGCCACCGCCACTGGCCGATGACGCGGCCCTGAATGTAGGCCTCGTCGAGGCTGCGCTCGTAGGGCTCGTAGGCCTGGTTGTCGGAGGTGATCTTGACCCGCGGCGGGTCGGTGTGCGGCAGCAGCTGCACCCGCTTCACCACCAGGCCAAGGCCGTCCCAGACCACGAAGATGCCGGGCGGGCTCGGGCGGCGGTCGCCGGTGTCGACGAGCGCGCGCTGACCCGGCATCAGCGTCGGCTCCATACTGTCGCCGAGCACGGTGATGATACGGAGTTCCGCCGCCGGCGCGGTCGTGTAGCTGCGGATCATCTCGCTCGGGATCTGCCATTCGGCGACCGCGCGGTTGCCGGCATCGGTGAGGCCGCTGCCGGCGCCGGCGCGGACATCGAGCTCCTGGATGCGGAGCGTGGCGGCGCTCGCCTCCGACCGCGTCGGGCCGAGGAGCGGCCGGTGGCTGCCGTCGACGCCGGCGAGCGCGAAGAGCTCCGCCGCCTCGACGCCGCGCGGCTCGAAGATCGGCACCAGCTTCAGCACCAGGTCGAGGGGCATCAGCGGCTTCTTGAAGCGGTCCTCGTAGTGCTGATAGCTGGAGCCGTGCTCCATGCCGAGCGCCTCCGCCACCTGTCGGATCGACAGGCCGGCGCGCTGGCGCAGCTGCTTGAGGCGGCGCGAGACCGCAGAAACCTCCACCATTTCTGTAGTGTGTACGCGAGCTCCATGAAGAGCGATACGCTTTTTATGTTGACCTTCGAACGTAATCAGCGTACATGTTTTGTTCTCCGCAGCAAGGGCTGTGGCCGGTGGATTTCCGCCACTTCGGGAGAGGGTGTCATGTTCCATAGTGGTGCATACGAAAGTAGGCAGAGAGAGGATGAAGAGAACAAAACAGGAACAACTTTAACCCTTCCAGGAGGCGCCGTCAAGCGAGGCGGGGCCGGTGCGCCAGGAGATACCCGTGCGCGGTGTTCCTTCATCGTCGCCGAGGGCTGGCGCTATGGCGGCGGCGAGCCCTTCTGCAAC
This sequence comes from Allostellaceae bacterium, assembly GCA_035507155.1. Classification (GTDB taxonomy): domain Bacteria; phylum Pseudomonadota; class Alphaproteobacteria; order ATCC43930; family CGMCC-115725; genus DASZHJ01. The sequence goes on from DATJOK010000054.1 coordinate 68,469, forward strand.
GCGCCCGTGGCGGCCGGCAGCGCTTATTGCGTCCAGCACCGTCGCCGCTGCGCGCCGACCCCGGACAGCAGCAGTGCGGCGCTCGCCGAGGCCGCCGAGGCGCCGCCCCCGCCGCCCGAATTCGGCTACCTCGCCGAGGCGGTGCTGCCGGAGGCGCTGCCCGACGAGGCCGAGGAGATCCGCGCCCTTCTCGACGTGCAGCCGCTCGATCGCGGTGCCGCGGAGTGAGCATGGCGCGCACGGGGCGGAAGAAAGCGGCGGGCGAGGCGCTGCTGGCGCCGACGCCGGAGCGCTGGTCGCGGCGCGAGGTCGAGCGGCTGCCGCGCGCCATCGCCGACGAGGCGGGACGGCCGGCGCGGCCCTTCCATGCGCCCGACACGCTCCTGCAGATGGAGCGCCGCCACACCATCACCGTGGCGATGCGCGAGGCCGGGGAGACTTTCCGCGCGCTCTTCCGCCTCGCCAATCTCGATCCGCTGCGCGCGCTCGATCCCGCCAAGGTGCCGGAGACGGTGCGCGAGCTCCACGTGAGCGAGCGTCAGGCGGAGGCGCGGCGGCAGGTCGACGGCGTCATGAAGGCCTTCGGCGGCCGCGCCTCCCCGGCGGGCTCCTGCCTCTGGCACGTGGTGGGCGAGGAGCGCTCGCTCAAGGACTGGGCACTCCGTGCCGGCTGGGGCGGCAAGCCGATGAAGCCGGACACCGCATCCGGCATCCTGGTGGGCGCGCTCGGCGTTCTGCAGGCCTACTACGGGCTTTGACGCGCCGCCCGCGACCGGTAGCGTCGTCGGGACGGCGCGGGAGGAGAGAGCAGGCGATGGCGGCGATCGATGCGGCGGTGCGCCTCGCCTATGCGCTTGGATATCGCCTGCTGCGCCTCTGGTGGTATTTCCGCCGTCCCGATCATCAGGGCGCGGTGGTGGCGGTCTGGCACCACGGCCGCATCCTGATGCTGCGCCACTCCTACCGCAGGCGGCTCGGCTGGCCCGGCGGCGGCGTCGACCGCGGCGAGGACCCGCGCCAGGCGGCGCGCCGCGAGCTCCGCGAGGAGCTTGCCCTCGAGGTCGCCGACGACGCGCTCGCCTATCTCGGCGAGACGCCGCAGCGCTGGGAGCATCGCCGCGACCGCGTCCACATCTTCGAGCTGACGCTCGAGACGCCGCCGAGCCTCCGCCCCGATCGCCGCGAGGTGGTCGCGGCCGAGTTCATGGCGCCCGAGGACGCGCTCGGCCGCGAGATCGCGCCCTTCATCCGCGCCTATCTCGAGCGCCGCCCCAAAAAGTGAAGGCCCCGCTCGGGGGGCGAGCGGGGCCTTCGGGAGTGTGATGCCCAGGGGGTTAGTGCATCGCGCTCCGCGCCGCGGCACCCGCCATGTGCACCGCGAGGCATTTCTGGAAGGTGGTGGGCTCGGTCTTGGAGAAGAGGCGCTGCATCCAGCCGGCGCTTTCCGGCGCCTTCACCGGGGTGACCTGCCGCGTCACCGGCGCCGGACGGACCGGCCGATGCTCCGGCTTCACCTGGCGGATGACCATCCACCGCTCGACGACTTCAGACATGACCAATTTCCTTGCTCGATGGGTTCGCTCGTTCGCGTTGCCAGATTCAAAGCAGGTCTTCTTAGTTAATACATCCGGTATTTTGTTAAAATTCGCGTGACCTTTTAGAGCTATTTGGCACGAATTAAGTTAATCCGTTAACCATGTCGGAAATACTTGATCTGCCGAAGAAATCGGCCGCGCCAGAACATGGTTAAGGCGCTGCAACCAAGGCAGGGCAGGCATGCATGCCGGCGAAGGCGCCACGCGCCGCCGGGCGCGCCCGGGCCGGCCCTTGCGCGGCTTTTTCGCCGATCCCCGCTTTTAGGATTCCGTCAATCCGCCGGCGCGATGCTGGGAGCATGGTTCGCACCGTTCTTCGCTGCCTCGCGCTGGCACAGGTATCGAGCTCTCGAGGCCGCGTCCTCGGCGCGCTGGCGCTTGCCGGCCTGCTCGCCGCCTGCGCCCAGCCGGAGCTGCCGCAGCCGGCGGCGTTGCCGCTCGCGCCCCTGGTCATGCCGCCGCCGCCGCAGGCGAGCTTCCGCCAGGAGGGTCTCGCCTCCTGGTACGGCGGCGCGCTCGACCGGCATCTGACCGCGAGCGGCGAGCGCTTCGACATGAACGGCCTCACCGCCGCGCACCGCTCGCTGCCGCTCGACACCATCGTGCGGGTCACCAACCTCAGGAACGGCGAGACCGTCTCGGTGCGCATCAACGACCGCGGGCCCTTCATGCCCGGCCGCGTGATCGATCTCTCGCGCGCCGCCGCGCAGCAGATCGGCATGCGGCACGACGGCGTGGCGCCCGTGCGCATCGAGGTCTTCGACGCCGATCAGCGCAAGTCCACCACCACCGCCGAGAGCGCCGCCGCCTACTGACGGGCGCCGGCGCCGGACCCTAGTTCTGCTTCGACGGCGTCGGCGTGATGGTGCCGGAGGCGGGCGCCTGCGGCGTCACCGTGCCGCCATTGCTCTGCGGCGCCGGCGCGGAGGGCGCGGGATAGGCGTAGGGATAATAGCCGTAGGGCGGATAGCCGTAATAGGAGGGCGCCGGATAAGGATAATAGTAGCAGCCGCTCAGCAGCGCCGCCGCCGCCGCCATCACGCCCCACCTGAGGATCCTGCCCATGACCTCTCCTCCGCGCTGCCGCGCCAGTATAGCATGACGTCGGGGACGACGATCCTCGCGTCCTTCGAGACGCGCCCGCCGGACCTGCGGCGCGACGCAACGAGGAGGGCGCATGATCGATCACGTCTCGATCGCGGTCAGCGATCTCGCGGCGAGCGCCGCCTTCTATGATCGCGTGCTGGCGCCCTTGGGCCTGAAGCGCGTGGTGGAGCGCGCGGCGAGCATCGGCTTCGGCAAGACCTATCCCGAGTTCTGGCTCAACCTCCGCGTGGGCCTTGCGGCGGTGGCGGCGGAGACCGGCTGCCACTGCTGCCTGCGCGCCCGCGACGCGGCGGCGGTCGACGCCTTCCACGCCGCGGCGCTCGCCGCCGGCGGCCGGAGCGACGGCGCGCCGGGCGCGCGCCAGGGCGAGATGACCCGCTACTACGCCGCCTTCATCCGCGACCCCGACGGCAACAAGCTCGAAGCCGCGAATTTTCCGCGCGCGGAGTCGAGTGGGAGCGAGTGAGGCGGAGAATCCCCGCTCCCCCCTTGCAGGGCGGAGAGGGACTGACTTTTACTTCCGGTACACCAGCAGCACCGTGCAGCCGGTCTTCGAGCCCGCCACATGCGGCGCGCCCGGCGCGCGCAGGCAGTAGTCGCCGGGGCGGTGGGTGCGGTCCTCGTCGGTGAACTCGCCCTCGAGCACCAGGATCTCCTCGAGCTCGTGG
>DATJOK010000055.1:0-32490 GCA_035507155.1 Allostellaceae bacterium
AGAGGGCGGCGGCGCGAATAGCAGAGATAGAGCGTGCGCGACAAGGGCGGATCGACGATGCGCCGGTGCGCCACCATTCCCGCCGCGGCCGCGCGCCTGAAAGCGCCGAGCGGATGGATCGTGCAGCCCAGATTGGCGATCACCATCTCGGCGATCAGCGATACGGAATCCACCTGATGCACGATGTTGAGGGTAACACCGGCGGCGGAGGCGGTTTCCTCCGCGAGGGCGCGCAGCCCATGAGGTTTCGTCGGCATGATCAGCGGCAACTGCGCCACCGCGGCGAAGGAAATGGTTTCATCCGATGCGGCTTGCAGGGGAAAGCCGCGCGGCGCGATCAGGGAGAGATCAAGCTGAACCAGCGGCTCGCAGGCGAGTGTCGCCTGCTGCTCGGGATTATAGGAGAAGGCAAGATCGAGCCGGCCCTCCATCAGCAACTCGTTCAGCCCCTCGCTGAGACGCTCGATCATAGTGAGGCCGATCTTGGGCAACCGATCGCCGCACATTTCGAACAGGCGCACGCCGATGAGATCGCTGATGCTGCGCGGCAGGCCGATGCGGACTTCGCCCCTGGGCTCGCCCTTGAGCTCATCGAGATCCTGCCGGGCGATCTCAAGCTGACGGAGGATCGCCGACGCATGGCCCAGGAGCCGCGCACCCGCCTCGGTCGGCTCGACACCGCGGGAATGCCGCATCAGCAGCTGCTCCCCCAGCTCCTCCTCGAGCTTCAGAATCTGCTGGCTCACTGCGGGCTGCGCGACCGAAAGCATCTCGGCCGCCCTGGTGAGCGTGCCCGCCTCGATCGCCGTCACGAAATATCTGAGCTGCCGAAGTTCCATGGCGCCTGCTCCCGGATCAGTCACGCCGCTCCCGCAATGTGCCGCCCGCCAGCCGCCGAAGGCAAGCGTCGCCCGATCAGCTTGCCAGGAGCTGTCTGAGGCCAGCGGTCATCTGCCGCTGGCGCTGGCTCCCGACTCCGCCGACGGCAGATCCGATGCCGAGGTAGCGCTCGGCGATCTCCGCGTTCTCCAGCAGCTCGCGTCCCATGCCTTCGAGAACCAGACGTCCCTTCTCGATCACACAGCCACGGTCGGCCACGGCGAGACTGAGGCGCGCGTTCTGCTCCGAGAGCAGGATCGACAGTCCCTGATCACGCAGACGCCCGACCAGGCGGAAGATCTCGGTCACCAGCACCGGCGAGAGGCCAAGGGACGGTTCGTCCAGCAGGAGGATGCGCGGCCTCGACATCAGGCCGCGGGCGATCGCCAGCATCTGCTGTTGGCCGCCCGAAAGGTTGCCGGCGGGCTCGTCCAGCCGCTGCAGCAATACGGGAAGGGGTTCGCAGACCTCGCGCACGCGCTGCTGCAGCGCCTCCGTCGAGAGACTGCCGAGCTGGCTGTACGCGCCCATACGGAGGTTGTCGGCGACCGAGAGCCCGGCGAAGACCTGACGCCCCTCCGGCACATGAGCGATGCCGGCGAGAACGCGGTCGCGCGGCGGCAAGCGCTCGATGCGACGGCCCTCGAGCGCGATCTCGCCGCCATGAAGATGCATGAGACCGGAGATCGCCTTTACCAAGGTCGACTTGCCGGCGCCATTGGCGCCCACCAGTGCCACGATCTCGCCGGGCTTCAGGGCGAGACTCACGTCGTGCACCACCGTCTGGCGACCGTAGCCCGCGCTGATGCCGTGCAGCTCGAGCATCAGGCAGTTCCCTCGGCCTGGCCGATATAGGCTTCGATGACGCGCGGATTGCGCTGGATCTCGGCTGGGGTGCCGCGCGCGATCACCGCGCCGGCATCGAGTACGATCACCTGATCGGCGACGCCCATCACCAGCGACATGTTGTGCTCGACCACCAGCAGCGTCACGCCGCTGTCGCGCACAGCGCAGAGCAGCATCGCGAGCTCGGCGGTCTCGCCGTCGTTGAGGCCGGCGGCCGGCTCGTCGAGCAGCAGCAACCGTGGCCGAGCCATCAATGCGCGGATGACCTCGAGCAGCTTCTGCGCCCCCATGGGCAGATCGGTCGCGGCGGTATCACGGAAGCCGCCGAGGCCGGCAAGCTCGAGCATCGCCTCGGCCCGTTCGGCCAGAGCACGCTCCTCGTGACGCGCCCGGCCGAGCCACAACATCTGCGACAGCGGCGTCGAGCGCTGTCGCAGATGCGCGCCAGCCAGCACATTCTCGAAGGCGGTCATGCCCGGAAAGACGCGGGCAGTCTGGAACGTGCGCACCAGCCCGCGCGCCGCCACCTGCCAGTCGGCAGCGCCCGTCAGCGGCTCGCCGAACAGCCTCACCCCGCCGGCATCGGGACGATAGAGGTTGGTGATCAGGTTGAAGAGCGTCGTCTTGCCGGAACCGTTGGGACCGATGAGCGCCGTCACGCTTCCCGCCGGCACGGCGAGAGTGACGCCGTCGATGGCCCTGATCCCGCCAAAGGCGCGCACGAGGCCGGTCACCTCAAGAGCCGGGATGGTCATGGCGCCTCCCGATGAGCGGGAATGCGGGTCGGCACCAGCCGCTGCGTCCGACGCTCGGCCAGCCATGCCGGCAGCCGCGCCAGACCCCCGAATATCCCTTCGGGGAGGAAGCTGAAAGCCAGAACCAGCAGCGCGCCTTCCGCCAGGATCTTGTAAAGAGCGAGCGACTGCACCAGGGTCGGCAGCAGCGTGAGGAGAGCCACACCGAGGATCGGACCGACCAGCGTGCCCTCGCCGCCGATCACCAGCATGGTGATCATCTCGAAGGATCGCTGGGTCCCCACCATGTCCGGCGAGAGATAATGAAAATAGAAGGCGTAGAGGCTCCCGGCGAGAGCCGCCAGCACCGCCGAGATCGCGAAAGCGCCCATCTTCAGACGCGCAACGTTGATGCCGAGCGCACCTGCCGCCAGCCGATCGGCGCGGACCGCCATCAGCGCACGACCGAAGCCACTCCGCATGCCGCCCAGCAGCAGCAACAGGAGGAGAACGATGACGCCTAGCACGAGATAGTACATCGATCGGTCGCCATCGAAGGAATAGCCGCCGATCTCGAGAGAGGGAATCCCCACCAGTCCCGAGGGGCCGCCAGTCGTATCCATCATCCCGACATCGAGAGAATCGATGACGAGGCCGAAGGCGAGCGTCGCGAGCGCAAGATAATGGCCGCGGAGCCGCATGGTCGCGATCGACAGCAGCAGTGCGCAGATCAGGGCCCCGAGACATCCGAGGAAGATGCCGACGATCGGCGGCCAGCCATAGGTGGTGGCGAGAATCGCGGCGATATAGCCGCCGATCGCCATGAAACCGCCCTGCCCCAGGCTGACCTGGCCGGCAAAACCCATCAATACGTCGAGGCCGAGCACGCCGATGAACAGGATGGCTGTGATGACGATGGAGCTCATGAGGCCGGGATCGCTGACCAGCAGCGGCAGCGCGAAGGCCGCAGCGAGCGCCGCGGCGCCACCCACCGCAGCGCCTCGGCCTTTGAGGCGGACGATCGCGGGGTGGATGCGCTGCTCCTCCCGCACATCGGTACGCCGCGTGCGTCCGAATGCGAAAAGCCCGCTCGGCTTCCATAGCAATGTCGCCAGCAGCAGGCCGAGGGCGAGTGCGTTGCTGAAGAGCGCCGAAATGTAGCCGGCCGCCAGCTGCTCGGCGACACCGAGCACCAGGCCGCCGACTACCGCGCCGATGAAGGAGCCGATGCCGCCGATCGCCACCGCGATGAAGCCACTGATGGTGAAGAGCTGGCTGGTATCGAACTGGAGCGCCAGGATCGGCGCCACCATGATGCCGCCGAGCGCGCCGATCATGGCAGCGAGCACGAAGCTCGCCAGCGCCATCCGCTCGACGTCGATGCCCATCAGCCGCGCCGCGACGGGATTTTCGGCGCAAGCCTGCAGCGCTTTTCCGAGCGTGGTCCGGGCGAAGAGATACCAGAAGGCGAGAATCACGACGAGCGTCATTCCGGCGATCCAGAAGCCCTGGGTGGGCACGCGCACACCGAAAATGCGCGCCGGCGCCTCGCCGGAGAACGGCCGCAGCGAATAGGGGTCGCCGCCCCAATGAACCAGCATCAGGCCCTGGGTGAGAGTGAGCAGGCCCGCGGTCAGCATCAGCATGCTGCTGTTGGGAAGCCGCGAAAGCGAAGGCACGAAAAAAATCAGGCCCACCGCAAGGCCGAAGACGGCGACCCCCAGCACCGCGACGGGAACCGTCGCATAGATCGGCAGGCCGGAGGTTTCCAGCGAATAAGCGAGGAGCGCGCCCAGGACGCAGAAGGCGCCCTGGGACAGGTTGACGACGCCGGTCATCCGGAAGACCAGCGAGAAACCCAGCGCCACCACCGCGAACAGGCTGCCTTGCAGCAGGCCGCCGATAACGATCTGTAACGCCGCGTCCACCGCTGCTCCCCGGTACTATCGACGCCTACTTGTCCAGCGGCTGGCCTCCGGGATGGCTCAGCACGACCCAGAGCTTCTTCGCCGGATCCCAGCGCGTGACCACCGCGTTGCTGTCATCGAGGCCCCGCTGCGGCACCTTGGTGAAATCCCAGAATCCATCGAGGCCGGCGAAACCCTTGATGGCAGCGATATGGTCGCGCAGCTGCGTCGCGGTGGCGCCGGGACCGAGTTTGCGCAGAGCGTCCGTCACCACGACTGCAGGCCCCCAGGCGAGTGAGGACGCGACGTCCGGCTGGACGTTCGCCGCCTTGAAGGCGGCGTAGAATTCCTGCTGTGCCTTCTCGACCGCAGGGTCGAGCTTGATGCGCGCATCGTGCGGCGGCCACTCGCCGGCAGGTATGTAGAGCTGCTTCGGCAGGAAGTCGGCGTAGTTCGTCATCTGCGCATAGGTCATGTTGCCGTCGGTGGTCGCGGTCGGCACATCGAGGCCGGCCTGCACGATGCCCTTGAAGATGGTGGCGATCGGCGTCCCGGTGCTCCAGGCGACGAAGGCTTGCGGGTTGGATGCTTTCACCTTCTCGATCTGTGCGGCGACACTGATATCCGTGGTGTTGAAGTGAGCGCGCTCGACCAGGGTGAGCCCAGCATCCTTGAATTCCGGCAGATTGATCATCTCGTCGATGCCGCGCTCGGCGTCCTGGCCGGTGGCGTCGCTCGACGTCATGATGGCGATCCGCTTCCAGCCTTTCTCCCGGAAGTATCGGAAGAGCGCCTTCTGCAGGTCATGGGTCGAGACGCTGGAGCTGAAGACGTAGCTGCCCGCCGGCGGATGAATTCCCGGCGAGAAGCAGTACTGCATCGGACCGTTGCTCATCAGCGGCGCCATGGCGCTGCAGACGGAAACCAGGGACGAGCCCATGATCACCGCCGGCTTCTCGGCGCTCACCTGTTTCACCAGCTGAACCGCGACCTGCGGACTCGATTGATCGTCGTAGAACACATACTGCAGCGGCCGGTTCTGGATGCCACCGGCGCTGTTGGCAAGCTTCTCGTGGATCTGCAGGGCCACCTGCTCCTCCTTGCCGAGGAACGAGGCCTGGCCGGTGAGCGGCAGTATGACCGGGATCTTATAGGGCTCCTCGGCTGCCTGGGCGGCCTCGCTCCCTGCCAGCAGGGTGAGAACCAGAACGAGCGACGGCGCATAGGCGCAGCTTGGGCGAAGCCACTTCATTATCATCACCTCCCTGTTTGTCCTGGCGTTTTTGCAGGTTATACCTCGATCACCAGGCCGCGTCGCATCCTAGCAAGCACCGGCATCGCCCGCCAAAGCAAACCGGCGATGGGCGCCATAAGGGTCCCTTATGCGGGCACCCGTGCCTCGGAATGATCACGGTCGAGGGAGGCGTCGTGACATCGGATCGTTCGGCGACCGGCGACGTCGCTCGGTTGATCCGCTGGCGACGCCGCTCTAGGGTTTCGGCTGACGGTAAGAGAGGATGCGGGCGTGGCTGAACCGGCGATCCTGATCTGGGGAGCGGGAGCGATCGGGGGTACGATCGGTGCGTATATGCGCCGGGCCGGCCATGACGTGACCTTCGTCGATCGCGCGGCGGATCACGTATCGGCGATGAACCGTGACGGGCTCGCGATCACCGGACCGGTGACAGAGTTCAAGGTGGCGGCACCCGCCCTGCTGCCGAGCCAGGTCGCCGGCCGGTACCAGGTGGTGCTGCTCTGCGTGAAGGCCCAGGACACCGCCGAGGCGGCCCAGGCCATTGAGCCACACCTTGCCGCGACGGGCTGCATCGTCTCGGTGCAGAACGGCCTCAACGAACTCGTCATCGCCGATATCGTCGGCAAGCCACGGACCGTCGGCGCTTTCGTGAATTTCGGCGCGGATTATCTCTCGCCCGGCGTGATCCTCTACGGCGGCCGCGGCGCCGTGGTGGTGGGCGAGATCGACGGCCGCCGGACGCATCGGGCCGAGATGCTGCATCGGCTGCTGCTGGACTTCGATGACCGGGCCGTCCTGACCGGCAACATCTGGGGTTATCTCTGGGCGAAGCTCGCCTATGGCGCCATGCTGTTCGCGACGGCTCTGACCGATGCCTCGATCGCGGACTGCCTCGCTTCGGAGCGCCACCGGCAGCTGTTCGTGGCGCTGCCGCAGGAGGTGCTCCGGATCGCGGCCGCGGAGGGCATCAGGCCCGAATCCTTCGATGGCTTCGATCCCGCCGCCTTCATGCCCGGCGCCAGCCCGGCGGACGCCCGCAAATCGCTCGACGCGCTGGTCGAGCACAACCGGCGCTCGGCAAAATCCCACAGCGGCATCTGGCGCGATCTGGCGGTGCGCAAGCGCAAGACCGAGGCGGAGCATCAGCTCGGCCCCATCGTCGCTGCCGCCAAGCGCCACAATCTTGTAGCCCCCCTCACCGATCGCACCATCGCCCTCATCCGCGAGATCGAGGATGGCCGACGCAAGCAGGAATGGGCTGGCCTCGATCTTCTTGCCGACATGGTGCCCGCATGACGCTCTCGATTTCCCTCGCCGGCCAGACCGCCCTCGTCACCGGCGCCGCCCATGGCTTCGGTCGCGCCATCGCCAAGCTGCTCGTGGATGCCGGCGCCACCGTCTGGGGCGGCGATGTGCTGGAGGACGAGCTGGAGGAGACGCGCCGTCTCTGCGGCGAGCGGTGCCAGGTGCGCCGCCTGGACGTCACCGATCGCGCGGCGGTGCAGGCCTTCGTGCAAGCGGCGCTGGGAGCGGCCGGCCGCCTCGACATTCTCGTCAACGATGCCGGCGGCGTTCTCGGCCAGGTCGGCCGGCCGATCGAGGAGATATCAGGGCCGCAGTGGCAGGCGATCTTCGATGTCAACGTCACCGGCACCTTCAACTGTATCCAGGCCGCCGTCCCGGCGATGAAGGCGCGCCGCTACGGCCGCATCGTCAACATCTCCAGCGGCGCCGGGCTCCGAACCAGCCTCACCGGCATCCAGGCCTATGCCGCCGCCAAGGCGGCGCAGATCGGTCTCACCCGCCAGCTCGCCCAGGAGCTCGGCCCCTTCGGCATCACCGTTAACAACGTGGCGCCGGGCTTCATTCGCTCGAATCCCTCGAGCGAGAAGCAATGGGACTCATACGGCGCTGCGGGTCAGCAACGGCTGGTGGACTCGCTCCATCTGAAGCGACTGGGCGGCGCCGACGACATCGCCAAGGCGGTGCTGTTCTTCGTCTCCGACCTCTCGCTCTGGGTCACCGGCCAGATCCTGAGCGTCGACGGCGGCCGAAGCTGAGCCCGCTCAGAACCCGTAGACCTCGGCCGGATTGTCGACGAGGATCCGCTGGCGCACCGCGGCGTCAGGCGCCCAGTCCAGCAGCATATCGAGCAGCACCGCATCGTCAGGCTTGGGCTCGCGTCCTGGATGCGGCCAGTTGGTGGCCCACAGCATGCGCTCCGGTGCCGCCCTGACCAGGGTCTTCGCGATCCGCCCGACATCGTCATAGAAAGGCGGCCCGACCCTTGACGTCTCGTAGGGCGCGGCAAGCTTGACCCAGACCCGGCCGGTCTCAAGTAGCCGGAGCAGAGATCGTACGGCCGGGTGATCCGGAGGCACGGGCTCGAGAAACTTGCCCTGATGGTCGATCACGATGCGGCCCGGCCAGCGACGGATCTGCGCCTCACGCTCCGGCAGCAGCCGGCCGTCGAGCTGCAGCTGCACGTGCCAGCCCACCTCCTGGATGCGCGCCGCCAGCGCATCGAATTTCTCCCAGGGAAGCGCGCCGCCAGGCAGCGCGAAGAAGCGGATGCCGCGCATGCCGCCCGCGGTGAGGCGCCGGAGCTCCGCATCGCTCACATCGCTATCCACCACCGCGATGCCGCGCGCCCGGTCGAGACCGAGCCGCGCGATGCTTTCGAGAGTGCAGCGATTGTCGAGACCGTAAGTCGACGGCTGCACCACCACCGTGCGCTCGATGCCGAGCCGGCGGGCCATTTCCTGATACATCTCGACCGTGGCATCCGCCGGATGCACCAGCGCAGTGGGTGCCGGCGGATATTTCCTGTCGTAGAAATGCATATGAGTGTCGCAGGTGCCCCTGGGGGCTGCGAGATGCGGGACGCTTGCCATCAAGCACCCTTCTTCCAGGCGATGCCGAACCGCTCGAGACGGCTCGCCTCAGCGGTGTTGACCGCCCCTGGGGGCACACGGCCCGACAGCAGCTCGCGCGCCTGCTTCACGGTGTCGAAGGCCTGATGTTCCACCGCCTGCGGGGTGAGTCCGCCGATATGGGGCGTCGCAATGACATTCTTTCGGTTGGCGAGGCGGAGGGAAGGTTTCTGATCCGGCGCTCGGCCGACATCCATCGCCGCGCCCGCGATCCGACGCTCGTCGAGGGCGCGCTCCAACGCCGCTTCGTCGACCAGATTGCCGCGCGAGAGGTTGATAAAGTAGGCGGAGGGTTTCATGCGCTCGAACGCAGCGGCGTTCATCAGGTTCTCCGTCCGCTCGTTCGCCACTACCAGGCAGACGACGAAATCCGCTTCGGCGAGCAACGCCTCCATCGAGGCCTGACGGACCCCAGCCTCGTCGGCCTGACGATAGGGATCGGAGACCAGCACCGTCATCCCGAGCGCGACGCCGACGCGCGCGAGATATTGGCCGATGACCCCGTAGCCGAGAATGCCCAGTACCGACCCCTTGAGCTGGCGGCCCATATGGACGGAGGCATCGCCGCCAGCGCGATACTCCTGCACCGCATCCGGTACCCGCCGCGCAAGATCCACCATGAAGCCCACCGCGAGCTCGGCGACCGAGGGGATGAAGCCCGGCGTCGCCTGGGTCACCAGAATGCCGTGCCGGCTTGCCGCGGGCACGTCGATGTTGCGGATGTCGACGGCGCAGCGCAGGAACGCCACGAGATCGGGCATGTGATCAAAGATCCGTCCCTCACCCGGCGTCTGGCGGTCGGAGATCACGATCTCGCATCCCGCCGCCGCGGCAATGAGGGCGTCGGAGTCAAGGACGGAGCCCTTTGAGTTGAGATGGACCTCGCCAACCTCGCGCAGCGCCGCCAGGGCGCGCGGACCGTAGTAATTTTCGAGCATATCCGGGGTGTGGGTGAGCAGGATTCTCGCCATGGCCATCTCGCTTGGTTTACCGGACCTTAGCATGAAGGCGGAGATGACGCCCCGGCGAGATCGCGATAGACTGCGCGCCGCATTCCAATCAGGTCGAGAACGAGGCCCAGCATGAAGACCACCCCCGTCGCCAAGGCAGATTTCGAGCGCTCCGTGCTGGCGGTCCCGCCGATTGCCCGGAAGGCGGATTTCTCCCTCGACGAGGCGCAGAACCGCGCCCTCATCCGCTACATCGAGGCGGGCGGGATCCGCACGCTGATGTACGGCGGCAATGCTAATTTCTACAATCTCGGCCTCAGCGATTTCGAGGCGGCGGCGAAGCAGCTCGCCGCGCTCGCCGGACAGGACACCTGGGTCATCCCCTCGATCGGGCCGGAATACGGCAAGGCGATCGACCAGGTGCAGGTCCTGCGCGGCCTTGCCTACCCGACCGCCATGGTGCTGCCGCTGAGCTTCCCTGCCACTCCAGCCGGCATCGCCACCGGCATCCGCAAGATCGCCGAGCGCTACGGCAAGCCGGTGATCGCCTACGTGAAGTCCGATAACTACCTCAACCCCGCCGATGCCGGCGCCCTCATCCGCGACGGCGCCGTCTGCGCGGTGAAGTTCGGCGTCGTCCGCAAGGAGCCGGCGAGGGACGCCTATCTCTCGGCGATCCTCGAGCACGTGAGCCCGGACCAAGTGGTGAGCGGCATCGGCGAACGGCCGGCTCCGGTGCATCTGCGCAAGTTTGGCCTCGTCAGCTTCACCTCCGGCTCGGTCTGCGTCGCGCCCCGGATGTCGCTCGCGTTGCTTGCCGCCCTCAAGGCGAAAGATGACGCCAAGGCGGCGGAGATCCAGAAGAAATTCATGCCGCTGGAGGATCTGCGCGACGGCTACTCGCCGATCCGCGCGCTGCACACCGCGGTGACGCTCTCAGGCATCGCCGACATGGGCCCGATGCTGCCGATGCTGACGGAGATCGAGGATCCCGCACAGCGCCGGGAAATCGAGACGGCGGCGCGAGCGCTCCGTGCCAGTGATGAGAACTTCGGCGGCCGCAAGGCAGCCTGAAGCATCGGTCGACACCTCGCACGAAGGAGCGCATGGCCTTGAATCCGATCGTGGTGGTAATCGCGCCGGGCGAGATGGGAGCCGCCGTGGGAGGCCGCCTGCACGAAAGTGGCGTGGAGGTCCGTACTTCCCTCGCTGGTCGCAGCGCAAAAAGCATTGAGCGCGCCAAGCGCCATGGGCTGGTGCCCGTGGACAACGACGCGGAGCTGGTGGCCGACGCGCAGTTCGTGCTCTCCATTGTGCCTCCTGCCGATGCTGTCGCCCTCGCCCGGCGTCTCGCGCCGGCCCTCGCCAAGAGCCGCACCAAGCCGATCTATGTCGACTGCAACGCGGTGAGCCCGGCGACCGTGGTCGAGGTGGCAGCGGCGTTGCGGTCGGCAGGATCCCCCTTCGTCGATGCCGGCATCATCGGGAGCCCGCCCCAGCCCGGGAGCGCCGGCCCTCGCTTCTACGCATGCGGTCCGGCGGCGGCACGGTTCGGCGAGTTGCGCGAGCGAGGCATCGACATCCACGTCATGGACGGCGACATCGGCACCGCATCGGCTCTGAAGATGGCCTACGCCTCGCTCACCAAGGGCCTGACGGCGCTCGGCACCGCGATGATGCTGGCTGCCACCCAGGCGGGCGTAGCCGATGCGCTCAAGCGAGAGCTTGCGGACAGCCAGCCGATGCTCAAGGCATGGCTCGAGCGCTCGGTGCCGCGCATGTATCCCAAGGCTTATCGCTGGGTGGCGGAGATGGAGGAGATCGCCGCCTTCCTCGGCGATCGATCTCGCGGTGCCGAGATATTCGAAGGCGTGGCCCGCCTCTACGACCGTATCGCCCGCTCCTATGACGGCGACCGCCGAGATATCGACGCACTCGGCGGCTTCGTCGAAGGGTAGACGAGCGCGACACGCCTCTCTTTGCGAACGCCAAGGACTCTGCTTCCGTGCGGCCACACCGAACCACAGTCGTCTTCGACCTTGGCGGCGTGCTGATCGACTGGAATCCCAGGCACCTCTATCGCCAGATGTTCAATGGCGACGAGGCGGCGATGGAGCAGTTTCTCGCCACCGTCGTCACCCCGGAATGGAATCTGGCGCAGGATGCGGGCCGGAGCTTTGCCGAAGGCTGCGAGCTTCTCCGCGCGAAGCATCCCGACAAGGCGCATCTGATCGATGCCTATCCCGCCCGTTTCCAGGAGACGTTGCGGGGACCGATCGCGGACTCCGTCGCCATCCTCGAAGAGCTGAAGCGGCGCGACGTTCCCCTCTACGCGCTCACCAACTGGTCGCACGAGACATTTCCGCCTTCCGTGCACCGCTTTGATTTCCTGGACTGTTTCCTCGGTATTCTCGTCTCCGGCGAGGTCGGCCTGGTCAAACCGGATCCACGCTTCTTCCAGCTGCTGCTGACGCGCTACGAGATCGCGCCCGAGAGCGCGGTCTTCGTCGACGACAATCCCAGGAACGCCGCGGCGGCGGCGGCACTCGGCATGCACGGGATCCATTTCACCACTCCCGCGGCGCTTCGGCGCGAGCTCGAGGACTTGAGACTTCTCTGAGTTTGCGAGAGGCTGACGCGCACCGGCACGTCGAGCGCGACGGCAGGACGCGTCGTCAGGGGGTTGTGATGGAAGATGCGGCGACGTCGCTCGCTGTGCACGAGGCCGAAGTCTACTACGGATCAACAAGAATTCTGGACCGCATCTCGCTGACGGCGAGAGGCGGCGAGTTTGTCGCTTTGCTGGGATCTTCCGGCTGCGGCAAGACCACGCTCCTGCGCGCGATCTGCGGCTTCGTGCCACTCAGCGGCGGCAGTATCGCCGTGGGCGGCCGCGATATCACAAAACTGCCACCTGACAAGCGTAACATGGCGCTTGTGTTTCAATCCTACGCACTGTGGCCGCATATGACGGTGGCGCAGAACATTGGATATGGCCTGAAACTCCGGGGTGCCAGGCGGACCGCGATCGCCGAACGGGTCGAGCAGATGCTGACGATGCTACGCCTGCAGGGTCTGGGGGCACGGCGTGTCACCGATCTTTCCGGTGGTCAACGTCAGCGTGTGGCACTTGGCCGCGCGCTCGCCGTCAGCCCGCAGATCCTGCTTCTGGATGAGCCACTTTCCAATCTCGACGCGCGCGTGCGCGAGGAGGTGCGGCACGAGATCAAGACGCTCCAGCGCGGCCTGGGCATCACCACCGTCCACGTGACCCACGATCGCGAGGAGGCGATGGTGATGGCGGACCAGATCGCCATTCTCGATGCGGGTCGCATCGTGCAGATGGGCGCGCCGGAGGAGCTCTATGATCGCCCCAACTCGCCCTTCGTCGCGAGCTTCATGGGCGCTGGCAACGCGGTGCGCCTGGCGGCAGAGCGCACCGATTGCGGTATCCGCATCCTCGAAGGCCCGTACAACACCGCGCTGCCGATCGCCGCAGAAGCATTGAACGGCACGCTCTCGCGCCTCGCCGGCCGGCAGGAGATCGTCGCCTATTTCCGCAGCGAGGATGCAGGCCTGCGGCCGATCGACGCCAGCACCGAGGGCGCGCTGATATTGCGCGGCGAGATCGCGCAGGCTTCATATCCCGGTGGCTGCTACCGCTATGCGGTGCGGGTCGGCTCGGACCAACTGCTGGTCGACGACGAGCAACGGCACGCGGTCGGAACCGCGGTCGGTGTGAGCCTGTCTCCCTCGGCGCTGCATCTCTATCTCGAATCCTCCAAGGCGACGGCCGGTCAATCGGCCCTTCACTGAACCAGGGAGACTTCCATGAAACGGCTCGTCCTTCTGTCGGCGGCGACAGTGGTGACGCTGGCGATGATGTCGTCGCCCGGGCTTGCGCAACGGAAAGTGACGCTCAATGTCATCTCCGCTGGCGACCAGAACATGGTCGATTACGTCAGGGATTACCTCGGTCCGCAATTCGAGAAGAGCCATCCTGACGTCGCCGTGAAAGCGGTCGGCACCGGGCCCGGCGATGCGGGATCGCAAAAGATCTACGAGAAGCTGATGGCGGAGAAGAGCAGCGCCAGCTGGGACATCGATGTCGCCGTCATTCACCAGAAAGCGGCCGGCGACATGATCAGGGAGAAGCTGCTCGCCTCCTATACGAAGGACGTACCCACCAGCAAGTACGTTACCTCCGCGTCCGCGACCAATGCGCTTGGCACCGATGCCACCGGCTATGTCATTCCTATGTTCAATAGCCAGACGGCAATCGCCTACAACTCGGACATGGTGAAGAACCCGCCCGCCAGCTATGACGAATTGGTCAAATGGGTCGACGCCAATCCCAACAAATTCGGCTACAACGGCATCAAGGGCGGAATGTCCGGCGTGAGCTTCGTGGTGGGCTGGGTCTATGCCAACGCGCCCGACGCCGAGAAGCTGATGAAGGGACCCTATGATCCCGCCACCAAGGCAAGCTGGGACCCCGCCTTTGCGAAACTCAAGGAATTCAACAAGAAGGTGGTGCTGACACCGGGAAATGCCGGCACGCTCGACATGCTCGGTCGTGGCGAGATCGAGATGGGGCCGGTGTGGGTCGACATGTTCTACACCTGGCAGGCAGATGGCAAGCTGCCGCCCTCGGTGAAGCTGAAGCTGATCGGGCCCGGCATGCCCGGCCAACCGATGTACTACGTGATCCCCGCCAAGGCCGCCAACACCAAGCTCGCAGAGGAATTCATCGCGCTGGCCACCAGCCCCAAGGTACAGGCAGACGGCATCGTGAAGCGCTTCAACTGGTACCCTGGCATCGACGCCACCGCCGTCAAGTCGCAGCTCGACGACGCCACCTGGAACAAGCTGTTCGTTGACGTGACGCCGCAGGATCTCGCCAGCAAGGGGAAGACTTTCCCGATCACGCCCTACTTCAACGACATTCTCGAGGGCTACGAGAAGAAGGTGCAGTAGCCCCGCGACCAGCAGCGGGGGGATTGCTGCTCCCATGCGGGAAGCACGCCTTTCCATGCTGCTGCTGGTGCTGCCGGCGCTCTCGGTGGTGCTGGCGCTCTTCGTCTATCCGCTCGGCCTGTCCCTGGCCTCCGCCTTCACCGCAAAGGACGGAACCGCGACGCTCGAGAACTTCGCCAAGACCTATCAGCTCTACGGCGACGACATTCTCTTCACCTTCCTGATCGTGGCGGTCTCCACGGTGGTCATCGGTGCGCTGGCGGCGGCAATCGGCGGATATCTTATCCTCGGCGAGAATCCGCGCGCAGTGGCCTTCCTGAAATGGCTCTACCGCTGGCCGCTCTTCATCCCGTTCATTGTGGCGGCGCAATGCATGCGCACCTTCCTTGCCAAGAACGGACTTATGAACAACACCTTCGACAGCCTCGGCCTCATCAATCTACAGAGCGCCGTCGGCCTCCTCGACTGGCGTGGCATCATCGTGACTTTCGTCTGGAAGCAGACCCCCTTCGTGGCTCTGCTGGTCGCGGGTGCGATGGCCTCCCTCGACCGCTCCACCATGGAGGCGGCGCGCAACCTGGGCGCGGGCCGAGTCCGCATCTTGGTCGAGATCGTGCTGCCTCAGGTGGCTCAGGTCATGGTGGTAGGACTCATCCTTTCCTTCGTCACCATGCTGTCGGTCCTCTCCGTGCCGATCATGGTGAGCGGTGGATCCCCCACCATGCTCACGGTGGACATGGCGTTTCGCATCAACTCCTACGGCGATTACGGCACCGCCAATGCGCTGGGCTTCATTTCCTACGCGATGACCGGGATCGCCGCCTGGGTCTATCTTCGGCGCGGCGTCTCCGGCGGCGGCAGGCCATGAGGACGGCGATCGGCTGGCTGCTGCGTGGCGGCGCCCTCGGCTGCCTCGCTTTCCTGATCTTCGGGCCGATCGCCAATCTCGCGCTCTGGGCCGTCGCGGTGCGCTGGTACTTTCCCTACAAGCTGCCGCTCGTCTACGGCTTCAAGTACTGGCACGAGGTCTTCGATCCGCGAGGGGACGCGATCGAATCCCTGAGCACCAGCCTCTTCATCGCGCTCTTTACCGTCGCCGCCTGTCTGGCACTGGCAGTCCCCGCGGGCTATGCGCTGGCGCGCGGCCGGCTTCCCTGGCGCGGCGGCATCCTGCTCGCCTTTCTGCTGCCTCAGGCGATGCCGAGCCTTGCGGTCTATTTCAATGTCGCCCACATCTTTTACTCGCTCGGCCTCAATGGCACGATCACCGGCGTGGTGCTGGTGCATACAGTGCACGGCCTCGTCTTCGCGGTCTGGATCGCCGCCGCCGCCTTCACCGCCGTCGACCACGAGCTAGAGCTCGCCGCTCGCAACATCGGCGCCTCGGCACTGGGAAGCTTCTTCACGGTGACCCTGCCGCTTGCTGCGCCTGGCATCATGGCGAGCGCGATTTTCGTCTTCCTGGAATCCCTCGACGAGTTCACCGGCACCTATTTCGTTGGCGTCCCCGACGTCGTCACTTTGCCACTGCTCATGTTCACCGCCAGCGTCGCCGGCAACTACCAGATCGCCGCCATCACCGCCCTTATCCTGCTGGTGCCATCGGTGGGCTTCATGCTTTTCATCGAGCGCTTCCTCAAAGCGGACGTCCTCGCTAAGGTCGGTGGCTGATCAGATCGCGCCCCACTCGGGGACATCGCCCTCCGCAGTGCACCAGGGCATTCGCGCCAGGCAGGAACACCGCCGTGAAGCTCATCACCTGGAACATTCAGTATGGCAAGGGCGTCGACGGTCGCATCGATTTCCCTCGCATCGTTGAGACTGCGAGACGGCTCGCCGACGCGGATGTGCTCTGCCTGCAGGAAATCGCGGTCAACTTTCCGGATCTCGACGGCGGCACCGGCGCAGATCAACCCTCGATCCTTGCCGGCCTGCTGCCGGGATATCTGCCGGTCTTCCGTCCCGCGATCGACTACGGGCGGCGCGATGGCGCGCGGCAGCTCTTCGGCAACATGGTGCTGTCGCGCCTCCCGGTGCTGCAGGTCCTTCCGCATCTGCTGCCGCGGCCGACGGACCCTGGCGGCCGCAACATGCAGCGGCAGGCGCTCGAGGTCGTGATTGCGGCACCCTTCGGCCCGCTCCGCCTCATCACCACCCATCTCGAATTCTATTCGGAACCGCATCGTCGCTCGCAGGTGGATCGTCTCCGAGCTCTCCATGCGGAAGCCGCCGAACGCGCAGCCACGCCAGACGCCCGCGACGACTCCGAGGGGACCTACCGGACAGTTCCGCGACCGGCGTCCACCCTGGTCTGCGGCGATTTCAATTTCGAGCCCGGCTGGCCGGAACATCACCGGCTCCTCGCCCCCTTCGAAAGAAACGTGCCCGCATTTCATGATGCGTGGCAGTGGCTGCATCCCGGCGAGCCGCATCTTCCCACCTGCGGCATCTACGACGCCGAGCAATGGCCAAAGGGCCCGAACTGCCGGGACTTCATCTTCATGACGGAGGATCTCGCGCGGCGGCTTCGACGCATCGAGGTGGATGGCAAGACCGCCGCCTCCGATCATCAGCCGGTGCTGGTGGAGCTTGACTGAGCGTCTTCCAGGCGACCGATCTCCGCCTCGGGATCGAGGTGGCAGGGCGTCCAGCCGAGCTCATGCCGCGCCTTGTCGCCGCTCAATCGCTGATCGAGGGCATAGCCCCTCGCCCATTCGCCGTGCTCGGCTGCGATCTCCTCGACGGTCATGATCTCGGGAATTGCGCTCGGTGTCTTGAAGCGGCGGGCAATAGCTCTGGCGATCCTGCCGACCGCGAGGCCCTCCACCGCCACGCCGTTGTAGCTCGATCCCGGCCTCGCCCGCTCAACCGCGAGCGCGTAAAGCGTCGCCAGGTCGTCGCGATGCACCAGCGACCAGCGGACGTCTTCGCCGGCGACCACTCGCACGGCATTGCGCCGCCGGGCATCCTCGGCGAAGCGCGTGAAGACGCCGCCGACGATCTCATAGACCATGGCAGGATGGATGACGACGCCGGCGACCTCGCCGCTGCCCAGCACCCGCCGCAGGTTCGGAACCATCCAGGCAAAGGCCGGGAGCGGATCGAAAGGCGTCCTCTCGGTCGCGGTTCTGCTTCCCGTCGCACCGTATAGCCAGCAGCCCCCCGTATAGACGAACCGTACCGGCCTCCGTTGGGCGGCGAGCGCCGGCAGCAGCGCATGGAGGAGACGGTCCTCGATCGGACCCATGTCGCTCGTGAAATCCAACGCCGCATGGATCACGGCCTCGGCTCCGGCAACGGCACCGAGCCAGGTTTCCGGAGCCCGGATATCGCCGCCGACGATCGGCGTGGCCCCGAGTTCCGCCAAGCGTCGCGCCGACTCCGTCGAGCGCGCAAGAGCCGTCACCGCATGCCCGCGCCCGACCAGCTCCCGCACCACCGGAGCGCCGATCGAGCCCGTTCCACCGAGGACAAGAATGCGCATGCACTCAATCGCCCGTGAACGCTGCACGGGGTCCCGAGCCTGGATGCCGGACCGAGAAGACGAGTTCGTAGGTCTTCACCTCGATCTCCGTCGCGTCGAAGGCCTGGGTGACGGCACGGACAAGCCCGGGTTCCGCTCGCGCCAACCCGGAACGCATGGCCGCCTCGACAAGCAACAGGCCGCGCGATCCACCCGACGGCTCGCCGCCGGCCCCGAGCGCCAGCGGATGCGGTTCGGCGTCGGCCACGACACCGAGCGCGATCGCGCACAAATCCGCCTCCTCCGCGAGGAGAGCGATTGCTTGCCGTGCCACCGCGGCGATGATCGGAGGCGCCCCTTTCGCAAGCGCGAAACGGACGCTGGCGGCAACGCCGCCGGTCCCCGTGCCGGCGGTGGCGAGGAGGGTACAGGGCTCGCGGAGAAAATTCCGGAACGCGGGACGCATGGCCGCCGACCAGGGTGTGGGGGCCTGGATGAGATCGCGGTAGGCCGCGCTCGACAAGACACCGAGATCCCGAAGATCATAGAGCGTGAGATAGCGACGATGAGCGCTTCCGGCATCGACATAGCGCCTGCCCTCGAGAATGCCGGGAACGCCGCAGCGCTCCGGCACGTGCTCGCGCGTGTGCCAGTGGTTGTATTCCGTCTCGCGATCGGGCTCGACGTCATTCCAGATCGCGAGGCAGGCGCCGCCGCTCAGACTCATCGACACCACCCCTGCCTGCGGCCGGCTGGCGCTCCAGCGGCACCGCACCTACAATAGCGCGGATTTCACCCGGAGATTTACCATGAAGGCGCTTCAGAAGACCCAACCTGCATTCGGTGTCGAGCTGCGGGAAGTGGAGCCTCCCCGTGCCCCGGGACCGGGCGAGGTCCTGATCGAGGTCGGCGCCACCGGTATCTGCGGCAGCGATCTCCACGTCTGCGAATGGACCGGCGGCTACGAGTTCGTCGCCAAGGCGATGCCGCTGACGCTGGGCCATGAATTCGCCGGACGGATCGTCGGGGCGGGTGGCGGCGTGGTGGGTCTTCCGATGGGCACCCGGGTGACCGTGCTGCCCTCGGTCGTCTGCGGCGAATGCCCGGCCTGCCGCTCCGGCGATCCCGACCAATGCGCAAACCGGGTGGGTCTCGGCATGACCAAGCCCGGCGCCTTCGCGCCTCTTGTGCTGGCGCCGGCGGAGAACTGCGTGGCATTGCCGGAGGGCGTCGACGACGAGCTGGCAGCGTTGACCGAACCGTTGACGGTCGGCGCGCGTGCAGTAGAGGTGGGCGGCGTTGGACCCGGTGATCGCGTGCTGGTACTTGGGCCTGGCACCATCGGGCAGGCGATCGCCATCATGGCTCGCGAGGCGGGCGCCCGCGAGGTCACCATCGTGGGCCGCGACGACGGGCCACGGATCGCCTGTCTGCGCTCCCTTGGCTTCGAGCGCGCGATCGATACGGCGACGGAGCCTCTGGAGAGCCAGCTCGCGCGTCTGGGCGGCGCCGGCTTCGATGTCGTCTTCGAGGCAGTCGGTATCGCCGCGACGCTCACTCAGGGCCTCGCGCTGCTGCGCAAGGGGGGCGTCCTGGTCGTCGCCGGTATCCATCCGGCACCGGTCACCATCGACGTCACCCGCATGGTGCGCGATCAGCAGCAGCTCCGAGGCACGCACAGGGCGTCTCGCGCCACCTGGGAGCGGGTGGTCCGCCTCCTGGCGGAGAAGGGCGCCGCGATCCGGCCGATGATCACGCACCGCGTCTCCCTCGACCAGGCCGTCGAGGGATTCGAGCTTGCACGCCGGAAGCTCGCCTCCAAGGTGATCGTGCTGCCGAAGGGCTAACGGAGGCGGGCCGCTGCCGCCGGCGCGGCGCAGAAACCGCCGTCAAAGAACACGAGAGGCGTGTGGTCTGCCGTCGTCAGCCGCTCGACCCGCCCCAGGAAGATGGCGTGATCGCCACCGGGGTACTCGGCGTAGCGGGCGCACTCGAACACCGCGGGAGAACCTTCGATCACGGGCGCGCCACCCAACCCTTCCTGCCAAGCAAGGCTCGCGAAGCGATCCGGGTGCGGTGCAGCAAAACGCCGGGCGAGCTCGAGCTGATGGTGTCCCAGCAGGTTGACCGCGAAATGCCCAGCGGCCTGAAATTCCCGGAGATTGGGCGATGCGCACGACAGGCTCCACAGCACCAGCGGTGGCTCGAGCGAGACCGAACCGAAGGAATTGACGGTGAGGCCGACGGGTGTGCCATCGCGGCGGCGGGCCGTGACGATAGTCACGCCGGTGGCGAAGCGGCGCAATGCCTGACGTAGGCAAATCGCGTCCTCTGCCGCATTTCTCGCGCTGACTGCCTGAGGCGGACCGGCATCAATCGTCTCCATCGCGCCTCCTTGCACACTCTATTTATCGCGTGATAATTTATTTGGATGATTTCGGGCTGTCAATCGGTGGCATCGGCTTCCGACCATCCATTGTCACGCGCGTTGTGAGCTAGCTCACAGACGCGCAAGAAGGACACAAGGCAAGATGCCCGCCCAATGGACGGCCATCAATCGATACAAATGTCACCGACGGAAAACGCGGAAGAGATTTGCTGCGTCTGCAAACAAGGCAGCGTCATCACGCGCACGCAGGAGCTCACCTTTCACCAATTCACCGACAAAGGTCGGCTGATCTGCCGGGTCACGATCCCCATGGGCGTCTGCGACAATTGCGGCGCCACCAGCTGGGACGCGGCTGCAGAGGCGGTGATCGAGGAAACGGTCCGGAAGGAATACGAGAAGCTGCCCTGAAGCGCCGCTGGCGGTTGACAGTCTCGACGCCCCGCTGCCCTAATCGCCGGCGCTGGTGAAATCGAGAGGTGGCAATGGCGAACCTTACGCTGGCGGCAGCATCGACGATCGTGGACACGGCCCTCGCCGAGGGCCGCTCGCGGAAGTTCGAGCCGCTCACCGTCGCCGTGCTCGATGCCGGCGGACATCTCGTGGCCTTGAAGCGGGATGACAATTCGAGCCTGCTGCGACCCGAGATCGCGATCGGCAAGGCCTGGGGCGCCCTCGGCATGGGATTCGGGGGGCGCGAGCTGGCGCGGCGGGCCCAGGCGGCGCCTGCCTTCTTCGCTGCGCTCTCCGACCTCGCTGGCGGCCGCATGGTTCCGGTGCCGGGCGGCGTGCTGATCCGCAGTGCGGATGGTGGCATCGCCGGAGCCGTCGGCATCAGCGGCGACACCTCGGTCAACGACGAGATCTGCGCTGTCGCCGGCATCAAGGCGGCGGGCCTCGTCCCCGATACGGGCGATCCCGGCTGAGCGAGACTCAGCGCTCCAGCCCGGCCATCCGCTCCAGCACGGCACACACTGCGGCAGTATCCTGTGCGCCGAGCTTCTGCTCTGTCGCGGCGTTATAAACTGGCACCGTCGCGGTGAAGAGTGGCGTGCTCACGCCCAGGCTCGCGGCATAGGCGCCGATGATCGCCATGTCTTTCTGCCAGATGTCGATCTTCATGCTCGGCGGCTCGTAGCGGTCCGCCACCATCATCGGCGAGCGGAGCTCGAAGACGCGGGAATTGCCGGCGCCGCTCGCGATCACCTTGGCGATGACGGCGGGATCGAGGCCGGCCTTCATCCCCAGCACCATGGCTTCCGCGCTCGCAACGTTATGGATCGCCACCAGAAGATTGGCGACAAACTTCATCTTGCTGCCGTTGCCGAACTCGCCGAGGAAATGGCTGACACGGGAGAACTGCTGGAATGCGGGCAGCGCCCGGTCATAAGCGGCGCGGTCGCCGGACGCATAGACGGCGAGATCGCCGGTCACCGCCTGGGCACCCGTGCCGCTCAGCGGGCAGTCGAGGAGCGGCACGCCGGCGCTGGCCAGCGCCTGCCGGGCGCGCAGCTTCGCAGCCATCGGCAGCGTGCTGAGCTCGGCCATCACCAGACCGCCGCGCTGCTTCGACGCCACCGCCGTCACGGTGGCGTCGAGAGCGCTCTCGCTGGGCAGGCTGGTGAGCAGGATCTCGACGCTCTCGGCCACCTCCGCCGCCGAGCGCGCACCGATCGCGCCCGCGGCCGCGATCTCGCCGAGACGCCCGGCATCGATGTCGTAGGCGATGACCGCCGACCCCGCCTTCAGGAGATTGCGGGCGATCGCCGAGCCCATGATGCCGACGCCGACCACCCCGACCTTCATCGTGCCGCTTTCCCGCCAGGCTCGATCCCGATCGCCCTGATCCCCTCGATCATGCCGGAGACCGAGCGTCGGACCACCGCCGGAAAATCCGCGGCGACGCGGCTGTGATAGATGTATTTGCGCACGGCGTAATAGAAGAGCCCGCCATGCATCACCCAGATGTGCTCGAGCTCCAGCTCGCTGATCGGCGCTTGGTCGGGATCCGGCAGGCCGACGGCATGACGGATCTCGGCGCAGATCGGCTTCAGGATCGAGTCCTCGACGATCTTGATATAGCGGCGGTTGATGTCATTGCCCATCAATGCCGAGAACATGTAGATGCGGATCCACTCATAGGTGTAGGTGGCACGCGAGTACTGCTGATAGAACTCGAAGAGCCGATCGGGCAGCGGCCGCGAGCGGTCGCTGATGAGCGCGCCCCAGCCGGGATCCATCCGCTTCAGGAAGACCTCGCCGAACACGCGCTCGATGAGATGGCGCTTGGTGGGGAAATAGCGATAGAGCAGCGGCTGGGTGATGCCGAGCCGCTCGGCCAGCTGACGGGTCTGGCCATTGAAGCCGACCTCGGCGAAATAGCGGATGGCGCCGAGCAGGATCTGACGCTCCCGATCGGCGGCGGCGAGCCGCTTGCGGCGCTGCGTCCGGACTGCTTTCCGTCGTGTCTTGGGCTTGGCGATGCTGCGGCGTTTGGGGAGGGGCAACGGCGGGGCTCCGGGGCGCGCGGCTGCGCTGACGAGATCCGGCGATCGATAGGAGATCACTGAGCCAGCGTCAATGACAGTCTCCAGATCGCTCACCGGACCTCCGTGGCCGGGATCACCGGCAGCAGCAGAGAAGCCTGCCAGCGGCCGCCGATATGAAGGCGTTTGCTTCCGCCGAAAACCGCCCGCGGACGGTCCTGCGGATCATCGTGCAGGAAGGGTCCGCAACCCCTGAGCTCGTTCTTGAAGTTGGAGAGGCGGCCGCCGGAGGCTGCATGCTCGTAGTCCCGGCCGCGCACGCGAAGGCCGATCCGATAGCCGGCAGGCAGCACGACCGAAGTAGGCCAGATCTCGATCTCGAGCGGCACCACCTCGCCAGGCCCGAGCGGCTGGCGCGCGTCGTGGCTGTGGTAGGGCCGGTACTCCCGGCTCAGCGTCCGGTCGAGCTTGCGGTGGGAGGCGCGCAGCCAGCCCTGGCCGATCGGCGTGTGGGGATCGATCGCGCCCTGGAACACCACCTCCGCGCCGTCTGGAGCAAAGGCGGTGAGCACCAGGAAGACGTCCGCATCCTCGGTGCTCGAGGACAGGAACAGCCGGGCTGCGGACGGTCCGGTGATCTCGGTCTCCGCCGAAAGCGGCTGCGAGAGAAAGGTCACGCCGTCTCCCAGCGCCTCGTACTCGAGGACCGCCTCGCCGGTCGGCGGCTCCGGTCCGAGGCCGAGCGTCTCCGCATCGAGATAGAGGCGGGTCCAGCGAGTCCGGGCGAGCGGCCATTCGCGCTCCAGGCGTTCCTCGAAACGATCGAGACGACGCACCTGGAGCCGCACCGGCGGCTCCTCTGCCCAACCGTTGTCGGCACCCCTGAGGAAATGATCGAAGAAGCGCTTTTGCAGGCCGATGCCGTAGTCGGTGTAGAAATGCGTCCAGTGCTCGAGCCCGTGCGCCTCCAGCCATTTCCGAGGCGCGGCGGCGCGCGCAAAGCCCTCGAAGTTGCCGCGCGCGTGCAGCCCCTGCCCGCCCCAGTTCGCCGCCGAGAGAAACGGCACCGTCACTTTCGACCAGTCGGGCGAGCGCGCCCGGTGATAGTCGTCGTCGAGCGGATGCGCCCGGATCTCGGCGCCGAAATCGCACCGGTTCGCCGCGAGCTCGGGCTCCGTGAGCGTCCCCGGCCCGCAGACCAGATCGCCGGTGACACGGCTCCTGGGTCCGCGCTCGCCGAGCCCGTGCTGCACCGTCTTCACCTGCATGTCGTACCAGTTGGCCCAGAAGGTGGAGAGGATGCCGCCGTGATGGGTCATGTCGCGGTACCAGTCGGCGGCCCCCTCCCAGATGCACATCGCCGCAAGGTGCGGCGGCTGCAGCGAGGCCACCTGCCATTGGTTGATGCCGTAGTAGGAGACGCCGTTGAGCCCGACCCTGCCGTTGCTCCAGGGCTGTACGCCGGCCCATTCGATGCAGAGATAGAAATCGCGGGTCTCGCGCGGCGAGAAATGATCGATGCGCCCCGGCGAGCGACCGCAGCCGCGGGAGTCGACGCGGACACAGACATAGCCGTCCGGCACCCACTTCTCGGGATCGACCACCTCCCAGTTCTGGTACCTGCTGCTGGAGCCGGCCATCACGTCCGGATGTGCCGCCGCCATGCGCTCCCAGGCGCTCGGATAGCCCTCCTGGAAGGCGAGGCCCTTGGCGTAGGGGCCGTAGGTGATGAGAACCGGAAAGCGCCCCTCTCGCGGTGGCCGGAAGACGTCGGCGCGCAGCACGAGGCCGTCGTCCATGGCGATCGGCTGATCCCAGTCGATCGCCATGCCGTCGCGGAGCTCGCTCCTCGCTCCGTCCATCGACCTCCCCTATTGTGCGGCGGCGGAGGTTCCGATCGCCTTGTTGAGGCGCGGCATCACCTCGCTCGCCATCAGCTCCATGGAGCGCCGCGCGAGCTTTGCATCGGCCCAGTCGTGACCGGCGTAGACCAATGTCCCGAAATCGCCCGTCACCTCGCGGAAAGCCAACAGCTGATCGACCACGCTGTCGACCGTGCCGCAGATGACGAGACTGTCGAGCACATAGTCGAGGGTGATCGCGCTGTCGGGCAGCGAGCGGTCGTGCTTGAAGAGCTCGGGCTTGCCGTTGCCGATGAGCTTGCGCACGAGATTGCGGAAGTAGAAGCGATAGGGGCTGTCCGGCCCCTTGGCATAGCGCTTGGCCGTCGCCTCGTCGTCGGCGACGAAGATGCTCTTGGCAACGCGCCAGTCGCTGCGCCGCGCCGGGCGGCCGGCGTTCTGGCAGCCCTTCTCGTACATCGGCCAGTGCGAAGCGACCCAGACCGGCTGCAGGAAATTCGCCGAGAGCGGCGTCCAGCCGCGCTCCGCAGCGCTCACCACGCCCTTGGAGTAAGGCGCGGTCACCGTCACCACGATCGGCGGATGCGGCTTCTGATAGGGCTTGAGCATGACGCCCTGGCCGATCTCGATGTCGAGAGTGCGCTCGGTGGTGACCTTCCAGAACTTGCCCTCGAGCCGGTAGGGCGGCGGCTCCGACCAGAGCTTCAGCACCATGTCGATGGATTCGACGAACATGGCGGTGCGGTCGTTGTCGAGATTGCCGAAGGCCTCGGCGTCCGAGCGCAGGCCGCCGGGGCTGATGCCCATGAGGAAGCGGCCCTCGAGGATGTGGTCGAGCATCGCGACCTGGCCCGCCACCGCCGCCGGATGATTGTTCGGCAGGTTGAGCGTGCCGCTGCCAAGCTTGATGCGGGTGGTGTCGTGGGCAAGGCTCGCGATGAACATCACCGAGGAGGTGATGCTCTCGGCCAGGTCGGTGACGTGCTCGCCGATGAAGGCCTCGACGAAGCCCAGCTTCTCCGCCAGCAGGATGGCCTCGCGGTCTTCCTTCAGCGTCTCGGTGTAGTTCCGGGACGGCGGGTGCAGCGGCATTGTGAAGTAGCCGATGTTCATAAACGTATATGTCCTCCCGCGTCGGGATCGGCCCCCTGACGGCCGATCGTTTTTATCATCTGATAAGCTCGGAGGTCAATCGAGCGGCCCCGCGGGCAACTGCGTCTTCCCGGCGCCACGGGCGGCGGCCGGCCATTTTTCTGTGGACGGACCCGCGGCGGCTCCCGCATCATGATTAGCAAATGATCAAGGCAGCGTCCAATCGCTGCCGTGACGACTGCCTCTCGCAGCAAGAGAGGCGCCGAGGGAGGGAGGCGTCGATGTCCGCATCGCTCGACCGTCGCACATTCCTGCTGGCCACCACCGCGCTCGCGGCATTGCCCGCGGCGCCGGCGATCGCGCAAGGCGCGCCCGCGCGCATCGGGCTCCTCACCGTCAAGACCGGCCCGCTCGCCCAGGGCGGCATCCAGATGGAGCAGGGCCTCACCGCCTTCCTCAAGGACAAGAGCTACACGCTTGCCGGCCGCAAGGTGGAGCTGATCTCCGCCGACACCGGCGGCAATCCCGCCGGCGCCAAGACCAAGGCGCAGGAGCTTGTCGAGCGCGACAACGTCGACTTCATCGTGGGGCCGCTCGCCGCCTTCGAGCTGCTGGCGATCAGCGAGTACATCCAGCAGTCGAAAGTGCCGATGCTGAGCCTTGCCGCTGCCGACGACATGACCCAGCGCAAGGCCAATCCCTGGCTGATCCGCGCCTCGGCCACCTCCTCGCAGTGCTGTCATGCGCTTGGCGACTACGCCGCCAAGGAGATGAAGCTCAAGCGGGCGGACACTCTCAGCGAGGATTTCGCCTTCGGCTACGAGCAGATGGGCGGCTTCCAGCGCGTCTTCGAGGACAACGGCGGCAAGGTGGTGCAGCGCCTGTGGCCGCCGCTGGTCACTGCCGACTACACGCCCTATCTGGCGCAGATCCAGGACGTCGACGGCGTCGCCACCGGGCTTGCCGGCTCGAACCCGGTCAAGTTCTTCCGCCAATACGCCGATGTCGGCCTCAAGGGGAAATACCCCGTGCTCGGCGGCTGGACCGCGGTCGACGACGCGCTCCTCAAGAGCCTCGGCGACGAGGCCGTGGGCGCGATCTCCGCCGCCTTCTATTCGAGCAGCCTGGACACGCCCAGCAACAAGCACTTCGTCGAGATCATGCTGAAGGAGACGGAGAACACGCCGGGCGGCTATGCCGCCGGCTGCTACATCAACGGCATGTGCATCGAGGCGGCGCTCGCCAAGACCGGCGGCGCCACCTCGGACAAGCAGAAGCTGATCGACGCGCTCCGCGCCGTCTCTCTCGAGGACTCTCCGCGCGGCGCCTTCAGCTTCGACCACCTCGGCAACGTCGTCGGCAACGTCTTCATCCGCAAGACCGAGCGCAAGGACGGCAAGCTCCAGAATACCGTGATCAAGACCTATCCCAAGGTCAGCCAGTTCTGGACCTACGACGAGAAGAAGTATCTGGCAGCCCCCGTCTATTCGCGGGACACGGCGCCTCAGAAGCTGTAGCCGGCGCCGGCGGCCGCGCCGGCCCATGCGAGCGGGAAGACGGCAGGCATGAGAGAGCTGATCCTGGCGGTGAACAGCGTCGCACTCGGCAGCCTGCTGTTCCTGCTCTCCTCCGGCTTCTCGCTGATCTTCGGGCTGATGCGGATCCCCAACCTGACGCACGGCTCCTTCTTCATGCTGGGCGCCTATATCGGCGTGAGCTTCCTGCGCCTCGGCCTCGATTTCTGGCTGGCGGCGCTGCTGAGCGGCCTCGCCATGGCGGCGATCGGCGGCCTCGTCGAGCGCTTTCTGCTGCGCCGTCTCGCGGGTCAGGCGCTGCCGCAGGTGCTGCTGACGCTCGGTCTCTCCTTCATCATCGCCGATCTCTGCCTGATGATCTGGACCGGCGACCCGATTTCGCCGGAGGCACCGAGGGCGCTGCGCGGCACGGTGCCGATCCTTGGCATCGTGTTTCCCGCCTATCGCCTGGCGGTGATGCTGATCGCGGTCGTGGCGGCAGCCGGACTCTGGGCGATGCTGGAGCGCACCCGGCTCGGGGCCATGATCCGCGCCGGCGTCGACGACGCGCCGATCGCTCGCGTCATGGGGATCCGGGTCTCCCGCCTCTTCACGCTCAGCTTCGCGCTGGGCGCCGGACTCGCGGGCTTCGCCGGCATGATCGGCGGCCCGATCCTCTCGGTCTATCCCGGCCTCGATGCCGACATGCTGCCGCTGGCGCTCATCGTGGTGATCCTCGGCGGCACCGGCAGCCTGCTGGGCGCCTTCCTCGGCAGCTACCTCATCGGCTTCCTCTATAATTTCGGCCAGGCTTTCTTTCCGGAGCTCGCCTACATCATCCTCTTCCTGCCGATGCTGCTGGTGCTGGTGCTGCGCCCCCAGGGCCTCTTCGGCCGGCAGGTGCCATGACGCGGGCGGTCGGCGCGATCGCGATCCTCGTGCTCGCAACGCTGCCGCTGTGGCTCGCGAGCCCCTATTACGTCAACATCGCGAGCCAGGTGCTGATCTACGCGATCTTCGCGCTCGGCCTCAACGTGCTGGTGGGCTATGCGGGTCTGGTCTCGCTCGGCCAGGCCGGGCTCTTCGGCGTCTCCGCTTACGCCGTCGCCTGGCTGGTGGCGGCAGGCGCCGGACAGTTCCTGGGCGCGCTCGGCGCCCTCCTTCTCACCCTCGCCACCGCCGCCATCTTCGCGGTGCTGGCGCTCCGCGCCACCGGCATCGGTTTCCTGATGATCACCCTGGCGCTCGGGCAGATCCTCTGGGGCATGGCCTATCGCTGGATCAGCCTCACCGGCGGCGACAACGGGCTCCGCCTCGACACGCGGCCCCTGCCCTTCGGCATCTCCCTCGCGAGCCCTCCTGCCTTCTATCTGCTGACGCTGCTGGTCTTCCTCGCGGCCATCGCCTCCATGGCGGTCTTCATCAACTCGCCCTTCGGCACCAGCGTGCTCGGAACCCGCGACCAGCCGCGGCGGATGAATGCCCTGGGATTCGACGTCTGGCGGATCCGCTTCCTCGCCTTCCTGTTCTCGGGGTTCTGGAGCGGCGTCGCCGGCCTCCTCTACTGCTACTACAACCAGTTCGTGAGCCCGCAGGTGCTGGCGCTCCAGGCCTCCGCCGAGGCGCTGCTGATGGTGATCTCGGGCGGCAGCGGCACGCTGCTGGGCCCGGTGGTCGGCGCCGCCCTCGTCGTCGTCATGAAGAACGTCGCCAGCGCCTATATCGAGCGCTGGAACCTGGTGCTGGGCGCGATCTTCGTCGCCATCATCGTGCTGATGCCGGAGGGTCTGGTGCCGGGCTGCGCGCGGCTCGGGCGCTGGCTTCGACGCAGCCTTGCAGCGCGCGGCGCGCCGCTGCCGCTCGCAGGCAGACTCAGAGGCCCCAGATGAACGCCCTCGAGCTCAGCGGCCTCTCGCGCTCCTTCGGTGGCCTCCGCGTGACATCCGAGGTGAGCCTCGCGGTGGCACCCGGCGAGCGCCGCCTCATCATCGGCCCGAACGGCGCCGGCAAGACCACCCTCTTCAACCTCGTCACCGGCGAGCTCCGGCCCGACCACGGCTCGGTGCACCTGATGGGACGCGACGTCACGCGGCTGCCGAGCCGCACGCGCGCCCATCTCGGCCTCGCCCGCACCTACCAGATCATCACCCTCTTCCCGCGCGACACGCTGCTCCGCAACGTGGAGCTCGCGCTCCTCGGCCTGATGCCGCTGCGCTGGAACCCGTTCGTCCGCCTCGACGGCCGCCAGGACCTCGCCCGCCGCGCCCGCGCCGCCCTCGCGCTGGTCGGCCTCGACGGCATGGCCGAGCGGCCGCTCGCCGAGACCGCCTACGGCGAGCGGCGGCGGGTCGAGATCGCCATGGCGCTGGCGCAGAGCCCCCAGGTGCTGCTGCTCGACGAGCCTTTCGCCGGCCTCTCCGCCGACGAGCGCCGCGACGTGCAGCGGCTCCTGCGCGAGATCCCCCGCACCATCACCATCGTCATGATCGAGCATGACATGGACGTGGCCCTCGACTTCGCCGACCGCATCACTCTCCTGCATTTCGGCCGGGTGGTCGTCGAGGGGACGCGCGCCGAAGTGGTCGGCGATCCCCGCACGCGGGAGGTCTATCTTGGCGCCTGACGCGCTGGTGCTGCGCGAGGTCGACGCCTTCTATGGCGACAGCCACATCCTGCAGGGCGTGTCGTTCCGGCTCCGCGAAGGGACGCTGCTGGGGCTTCTCGGCCGCAACGGCGCCGGCAAGTCGACCTGCATGAACGTCGCCGTGGGATTGCTGGCGCCGCGGCGGGGCCGTGTCGAGCTGCTGGGCGCCGCCGTCACCGGCGTCGCGCCGGAGGCGATCGCGGCGCGCGGCCTGGCCCTGGTGCCGCAAGGCCGCCGCGTCTTCCGCTCACTCACCGTGCAGGAGAATCTGCGGGTGGTGGCGCGGGCGCCGCGGACGGAGAGCGCCGCCTGGACCCTGGAGAGCGTCTACCAGACCTTCCCGCGGCTCTACGAGCGGCGGGAGCAGACCGCGGGCTATCTGTCCGGCGGCGAGCAGCAGATGCTGGCGATCGGCCGGGCGCTGATGACCAATCCCCGCGTGCTGCTGATGGACGAGCCGTCCGAGGGCCTTGCGCCGCAGATCGTCGCCGACGTCATGGCGACGATCCGCACGCTCCGCGAGCGCGGCCTCTCCATCGTCCTGGTGGAGCAGAACGCCCGGCTCGTCCTCGACCTTGCGGACGACATCGTGATCCTGAACAGCGGCCGGGTTGCCGTGGAGAGGAGCGCCGCCGAGCTGCGGCGCGACGGCATCGATCTGCACCAGCATCTCGGCGTCTTCTGAGCCCATTACCCAGAACGAGGAGGAAATTTCCCATGCTCTACACCTGCAGCCCGGCGCGCGCCGGCGGGGCGATGCTCAAGGCCGCGCGCAAGACCGGCCGCGGCGGCACCCGCCCGGTCACCGTCGACATTCATTGCCACGTTCTGACGCCCGAGGCCGACGCGCTGATGCAGCCGGCCTTCCGGCCGGAGACGGATGCGCTGTTCAAGTTCGCCAATGCGGCAACGCGCGAAGTGAACCGGCAGCAGGGACAGACCATCCGCGCCATGCTCACCTCGGTGGAGACGCGGCTCGCCGACATGGAGAGCCTCGGCATCGACATCCAGGCGATCTCGCCCGCGCCCTCCCAATACTACTACTGGGCGGACGCCGATCTCACGCGACGGGCCGCGCGGCGGATCAACGAGCGGATCGCCGAGATCGTCGCCGGCAACCCAGACCGTTTCGTCGGAATGGGCACGGTGCCGCTGCAGGCGCCGGATCTTGCCGTGGCCGAGCTCGAGCACCTGGTGAAGAAGCTCGGCCTGCGCGGCGTCGAGATCTGCACCGACGTCGCCGGCGAGGAGCTGTCGGGCGAGCGCTTCCGACCCTTCTTCGCCAAGGCGGAGGAGCTCGGCATTCTCGTCTTCATGCATCCCTCCGGCTACACCGACGGCGGGCGCCTCGCGGACCACTACTTCATCAACGTGATCGGCAATCCCCTCGCCTCCACCGTGGCGGTGAGCCACCTGATCTTCGGCGGCGTGCTCGACGCCTATCCGCGCCTCAAGATGTGCGTCGCCCATGGCGGCGGCTTCTTGCCGGCCTATTCCGGCCGCATGGACCACGCCCACCGCGCGCGCAGCGACTGCCGGCGCCTCATCAGGAAGCCACCCACCCGCTATCTCAAGAAGCTCTACTTCGACACCGTCGTCTTCACCGACCACCAGCTCGACTACCTGGTGCGGCAGTACGGCAGCGACCACATCCTGCTCGGCAGCGACTATCCCTACGACATGGCCAGCCCCGACCCGGTCGGCCACGTGATGGGCACGCGCGGCCTCAGCGGCGCCGAGAAGGCGGCGGTGCTCGGCGGCAATGCGGCAAGGTTGCTGAAGATCCGGCTGCGGAAGCCGGGCAATGCGAAGCCGAAAGCCAAGGGCAAGAGCAGGCGACGTGCTCGATAAGCCCCTCTTATCCGAGCCATTTCCCGAAAATCTTGGCGTTGCGAAAGGAGCGGCTGGATAATTCCTGCCGTCCCAACTGCACACCAAGGGCCAGGGAATGAGCAAAGCTACCGTGCTGCGTCGACTGGACGAGGTCGTCGACGCGTTCTGCATCCGCGTCCCCTATTTCCGCGAGGAGATGACGCGGGGGCGCGCGCGCACCTTCGTCAAGCAGCACCGGCTCAATACGCGCCAGCGCAACTCCGTCCTGAAGCTCAGGGTCGCCACCAACTGCACCGACTGGGACACGCGGATGAAGATCATCCGCGCCTGCACCGAGGAGGTGATCGCCGATCACGAGCACGGCGGCGGCAAGGCGCACTGGCAGATCATCGAGGAGCTCGGCACCCACATCGGCCTCTCGCTGGAGGAGATCCGCGGCGCCGAGCCGCTCCCCTCGACGCAGATCTGCTGGGCCGCCTGGGAAGGTCTGATGAGCAACCGGCACTGGCTCGAGGGCATCGTCGCCAACACCTGCGCCGAGCGCATCAACGTGCCGGGCTACGGCAAGGGTGCCATCAACGAGCGCGGCTGGTTCGGCCTGGAGCGCGACCGCTGGCGCAAGCTGTTCAAGCTCAGCGACGAGCAGCTCGATTTCTTCGAGCTGCACGAGGAGGCCGACATCGAGCATTCCAACATGGGCTGGCAGGCGGTCGCCCGCTTCGCCGAACA
>DATJOK010000056.1:0-66723 GCA_035507155.1 Allostellaceae bacterium
ATTCACGGCGACTGGTGGAAACGGCTCGCGGCGATGCCGCTGCCGGCCGGCGCCGACGACGTCGGCTGGCAGCTCGCGGTCGTGCTCAGCACCGAGGGCGAAGATGCCGTCATCGGCCTCGCCAATCACACCGTCGGCCGCATTCCCGGCGCGGAGCTGACCTGGGCCCGCAAACCCTTGCAGGATGCCCGGGTCGGGCCGCCGCCGCGCAGCGCCGCCGACGTGTTCAGTGCCGGCGATGTGGTGCTGGTCGAGCCGCTCAAGGTCGAAGCGGCGGCGAAGGACGCCGGCAAGGATGCTGCGGCCGTCAAGGTCAAGGCGAAAGCCGCCGCCGCTTCCGTGCCGCTCTATGGCTTGCGGCAGATCCCGGCGGTCTCCGGCGCGATCGTGGCAATCGATCCGCACACCGGCCGCGTCCTCGCGATGAGCGGCGGCTTCAGCTACGAGATGAGCCAGTTCAATCGCGCGATCCAGGCCAAGCGGCAGACCGGCTCGGCGATCAAGCCCTTCATCTACATGGCGGCGCTCGACCACGGCTATACGCCGTCCTCGGTCATTCTCGACGCGCCGATCACCATCGATCTCGGACCGGGCCAGCCGCCCTGGACGCCGAAGAACTTCGACAACAAGATCTTCGGCCCGACCACCATCCGCGTCGGCCTCGAGCAATCGCACGATCTCATGACCGTCCGGCTCGGCCAAGCGATCGGCCTCGATACCGTCGCGGAGGCGGTGGAGCGGTTCGGCATCATGGACAAGATGCCGCGTGAGTACTCGATGCTGTTGGGCGCCGGCGAGACGACCGTTCTGAAGCTCACTGCCGCCTACGCGATGCTGGTCAACGGCGGCAAGCGGATCACCCCCACCTTCATCGACCGCGTGCAGGACCGCAATGGCACCACGATCTACCGGGTCGACCAGCGACCCTGTCCGGGCTGCGACAACGTGGACTGGGACAGCCAGCCGCCGCCGGAGCTGAGCGATCCGCGCAAGCAGATCGAGGACCCGGCCACCGCCTACCAGATCGTGCACATCCTGGAAGGCGTGGTGGAGCGCGGCACCGGCCGCATCGTCGCCTCGGTCGGCAAGCCGCTCGCCGGCAAGACCGGCACCAGCAACGGCCCGAACGACACCTGGTTCGAGGGCTTCTCGCCCGATCTCGCCGTCGGCGTGTTCGTGGGCTTCGATCAGCCGGCGACCCTCGGCGCGCGCGAGCAGGGCGCCACCGCGGCGGCGCCGATCTTCCGCGACTTCATGGCGGGGGCGCTCAAGGACACGCCGGGCATCCCCTTCCGCGTGCCGCCGGGGATCCGCCTGGTGCGCGTCAACGCCACCACCGGGCAGCTCGCCAGGGCGGGCGACCGTCCGGTGATCTTCGAGGCCTTCAAGCCGGGCACTGAGCCCACCGGCGACGAGCCGCCGGTGGTGGTGGGCGACGTCACGCCGGCGGAGTCCGACGAGCCGATGTCGACGGCGCCATCCGACAATACGGACGCGGCGCCGGTCAATCTCTCCTCGGCGCCGGCGCTGCCCGCCGCGCCGAGCCCGACGCCGTCCACGCCGGCAGTGGCGCCGGCGCCCGTGCGCACCGCTCCCGCCAGCGGCACGGGTGGGCTATACTGATCTTCAACACGACGACTTTGAGATCATCTTCCATCGAGGCATGAGCATGCGCGCTGAACACCAAGCGGCTGCCGACGACATCAGACGGTCGTTGGCACTGCTGAGGAGGCATCTTTGACTGGGACCATTCGGTCCGCCGCCTAGCCGAGCTCAACGCGCTCGCCGAGAACCCGAATCTCTGGGAGAAGCCCGCCGAGGCGCAGAAGCTGCTGCAGGAGCGCAGCCGCCTCGAGCGCGGCGTCGAGGGCTATCGCAAGATCGAGCGCGAGCTCGAGGACACGCTCGGGCTGATCGAGCTCGCCGAGGCCGAGAGCGACGACGCCATGGTGCGAGACGCCGAGCAGACTCTGGCGCGGCTACGCGAGGAGGCCGGCAAGCGCGAGCTCGAGAGCCTGCTCTCCGGCGAGGCGGATGCCAGCGACTGCTACCTCGAGGTCCACGCCGGTGCCGGCGGCACCGAGGCGCAGGACTGGGCCGAGATGCTGCTGCGCATGTACACCCGCTGGGCCGAGCAGCACGGCTTCAAAGTGGCCTGGCTCGAGGAGAGCCCGGGCGAAGAGGCGGGGCTCAAATCCGCCACCGTGCAGATCTCCGGCGAGAACGCCTATGGCTGGCTCAAGACCGAGAGCGGCGTGCATCGCCTCGTGCGCATCTCGCCCTATGATTCGGCGGCACGGCGGCACACCAGCTTCGCCTCGGTCTGGGTCTATCCGGTGGTCGACGACAAGATCGAGGTCGAGGTGCAGGACAAGTACCTGCGCGTCGACACCTACCGCTCCTCGGGCGCGGGCGGCCAGCACGTCAACAAGACCGACAGCGCCGTGCGCCTTACCTATACGCTCCCCGGCACCGACCCGGTGGTGGTGGCCTGCCAGAGCGAGCGCTCGCAGCACCAGAACCGCCATCACGCCATGGCAATGCTGAAAGCGCGGCTCTACGAGATCGAGCTGCAGAAGCGCGAGGCGCAGGCCGAGGCGATGAACGCCACCAAGACCGATATCGGCTGGGGCCACCAGATCCGCTCCTACGTGCTGCAGCCCTATCAGATGGTGAAGGATCTGCGTACCGGCGTGGAGACCAGCAGCACCGGCGCGGTGCTCGATGGCGATCTCGACCGCTTCCTCGAGGCCTCGCTCGCCCAGCGGATCAAGGGCGCCGATGCGGCCGCCAGCGAAGCGGCACAGTCGGGCTAGAGGTCAGTCTTCGAGAAAGAATAGCGTGCCGCCGCCTTGCGGCTCCGTGCTGCGATCGTGGTCGAGGCTGGGCTTGAGCTGCATCGCTTGGGCGAAGAATGCGTCCTCGCTGCGGAGCGGAGCCAGACGGAACGCCGGCGGCATCAGGCGACGGACGTAGTCCTGCTGGCTGTTCCCGGAGCGCATCTCCGATTGCGAGAGCGTCTGGGTTGCAAGCGCGATGGCGAGGACGCCTCCCACCACGCCGCTCTTGAGCCAGAGCCGCGTGGGCCCGATCGTCCGCAAATGCAGGAAGCAGACCACCGCCAGCAGGGTCCAGGTGCCGATGTAGCGGTAGGCCTGCATCGCCTGTGCCGAAAAGGCGTAGGCGGCGACTTCCAGAAACTCGCCATAGAGCCGATAGATCAGCATGCCGGCAAGCGCGATCAGCAGGTGGCGCTCGAAGCGCGCCTGACTCCCGAAGATGCGCGACAGCACCGCCCAGCCGGCGGTCCAGGCAGTCACCAGGAATGCCAGCACCAGGCCGGCGGTCAGGAACGTGTAGAGCTTGGTCTCGCCGGTTTCCTCGAGCCACTGCGAGAGCGCGGAGAAGCCGAGGATCGCGACCGCCAGCGCCGCTGGCGCGGGCCAGGCCGGGAACTGTCCGGTTTGTGGGCGCGCCGACGGTACCGCGTGGCTGGCGGGGCGGATGCGCAGATAGGTCTGGCCGATCCGGATCGGATGCTCGCCGTCGAGCGCAATCCGCTGCTGCCGCGTCTTGCCGTGATCGGCGAAGGTGCCGTTCTCGCTGCCGAGATCCTCGGCGACGAGCGCGCCGACGGCATCGCGCCGGATCGTCAGGTGATGAGCGGCCACATAGGGGTCGTCAATCACGACGTCGTTGTCATAGCCCCGGCCGATCCGTACCTCGGGCCCGGCGCAACGGTGGCGCGCCAGGACATCCCGGTGCCGGGACAGGACTTCGATCCAGATTATTTCGTCCATCTGACCGCTTCGAGGAAGCGCCGGGAGAGCGCGATCGCATTGTCGTAGCTGACGGCCTGCAGGCCGAGGCGGGAGACCAAGGCCCGTGTGCCGCTGTCCTGGGTCACGATCAGGACGGAGACGTCGTATAGCCCCTCGAATTGCCGATAGGCGCGCGCGCACCAGACGACGCGCAGAGGCGGGTGCTCGCTTTCGGGCTTCGCGGCGACGAAGCCCTCCTGGCAGCGTGGCTGGGTCTGCCATTTCTGCGCCCAGCCGCCGGGCCAGATCGCCTGGCTCTTGCCGGAGAGGAAGGCCGAGAACTGGAACTGGTTGAGATCGACGCTCTGCACGTAGGAGTGATCCAGATGGATCAGGCCGGTGCTGAAATCATTGGCGACGAACAGGCGGGTATCGCTGTTGCAGTTGGTGCTGTTGATCGCCGCCCGCGGCTTCGGCAGCTGTCCGGCATTGGTCTGCGCCCAGCAAGTGAACCACGGCGCGCCACTCTCGGCCGCCTGATAGGGGCCGAACGTCGCCGGCCGGAAGCCCATCTCGTTGATCGACTTGTAGAGGCGTGCCTGCCATGCCGAGAGTTGGCGGCCGATCTCGGCGCGAAAATCATCGGGCGGCGGCTCTTGATCCGCCTCGACGCGCTTGAGCAGCGTGGCCGCATGGCCGGCGGGCACCAGGAAGCTCACGAGTTCGCCGCCGATCTGCTTCGAGACGTTGATGCCGGCGATGCGTCCATCGACGGTGACGGTCGGTCCGCCGCTCATGCCGGGGTTGACCGCGCCGGAAAAATGAATGCGGTCTGTATAGCTGCGCTCAACCAGCCCGTTGTAGGTGCCCTCGACGATGGTGAAGCCGAGATCCAGCGGATTGCCCATGGAATAAAGGCGCTCGCCGTTCGGCAGCTCGCCGCTGACCCCGCGCGGGTCGAACTGAAGGTAGGGCTGATCGCGCCGGTCGGTGCGCACGATCGCCAGATCGTTCGCGAGGTCGATGGCCAGGAGCTTGAGGTCGCCGCTCTTGCCATCGGCGGAGGCGTATTCCAGGCGATAGGTCTTGGGCTCCAGCGCGTACTGCGACACCACGTGATAGTTGGTGATCGCGAGCCCGTCCGCGCTCACCAGGAAGCCGGAGCCGATCGAGGATTGTCGGCCGGCGGCGGCGACCAGCGTGCGGATCTGCAGCAGCTTCGGCCGCGTCTCCGCGTAGATGCGTTCCGCGGTGGAGGAAAGCGATGCGGCCGGCTCCTGCGGCTGCGCCTGCGCCGTGGCGACGCCGAGCGACAGCGTGAGGAGCAGCGCGGCCAGGACCCGTCCCATCGGGCGAAGCTTCGGGGCTGAATAAGTCAGGAAGATGGCTGACGTCCAATAGCCGTCCGGCATTGCCGCGGCGCTGTCACGGGGGCCGCACGATAGCGTGGAGAACGCGGGCCCGGCAAGCCGTAGGCGGCCCCTTACGCGGGCGTTTCCGGACGGTCGGCAAGCGGCTCATAGAAGGCGGCCGCGAAGCCGGCCTCCGCGCGGGCCTCCCTGTTGAACGGCGGCTTCAGCACGCCGCGGAAATGACGCCTGACGAGATGGTGATAGGTCTCGATCGGCGACCGGCCCTGCCGCGCGCATGCCCACTCGAACCAGCGTCGCCCGGCGGCGACATGACCGATCTCGTCCCGGTAGATCACCCGCAGGATCGCCGCGCTCTCGTCGTCGCCGCCGAGGTCGAGGCGCCGGATCATGTCTGGCGTCACGTCGAGGCCGCGCGCCTCCAGCACCAGCGGCACCACCGCGAGCCGGGCCAGCAGGTCATGGGCAGTTGCCGCCGCCGCCTCCCAGAGCCCGTCATGGGCGGGAAGATCGCCATAGCCGGCACCGAGCTCGGCGAGGCGGGCGGCCAGGAGGGAATGGTGCAGGGCCTCCTCACCGGCGACATTGACCCAATCGTCGAAAAAGGTCAGCGGCGGCGCCTCGGAGGCGAAGCGCGCGACCAGATCCCAGGCGAGGTCGATCGCATTGAGCTCGATATGGGCGAGCGCATGGAGGAGGGCGACCCGCTTCTCGCGCTCGCCGCCGGCGCGGCGCTTCGGCATCTCGCGCGGCGGCAGCAGCGGCGGACGCTCCGGCCGTGCCGGGCGATCCGGCGGAACCGCGTCGCCGATCTCGGCAAGGTCGCCTGCGCGCCAGCCCGCGGCGGCGGCACGGGACAGCGCAACCTTCGCCGCGGGATCGGCGGTGCTGAGCACAGCGACCGCGGCGCCGGTGAGCGTGCTGGCGGGAAGCTCGCTCAGAGCGCCTGCACGGCCTCGAGCACTTCCTCCACATGACCCGGCACCTTCACCTTGCGCCAGAGCCCGCGGATGATGCCCTTGCCGTCGATCAGGAAGGTGGCGCGGTCCATGCCCATGTATTTGCGGCCATACATGCTCTTCTGCACCCAGACGCCATAGGCCTTGGCGACCTCGGTGTCCTCGTCGGAGGCGAGCGTGAAGGGCAGCTGGTACTTCTTCTTGAACTTGTCATGGGAGGCCACGGAATCCTTGGAGACGCCGATCACCGTTGCACCGGTCTTGGAGAAGTCCGGCAGCGCATCGCGAAAGCCGCAGGCCTCCTTGGTGCAGCCCGAGGTGTCATCCTTCGGATAGAAGTAGAGGATCACGTTCTTGCCCTTGAGCGCCTTCAGCGACGCCTTGCCGTTGCCGTCGGTGGGCAGGGTGAAGTCGGGCGCCTTGTCGCCGATCTCCAAGCTCATGCGGTCTCGTCCTCCGTCGCTTTCGTTCTCGGTGGCTCCTCGATGCCAAGCCGCCGCCGCGCGGCGCTGGCGGGTCGCGTCACCAGGGTCGCGTAGCAGGAGCGAACCCGTGCCGCCGCGGCGCTCATATCCGCCTTGAGATGCTCGAAGTCAATGGCGCCGGTGCCGCCGGTCAGAATCTCGCGCAGCGCCGTCGGCGCCGCCGCCTCGTCGAACGGCTCCTCGACGCAGAGCTTGATCAATCCCTGGACGTTCCGCCAGAGGTCGAGCGCCTCCAGCAGGCTGGTCGTGGTGCCGCGGTCCAGCAGCGATGCCTCCATCAGCGCCTGCAGCGCGGCGCCGCTGTTTTGCCGCAGCACCGACGGGTGATCGTGCGCGCGGCGGAGCTGCAGATATTGGGCGATGAACTCGATGTCTACGAGGCCGCCGCGGCGGTGCTTCGCCTCCCAGATCGGCGGCCGGAGGTGCTGCTCGGCGATGCGCTGGCGCATGTCGGCGACATCCACCACCAGCCGGTCGGCGTCGCGCGGCCGCGTCAGGATGGCGCGGATCTCCGCCATCACGCGCTCGGCAAGCGCCGGTGATCCTGCCACCGGCCGCGCCCGCGTCAGCGCCATGTGCTCCCAGGTCCAGGCGCTCTCGGCGTGATAGCGCTGGAAGGCGGCGAAGCTGGTAGCGAGCGGCCCTTTGGTCCCGGAGGGCCTGAGCCGCATGTCCACCTCGTAGAGCGTTCCCTCCGCGGTGAGCGCGGTGAGCGCGTTCACCATGCGCTGCCAGAGCCGCATGTAATAAGTGGAAACCGGCAGCGGCCGCGGACCATTCGAGCTTTCGCCCTCATCCGGCGCGTCGTAGATCAGGACGAGGTCAAGATCGGAGGTCACAGTCATCTCGCGGCCGCCGAGCTTGCCGAGCGCGATCACCGCCACCTCGCCGCCGGCGATGCTGCCGTGCGCGCGTGCCATGTCCGCCGTGATGCGCGGCAGCATCGTCGCGATCACCGTCTCCGCCACGTCGGCGAAATGGGCCCCGGCGATCGGACCGTCGATCAGGCCGCGGATGATCTGGACGCCGAGCTGGAAGCGCTTGTCGTGCGTCCAGCGTCGGGCGATCTCCAGCAGGTCCTCCGTGTCGCGCGCGGCATCCAGCAGCGTGCCGAGCTCGCGCGCGAGCGTCACTTGCTCCGGCAGCGGATCGAGAAAATCCGCGCTCAGCATGCCGTCCAGGAGGCTCGGGCGCTGCGCGAGCTGGTCGGCGAGCCTCGGCACCCCGCCGATGATCTCGGCGACCATATGGAGGAGCGAGGGGTTGTGGTGGAAAAGCGAGAGGATCTGCACGCCGGCGGGCAGACGCTCCAGCAGCTGGTCGAAGCGGCGCAGCGCGGCGTCGGGGCTCGAGGTGCGCCCGAAGGCTGCGAGCAGGGTGGGGATGAGCTCGGTCATGAGTTCACGGGCGCGCTGGCTGCGCATGGCCCGGTAGCGGCCATGGTGCCAGCCGCGGACCATGGCGGCCACCGCCGAGGGATCGGCATAGCCGAGGCCGCGCAGGGTCGACAGCGTCTCCGGATCGTCCTCGCTGCCGGTGAAGACGAGATTTCCGGAACCGGAAAGCGATGGCGATTCCTCGAAGAGATGGGCGTAATGCCCTTCGACGGTGGCGAGCTGCGCCATCAGCTCGGCGCTGAAGTCGGCAGCCGAGCCGTAGCCGAGGAAGGTCGCGATCCGCGCGAGCCCGATCTCGTCGTTCGGCAGCGAATGCACCTGCTGGTCCTCCACCATCTGCAGGCGGTGCTCGACCCGCCGCAGGAAATGGTAGGCGCGGGTCAGCTCCTCGGCCGCGCGCGGCGTCACCCTGCCGATCTCGGCAAGCGCCGCGAGCGCCGCGCAGGTGCCGGGAACCCGGACTGCCGGCAGCCGGCCACCCCAGATCAACTGTTGCGTCTGAGCGAAGAACTC
Source organism: Allostellaceae bacterium (assembly GCA_035507155.1). Lineage (GTDB taxonomy): Bacteria > Pseudomonadota > Alphaproteobacteria > ATCC43930 > CGMCC-115725 > DASZHJ01. The sequence continues at coordinate 8,486 of DATJOK010000056.1, forward strand.
GATCTCGCGAATGCCACCGCGGCCCAGCTTGACGTTGTGGCCGAACACCGCGATGCGGCCGCCGCCGCGATGGGCGTGGATCTGTCGCTTGATCGAATGAATGTCCTGGATCGCCGCAAAGTCCAGATTCTTACGCCAGAGAAACGGCCTGAGCTCGGTGAGAAAGTGCCGGCCGGCTTCGATATCGCCGGCCACCGGCCGCGCCTTGATGAGCGCCGCGCGTTCCCAATTCTGGCCCGCACTCTCGTAGTAGGTGAGCGCCGCCAGCACCGAGAGCGCCGGCGGCGTGGAGGCGGGATCCGGCCGCAGCCGGAGATCGGTGCGGAACACGTATCCTTCCTCGGTGCGCTCGTCGAGGAGCCGCACGAGGTCGCGGGCGACGCGCGCGAAGAGCTGATGCGGGCTGTGGCGGCCGGTGTAGCGCACCCGCTCCGTATCGAAGAGGACGATGAGGTCGATGTCGCTCGAGTAGTTGAGCTCGCCGGCCCCGAGCTTGCCCATGCCGAGCACGATGAAGCCGCTGTCGCGGGCGGGATCCTCGGGATGGCGAAGCTCCAGTTCGCCGTGCTCGGCGGCTGCCCGTAGCAGGTGTCGAACGGCGGCCGAGAGCGCCGCATCGGCGATCCCGGAGAGTGCGGCGGTAACCCGCTCCAGCGGCCACCAGCCGGCGACGTCCGCCACCGCCACCGCCAGCGCCGCGAGGCGCTTGCCGACGCGCAGCCGCCGCATCAAATTGGGGCGCTCGCGGTCCTCCGCGAGATCGCGATTGAGCGCTGCCTCGACTTCGGCGAAAGTAGTGTCGGGTCCACGTTGGACAAGCCGCATCAGGAAGCCCGGCTCTCTGAGACAGCATTGGGTGAGGAACGGGCTGTTGCCGAACAGTGCGGCGAGCAACCGGGCGCCACTGGCGTGATCGGCAAGCGCGCGCATGGAGTCTGCGAGGGCGTCGTCGCCGATCTCGTCGGCAAGCTCGCGCCAGCGCGTTACGCCGATCGCGGCGAGAGCAGGGTTGGCGGGCGCGGGCAGATTCTCAAGGTCAAGCAACGGTAACGACGGACGCATGGCGCTTCAGCCCCCGCACGACGACGATCGCGAGACTGCGCGTCCTGGGGAGGTCGGTCAAGCGGCGCCGCCGCGCCGGCGGCGCCCGCTCCGCCGCTGCGGGATCATCGCGCTCCGAGTCGGGGAATCGCTGGTGGCCGGGCTCGCGATCGCGCTTGTCGCGGTCGGCTGGCGGCTGGAGAGAGGCCCGATCTCGCTCGATTTCCTGACGCCGTGGATGCAGCAGGCGCTGTCGGCGCCGGAGCAGGGGATCACCGTCGTCGTCGAGCACACCGAGCTCAGCCTCGACACCTCCCAGCACACGCTCGACCTGCTGGCCGACGGCGTGCATTTGAGGCGGAACAACGGCAGCGCCGAGGTGGTGCTGCCGCGGGTCGCGCTCAGCCTGAGCCTGCGCGCCGCGCTCGGCGGCCTGCTGGCGCCGACCCGGATCGTGCTGATCTCGCCTCAGCTCCGCCTGCAGCGCGCCGTCGACGGCACCATTCATCTCGACCTCGGCGGCGGAAGCGGCGGTGAGGACATCGCCAGCGGACTGCTGGAGGATTTCGAGGCGCGGCCCAACCGGCGCAGCGCGCTCGGATACCTGCAGTCGATCGCCATTCGCAACGCCAATTTCACCCTCGACGATCGGGCACTCGGCATCATCTGGCAGGCCAAGCGCGCGGACGCGGCGCTATTTCGCGGCGACCAAGGCATCTCCGGCGACGCTCAGGTCACCATCGTCGCCGGCGACCAGGAGGCCAGCGTCCACGCGGAATTCCGCTATATCGCCGCGGAGCGGCGGCTCGCCGGCAGCCTCGACTTCTCGGATGTGGAGCCGGCGCGCTTCGCCGCCGCGGCCCCGGCGCTGGCGCCGCTGGCGGCGGCGAAGATTCCCGTCAGCGGCCGCAGCCGCTTCAGCCTCGACATCCAGAGCATGCACATCGACGGCGCGCGCGCCGACATCACGATCGGCGCCGGTACGATCGACAATGCAGGCCTCGCCGGCGGCACCCTGCCGGTCTCTGGCGGAACTCTCAAGGTCGACTACGATCCCGCCGCTGCGCGGCTGATGGTCGAGGAGCTGACCCTCGATCTCGGCGGACCGGAGGTCACCCTCAGCGCCAGGATCGACGGCGTCGACCCTACCATCCTGCGCGGCGGTCCGATCGGCCGGCTGGCGATCGACGGGGATCTGGCGCTGCGCCGAGTGCCGGCCGATGCGCTCGACCGCTACTGGCCGCCGTCGCTCAGCCCGTCGAGCCGCAGCTGGGTCACCGAACACATCCGCGACGGCGTCGCCGACGAGACTAAGGCGCATGTCAGCCTCGCCGTCGATCTCTCGCCGGGCGCCGTGAAGCCCGTGCAGGTGGAGACGCTGCAGGGGAGCATCGCCTATCACAACCTGACGGTGGACTATTTCCCGCCGCTCACGCCGGTGAAGGGCGTCAACGGCACCGGCAGCTTCGACCGTGCGCATTTCGATTTCCTGCCGACCAGCGGGACCCTCGCCGGCCTCAAGGTCACCGGCGGCGACATCGACCTCACCAAGCTCGACACCAACGACGAGACCATTGCCGTCAACGTCAATGTGGTGGGGCCGCTCTCGGACGCGCTCGCGGTCATTGACAGCAAGCCGCTCCGCTACGCGCACGGCTTCGGCATCGACCCGGCCAAGGCGTCAGGGGTCACCGACCAGAAGCTGTTCTTCCGCTTTCCGCTGTTGCACGACCTCAAGATCGATCAGGTCGAATTCGGCGACAAGGCGACCATCAAGAATGGCGCGGTCGCCGGCATCGCCTTCGGCCATGACCTCACCGACGGCGATCTGACGCTCGATCTCGATCGCAACGCGTTGCGACTGCAGGGCACGGCGGCGATCGACCAGGTGCCAGCGAGCCTCTCCTGGGTGCAGAGCCTGAAGGGCGACGGCGTCCGTCGTTATACACTGAAGGCGCGGCTCGACGATGCCGCCCGCAAGCGTCTCGATGTCGACTTCCTGCCCGATATCCTGTCGGGGCCGGTGGGCGTCGACCTCGTCTACGACGCCCAGAAGACCAGCGCCGATGCAAGCCTCGCTCTCGATCTCACTGATGCCGCCGTCACGGTAAGCCGCCTCAACATCGACAAGCCGGCGGGCACCGGCGCCTCGGCGCAGCTCAAGCTCAGCTTCGTCAACGATCGCCTGGCGGCGATTCCGGAGGCGCTGGTGCAAGGGCCAGGCATCGATGCCTCGCTCGCCCTGGCGCTTGTCCCGGCGACCGGCGACATCAGCCGCATAGACGTGCAGCGGCTGGTGGCCGGGAATACCGATCTCAAGGCCACCATCGAGCGTCAGCCTGCCGGCGGCTGGGCAGCCAATGTCAGCGGCCGCAGCCTCGATGCCAGCAAGCTTGTCACCAACCTCGGCCATGGCCAGCGCGAAGAACGCGAGACGCCGCTCTCGATCACCGCGAAGCTGGATCGGGTGATCCTGGGCCCCGACCGCGAGGCGCGGCAGCTCGGACTGCGCTTCGTCAACGACGGCCTCCACTGGCAGACGGTAGTGGTGGACGGCGCCTTCTCTGGCGGTGGCACGCTCGCGGTGCGCTTCGGCGAGAAGCCCGGCGATCGCAATCTCAGGGTCACCACCGACAATCTGGGCGCGCTGCTGAAGCTGCTTGATGTCAGCGACAACGTGGTCGGCGGCAATGTGGTGGTGGAGGGACCGGCGGTCGATCGCGGCGAGCACCGGGTCTTCTCCGGCAAGGTCGAGGGCGGCGACTACAAGATCGTGCGGGCATCGCTCCTGGCGCGCATCCTGTCCCTCGCCTCTTTCAGCGCGATCGGCTCCATGCTGCAGGGGGAGGGGATTCCGTTCACCCGTATCAGCGGCACCTACACCTATGAGGACGGCACGCTCAAGGTGAAGGACGGCCGCACCTATGGCGGTGCCATCGGCATCAATGTCGGCGGCACCATGAGTCTGCGCGACGACAACATCGATCTCGCGGGTACCCTGGTCCCCGCCTATACCATCAACAGTCTCCTGGGCAAGGTGCCGGTTCTCGGACCGCTGCTGCTGGGCGGCGAGGGGCAGGGTATTTTCGGCGCCAATTTCCGCATCACCGGCCCGACCTCGGATCCCAAGATCTCCGTCGATGCGCTGAGCGCGCTTGCGCCGGGCGCGCTGAGGAAGCTGTTCCAGCTCGAGACCCCGGGCACCGGTGAGGGGAACATGGCGCCGGTCAATCCGCCGCCGACGGATTCAGGCGAGGCGGCGCATTAGCTCGGCTTCACCAGCGCATGCCGCTTGCGGCCGGCCGAGAGCTTGATCACGCCTTCGGCATTGAGGTCGGCGAGCGAGACCGGCTGCGTCTCCTCTTTCACCACGGCATCGTTGACGCGGCCGCCGCCGCCGCGCACCAGGCGGCGCGCCTCACCGTTGGAAGCGGCGAGGCCGGCGCGCTGGAACAGCTCGAAGGCCGGCACGCCGCGCTCGAGCTCGCTCCGCGACACCTCTATGACGGGAAGCTCGCTGCCGATCGCGCCCTCGGCGAAGACCCGTCGCGCCGTCTCTGCCGCCGCGTCGGCCGCCGCCCGGCCATGGCAGAGCGCGGTTGCCTCGGTGGCGAGCACCCTCTTCGCCTCGTTGATCTCGCTGCCCTGGAGCCGCTCCAGCTTGGCGATTTCTTCCAGCGGCAGATCGGTGAAAAGCCGCAGGAAGCGGCCGACGTCGGCGTCCTCGGTGTTGCGCCAGAACTGCCAGTAGTCGTAAGGGCTGAGCCGGTCCTCGGTGAGCCAGACCGCACCCTGGGCGGTCTTGCCCATCTTGGCGCCGGACGATGTGGCGATGAGCGGGGTCGTCACCCCGTAGAGAGTGCGGTTGTCGATGCGCCGGCCGAGCTCGACGCCGCTCACGATGTTGCCCCACTGGTCGGAGCCGCCCATCTGCACCTGGCAGTCGTGCCGCCGGGCGAGCTCCAGGAAGTCGTAGGACTGCAGCACCATGTAGTTGAATTCGAGGAAGGTGAGCGGCTGCTCGCGATCGAGCCTCAGCTTCACGCTCTCGAAAGTGAGCATGCGGTTGACCGAGAAGTGGCGGCCATACTCGCGCAGAAAGGGGATGTAGTGGAGCGCGTCGAGCCACTCCGCGTTGTCCGGCATGATGGCGCCGGTCGAGCCGTCGCCGAAGGTGAAGAAGCGATCGAAGATGCGGCGGATGCCCGCCTTGTTGCGAGAGATCTCGGCCTCGCTCAGGAGCTTGCGGGACTCGTCCTTGCCGGAGGGGTCGCCGATCTTGGTGGTGCCGCCACCCATCAGCACGATCGGCTTGTTGCCGGTCTGCTGCCAGAGCCGCAGCAGCATGATCTGGACGAGGCTGCCGACATGGAGGCTATCGGCGGTACAGTCGAATCCGATGTAGGCTGTGGCCGGCCCTTCGAGGAGGCGCGCGTCGAGCGCGTCGCGATCCGTGCACTGGTGCACGAAGCCGCGGGCCTCGGCGGCAGCGAGAAAGGCGGACCGGGCAGTGCTCATCGCTAACTCGAGAAGGTTCGACGCTCAGCTGGCAAGGGGCGGCTGCTGTAGCACAAAGGCCCGGCGGCGACAAATCGGAGCGGCCCGGTGAGCGCGACCCTGCGCCGCGCGCTCGGGCTGATGAGCGGAACCTCCCTCGACGGCATCGATGTCGCCTTCATCGAAACCGACGGCCGCTCCCGGGTGGCGCCGGGACCGGCGCTGACTGTTCCCTATGATGAGGGGCTCCGCTCCCGGCTCCGCTCGGTGCTGGGCGGCACCGGGCCGGTGGCGAGCGTCGAGCGCGAGCTCACCGACGCCCATGCAGCGGCGGTGGAGGCGTTCCTCGCCCGCCACGTGCTTCGTCCGATCGACGTCGTCGGCTTCCACGGCCACACCATCCTGCACCGGCCGCGGGAGGGGCGGACCTGGCAGATCGGCGACGGCGCCCGGCTCGCGGCCCGCATCGGCATCGACGTGGTCGCGGACTTCCGCTCCGCCGATGTGGCGGCCGGCGGCGAGGGAGCGCCGCTGGTGCCGGTGTTCCATGCCGGCCTAGCGGCGGCGCTGGAGCGGCCGCTGGCGATCCTCAATCTCGGCGGCGTCGGCAACGTGACCTGGCTCGGCGCCGGCGAGGGCGAGATCCTCGCCTTCGACACCGGCCCGGGCAACGCGATGATCGACGACTGGGTGCTGCACCACACGGGCCGACCTTTCGACGCCGAGGGGGCTCTGGCGCGCGTCGGGCGGGTGGATCAGGCCTGGGTCGAGCACTTCCTCGCGCATCCCTTCTTCGACCGCCCGCCACCCAAATCCCTCGACCGCGACGATTTCCGAGTTTTCGTCCCCGACGGGATGAGCGCCGGGGATGGCGCTGCGACGCTGACCGCGATGACGGTGGCCGCGGTCGCCGCCGCCCGCCGGCACTTCCCGGCGCCGCCGCGGCGCTGGCTGGTCACCGGGGGAGGCCGGCACAACCCCGGGATCATGGCCGCCCTGGCCGCCGCCCTTGGCCTCCCGGTGGAGCCTGTGGAGGCGGTCGGCTGGGATGGCGACGCCCTGGAGGCCCAGGCCTTCGGCTACCTGGCCGTGCGCTCCCTTGACGGCCTGCCACTCAGCTTCCCCACCACCACGGGCGTCCACGCGCCGACGCCCGGGGGCCGCCTCTTTCGCGTGGATGCGGCGCGATAATTGAGCCTTTCTTAACCGTCCGTTTGCCGTTTTGCCCCTAGCGTAGGGGGCGGGCGGATTGGGCGAGGGGCATGGCGCAGGCAGGACAGACCGAGGGCGAGGCCGGAGCAGGCGGCAGGGTGGCAACCCTTGCCGGGCATTACGACATCTTTGTCGACCGGCCGATCGCCGAGCTGCAGACATCCTACGCGATGGCCTATGTCGCGTCCGACCGGCAGTTCCCGGCCACCAATCTCTTCGCAATGATCGGTATGGCCGAGCTGCCGCCACGGCTCGAGGTGCTCGAGACCCTGCACGGCATGCGCCTAGAGGGAATGATGGTGCCGTTGGAGTGGGGCGTCGTTCCCTGGCCGCTCACCAACCGGCGCGTCTTCGCGATCATCTACGACCGTCCGGCCGGTGGCCTGGCCTTCACCAGCATCGATCAGCCTTTCGAGCCGATCCCCGAGGACGAGCTGGTGCACGGATTGATGCCGCCGATGGTCTACTCCCTGAAGGAGTTCTTCCCCGGGGGCGCCACTCACCGCGCGATCCGGGCCACCAACCTCTACTATCGCGACGCCGCCCACCGCCAGCTCATGTTCGGCGATTGCTGCTCCACGCCGCCCGCCTACGGCCAGCCGGTGCTCTACGAGACCATCGAAAGCGGGCTCGCCGGGCCCTGGGGCCGTGGCAACGGCCAGCCCTCCGACGATCTCTATTCCTTCGGCGTCACGCTGCTGCTCCTGCTGCTGGGACGCAATCCGGCCGCGCACCTGACCGACGAGCAGCTCCTGGAGGAGAAGATCAACCGCGGCTCCTACGCGGCGATCGTCGGCAACGAACGGCTCTCCTCGACCATGACGGAGCCGATCCGGGGCCTGCTCACCGACGATCCCAAGGAGCGCTGGTCGATCCAGGAGCTGGAGCTCTGGGTCCTCGGACGCCGGCTCTCGCCCAAGCAGCCCAGCCTGCCGAAGCGTGCTACCCGCGGCTTCGAGTTCAGCGGCGGCTCCTATCTGACTGCACGGGCGCTTGCGCACGCGTTCTCGCGCAATCCGACGGTGGCGGCGCAGACGGTCAAGGCACCGGATTTCGAGATCTGGCTCAATCGGAGCCTCGCCGATCCCGATCGCACGAAAATGATGAGCTCGGCGCTCTCCGAGGCGCAGGACCTGGGCGCCGGCAGCCAATACGAGCGGCTGGCGGCGCGCGCGGTGATCGCCCTCGATCCCGTGGGGCCGGTCCGCTACAAGGGCTTCGCCGCCTGCATCGACGGATTCGGGTCGGCGCTGGCGGGCTCCTATCGCGGTCAGGGCGCCACCGGCCCGATCGCCGAGGCGATAGCCAGCCGTCTGCCCGTCTTCTGGTTTTCGGCCCAGCCCGGGCTCAAGCCCGAGCAAGTGCCGATCCTCAAGAGCTTCGAGCGGGTGCGCTTTCACCTGGAGGACCGCCGGCCCGGCTTCGGCCCCGAGCGCGTACTCTACGAGCTCAATCTCTCCGTGCACTGCCTCTCGCCGCTCATCGAGTCCTACTACGTGCTCGATCCTCATGGCGTGCTGCCGGCACTCGAGGCCTCCCTCGAGAAGCAGCCGGATCAGGAGATGGTGATCGACCGTCACCTCGCAGCCTTCATCGGCGCGCGCGTCAAGCAGGCGCCGCTGGAGTGGTTCGACGATCTCGCGAGCTCATCGCCCGCGAACCGCACGCTGGGCACGCTCAAGATCTTGAGCCACCTGCAGTCGGTGCGCGGACCGGACATCGCGCGCAACACCTGCGAGCGCGTTGCGCGCCAGCTGCCGGCGGTGGTGGAGACCTTTCACAACCGCGCGCGGCGGCGGCAGATGCTGGACGAGATCCCGCGGGTGGCCTCCCGCGGCAGCCTGGCGGAGCTGCTGGCGCTGGTCGACAGCGTCGCCGAGCGTCAGCGCGACGCGCTCGGCTTCAGCGCGGCGGTGCGTGAGTACGCCATGGTCGACCGCGCCCTCGAGCAGTGGCGTGCGGATCAGCCGCGCCGGCCAAAGCGCTCGGCGCAGCTCGGTGCGCGCATCGCATCCGGCGCCTCCACCTTCCTGGCCTGGGCCTCCGTGCTCATCCTCCTGGTGGTGATGGACTGACCATGGCAGCACGCAAGGCGGTGGTGAGGAAAGGCGGCAAGCGGCCCGCCAAGGGAGGCAGGCGAGGCAACGAGAAACCCCGCTCCTCGCGAGGGATCGCGATCCTGGCGATGTTCGGCGTGGTGATGTTCGCCGCCACCGCGCTGCCGCTCTTCGTCGTCACCGCCGGGGGCCTCGTCCCGACCATCGTGGCGCTGGTGGTCGATCACCACCGAGCCAAGTATCTCACCCGCACCGTTGGCGCGATGAACCTCGCCGGCGTCGCGCCGATGATCATCCGGCTCTGGAGCTCGGGCGACAACCTGAGCGCGGCGCTTGCCATTCTCGCCCGCCCGGTGAACTGGCTCGTCATGTACGGCGCCGCCGGCATCGGCTGGTGCATCTTCCTGGCGATGCCGGCGGTGGCGCGCATCATCGTCGATCTGCAGGCGGAGCAGGTCCAGTCGCAGCTCCGGGAGCGCGCGGAACGCCTGGTCGAGGAATGGGGTGAGGAGGTGAAGGGCCGGCCCGACGACGAGCCCTTGCCCGCGGTGCCGGCGCCCAAGGCAAAGGGCGCCTGAAAAGCATCAGGGGGCCTCGCGGCCCCCTGCGCTCAAAGCCCGATCCAGGCCCCGATCAGCTCGTCGGCAGCAGCCGGCGCTCGCTGGCGGAGTGCTTGATCGCCCGCTGCAGCTTCTCGAAGGCACGCACCTCGATCTGGCGGACGCGCTCGCGGGAGATGCCGTATTCCTGCGAGAGATCCTCGAGAGTGGTCGGATTCTCCTTCAGCCGGCGCTCGGTCAGGATGTGCCGCTCGCGCTCGCTCAGGTGCTGCATCGCCTTGTTGAGGAGGTCGCGCCGCAGCCCGAGCTCCTGGCGGTTGCCGAGTCGGGTCTCCTGGTCGTCGCGCTCGTCGACCAGCCAATCCTGCCATTCGCCCTCGCTCTCGGCGCGCACCGGCGCGTTCAGCGAATGGTCGGGCGCCATCAGGCGGCGATTCATGTTGATGACGTCCTGTTCAGGAACGTTGAGTTCCTCCGCGATTTTCTTCACGTGCTCGGGGGTCAGGTCGCCGTCCTCGATCGCCTGGATCTGGCCCTTGAGCTTGCGCAGGTTGAAGAACAGCTTCTTCTGCGCCGCGGTGGTGCCCATCTTCACCAGCGACCAGGAGTGCAGGATGTATTCCTGGATCGAGGCGCGGATCCACCACATGGCGTAGGTGGCGAGGCGGAAGCCGCGCTCGGGGTCGAAGCGCTTCACCGCCTGCATCATGCCGACGTTGCCTTCGGACACGAGCTCGGCCAGCGGCAGGCCATAGCCGCGATAGCCCATGGCGATCTTGGCCACGAGCCTCAGGTGGCTCGTCACGAGCTTTTGCGCTGCGTCAGGGTCGCCATGCTCGCGCCAGCGCTTGGCGAGCATGTACTCCTCCTGCTGATCCAGCAGGGGGAATTTGCGGATCTCCTGGAGATACCGAGAGAGGCCGCCCTCCGACGAGAGGGTCGGGATGGTCGCGAGACTTGCCATCGGGACGTCAGCTCCTTCCAGCGGACCCGGCCAAAGCGGCCGTTCCACGATTGGCTAATAGCCTACCAATGTGGTCAGGTTTTGTCCAAGATTAAACAGTCTCCAATGTAGCGATCAACTCGTTCATATCACTCGGAAGATTATCCTTAAATTCAAGGTGTTTGGCGCGGATAGGGTGATCGAAGCCGAGCAGGAATGCGTGCAGCGCTTGGCGCGGGAAAGCCTCGAGCGCCGCCCGCATCGGGGCCGCCAGCGCCCGTCGGCGGCCACGGCTCCTGCCATAAATGGGGTCGCCGATGAGCGGGTTCCCATGCGCCGCAAGGTGGACACGGATCTGGTGGGTGCGGCCGGTGGCGAGCCGGCACTCGACCAGGGCGGCGACATCCCTGAAGACCCGCAGCACCCGGTAGCGGGTTATCGCCGGCTTGCCGCCCCGACGCACCACCGCCATGGTCTTGCGGTTAGCGGGGTTGCGGCCGATGGCGCCCTCGATCTCGCCGCTGCGCGGGCTCGGCACCCCCCAGACCAGCGCCAGGTAGGCGCGATCGATGCGTCGCGCCGCGAAATCCGCGGCGAGCTTGGCGTGCGCGGTCTCGGTCTTGGCAATCACCATGAGGCCGCTGGTGTCCTTGTCGAGGCGGTGAACGATGCCGGGCCGGCGGACGCCGCCGATCCCAGCCAGGCTCTCGCCGCAATGGGCGAGGAGGGCGTTCACCAGCGTGCCCTCCTGATTGCCGGGCGCCGGGTGCACCACAAGCCCAGCCGGCTTCATCAGCACCAGGAGGTCGTCATCCTCGTAGCGGATGTCGAGCGCCATGGCCTGCGCCGCCGGCGCCGCCGGCGCCGCGGCCGGGATCGCCACCTCGCAGCGCTGACCCGGTTTGACCCTCTCGGAGGGGTTGGTTATCGTCGCGCCGTCCACCGATACCCGGCCTTCCTCCACGAGATGCTTCAGGCGGGTGCGCGAGAGATCGCCGAAGCGGCGCGCCAGCATCCGGTCCAGGCGCTCGCCGGCCTCGGCGGCGTCCACGGTCGCGCTCAGCCGGCGTTCGCCTGGCGCCATCTCTTCTGCAGGCTCCGGGTGGTGGGATGTCATGTGCTCGGAGAGTGAACCCTAAGCATGCGTGCCCTCAAGGTCCTGGTCGTGGTGATGGGCATCATGCTGGTCGCCGGCGTGGGCGTCGTCATCGTCACCATCATGACCCGTCTCACCCGGCATCAGCCCATGACCGCCGCCGCGCCGTCAGCCGTCGCGGAGAAGCCGGTGCCGTTCGGCACCGCCGTGCTGAACCTCCCTGCTGGCGCCAGGATCGTCGAGATGCAGGGCGCCGGCCGCCGGCTGGCGCTGCATCTCCGCCGGGCGGACGGCAGCGAGGCGATCGTGATCCTGGACCCGGATACCGGCACCGCGCTCGGGACAATAGAGTTAAAGCCAGAGAATTGAGGAGACCGCCGATGGACTTTCGCAGCGACAACGTGACCGGCGTCTCGCCGGAAATCCTGGAAGCGCTGGCGGCGGCCAACGGCGGCGCCGCGGCTTCCTATGGCGCCGATCCCATCACCGAGCGGCTGCAGCGGCGCTTTGCCGAGCTCTTCGAGCACGAGGTCACGGTCTTCCCGGTGGCGACCGGCACGGCGGCCAATGCGCTGGCGCTCGCCACCCTGACGCCGCCCTACGGCGTCATCTATGGCCACGGCGAGGCGCATTTCCATGTGGACGAATGCGGCGCGCCGGAGTTCTACACCGGCGGCGCCAAGCTGACGGTGCTGGTGGGCGAGCACGCCAAGATCACGCCGGCGGCGCTGACGGCGGCGGTCACCGGCAAGGGCGTCGTCCATCACTCCCAGCCCGCCACCGTCAGCCTCACCCAGGCGACCGAGGCCGGCGCCGTCTACAAGGCGGACGAGATCGCCGGCATCGCCGAGGTCTGCCGCCAGCACGGTCTTGCGCTTCACATCGACGGGGCCCGTTTCGCCAACGCCGTTGCGTCCCTCAACCGCTCGCCGGCCGACCTCACCTGGCGGGTCGGGGTCGAGGCGCTCTCCTTCGGCGCCACCAAGAACGGCGCCATGGCGGCGGAGGCGGTGATCTTCTTCGATCCCGGGAGGGCGGCGGACTTCGCCTTCCGGCGCAAGCGCGGCGGCCACCTCTTCTCCAAGATGCGCTTCCTCTCCGCCCAGCTCGACGCCTACCTCGAGGGCGACCTCTGGCTGCGCAACGCCCGCCACGCCAACCGCATGGCGACGCGGCTGGCGGAGGGGCTCGCCGGGCTCGCCGGCGTGCGGCTCCGCCATCCGGTAGAGGCGAACGAGATCTTCGTCGAGCTGCCGGAGCCCGTCATTCGCGGGCTTTTCGACCTGGGCTTCCTCTTTCACCGCTGGGGCGGCGACACCGACACCTGCGTCCGCCTGGTCACCGCCTTCGACACCGCACCGGCGGCGGTCGACAGCTTCATCGCCGCCGCCAAGCGTCTCGCCGCCGGCCGCCCGGCCTGAGCGGCGGCGCTCCGGCGGCGGCGCCGACGATTCGAGCGCTCGCTGCGCCGCGGCAGCGAAAATTTTTGTCGCCGGCAGTCTCTGCATTTTTCATTTCGGGTTAACCATGGGGCGCCTCGGCGCGCGCTCGCGACGCGCTCGCCGCGCGGCGACGGGACGCGAAGAAGTGCCCGGTTGATGCGGCTTTATTGCATCGTGGCAGCGGTGCGCGGCGGCTGCCGTCGCCGCGCGCCGCGGAGCGGCGGCAGCCGGCGGCGCCACGTCTCGCGCGCGCCACAAAGGCGAAGATTCTTCCGCGCGGGCCAAAGAAGTACTTGCATCGCGGGGAATTGCGTTTATCTATCCACTCCGCGACGCAATTCGCACGTGCCTATGGCCCATCGTGGTTATGCAACGACGTAGCGCGTCCTTTTTGGCAGAACCGGTCATCGTGGGCCGGTCCCGAGAGGGAGGTCGATATGGTTGCAATCCGACGCAGGGCCGCAGCGCCCTGGACTGAAGCCGATTACCGGCTTTTCAGGGTAGCTCGCGGCAGCGGTCGCCGCGCTTCCGTAGAACCGAGTAGTTCGAATTGAGCGACACGCCGGTCGAGGCGGGATCTCCCGTGCTCGGACAGGCAGGTTTCTCCGTCGTCCCGCGCCGCAAGGCCGGGGCCCCAGGAGGACGCGTCGCTCGCCAGGCCCGCTCTGCCGCGCCCGCGGCCAGACATCGCCTGGACCGGTCGGCTGTCCTCGCCTTTGCGTGGGAAGGACCCCAGGCATGAACGAAAGAATCGCACGTTTCCTCGCCGATCGCCGTCCCGAGAGCCCCTGCCTCGTGGTCGATCTCGACGTCGTCGCCGAGAACTACGAGCTGCTGCGGCGCTACCTGCCGCTCGCCCGGATCTTCTATGCCGTGAAGGCGAATCCGGCCGACGAGGTCCTCGCCATGCTGCGCGAGATGGGCTCCAGCTTCGACGTGGCGAGCCGCGGCGAGGTGGAGCTGGTGCTCGACAAGGGCATCGGCGCCGACCGCGTCTCCTTCGGCAACACGATCAAGAAAGAGCGCGACATCGCCTTCGCCTATGAGCGGGGCGTGCGGCTCTTTGCCCTCGACAGCGAGGCGGAACTCGAGAAGATCGCCCGCGCGGCGCCGGGCTCGCGCGTCTTCTGCCGCATCCTGGTGGAGTGCGCCGGCGCCGAATGGCCGCTGTCGCGCAAGTTCGGCTGCGCCCCGGAGATGGCGGTGGAGCTGCTGCGCAAGGCCCGCGACCTCGGCCTCCAGCCCTATGGCGTCTCTTTCCATGTGGGCTCGCAGCAGACGGATTTGAGCCAGTGGGATACCGCCATCGGCCGCGCCGCCAGCATGTTCTCGGCGCTTGCCCAGTGCGACATCAACCTGAAGATGGTCAATATCGGCGGCGGCTTCCCCGCGCATTACCGCGGCGAGGTGCCGGAGATCCAGCACTACGCCAATGCGGTGATGGCGGCGATCACCCGCTATTTCGGCAACGATCTCCCGGAGATCGTGGTCGAGCCCGGCCGCTCGATCGTCGGCGACGCCGGCGTCATCCAGAGCGAGGTGGTGCTGATCTCCCGCAAGTCGGCCAGCGACGAGAAGCGCTGGGTCTATCTCGACGTCGGCAAGTTCAACGGCCTCGCCGAGACCATGGACGAGAGCATCAAGTACCGGATCAAGACGCCCGCCGACGGCGGCGCGGCCGGCCCGGTCGTGCTGGCCGGCCCCACCTGCGACAGCGCCGACATCCTCTACGAGAAGACCGAGTACCAGCTGCCGCTCGACCTCAAGGTCGGCGACAAGGTGCAGATCCTCTCGACCGGCGCCTACACCTCCATGTACTCGTCGGTGGGCTTCAACGGCTTCGCGCCGCTCAAGACGTACTGCATCAGGTCGGAGGGAAAGCCCCAGGGCGCGGCAGCGCGACGAGCTCGGAAAGCAACTTCTGCCGGATCGCCGCGGCGAAGCCTCGGTAATCCGTCACCTGCATGACGAAGGCGCCGGGGCCGCCGATCACGTTCATGTCGTAGTACTGGTCGACCCACGGCTCCTCGTGGAGGATCGTGAGGCCGTTGATCGTGATGCCCTCGGCCGTTAAAGCATCCCGCGTCTCCGGCACGGGTGGCCCTACGTTGGCCATCCCGTCGCCGGAGACGTCGATCACCTTGCGCGCCGCCTGATCGGGGAGGCGCTTCAGCGCCGCCGCCGAGGCCATCAACGCGTTGCCGATCGCCGTCAACCCGTGCGAGGTACGCTTGGTCGCGCGGACCTTCCTGGCGAAGTCGCGCGCGGAATCCGCGTCGCTGACGCGCGTCCAGTCCACCGTCACCACCTGCAGCTCCGGATCCGACCACTCCAGCACCAGCACGTCGATCGCGTGGTGGCTGCCATTGGCAACCGCGGACACCAGCGCCGGGCTCTCAAAGGCCTCGGCGATGCCGTCCCGCTGCAGGGCGTATTCGTCCTCCGTGACGCTCTCGGAGACGTCGAGGGCGAGCACCAGGGCAACGTCAACGGTGTCGGCACGGGCGAGGGGGGACGCGGCGAGCCAGAAGGTCGCCGCGGCGAGCAGCGTGATGCGGAGCTTCATGGGCGCTCAGTCTCCGTCGCAAAGCCGGCAAAAGCATGGCAGGTCTTGGTGGCGGATGCAGGCGCGGCAGCGTTTGATTTTCGCTGGAGAGTGGAGTAGCAACTCGGCCCCACGGCGGCCTGGTTCCGAGTCCGGAGGCCGCTCGAGCATAAGGAGAATCCGATGCTGACGAAGACGAGGATCGCGCTGATCGGTCTCTTGGGCCTGACGGCCACGGGCCTCACGCTGCCGCTTCACGCGCAACCCGCCAAGGAGCCGCCGAGCTGCGCCGCGATCCGGTTCCGCCCGGTGCCCTCCGGCATGAACGACGGCGAGCAGGACGCCGGCCTCTACAAGTCCCGCTTCGGCCGCATCGAGCTCAAGGCCACGGTGAAGACCGGCGAGCCGCAGGACTATTTCGTCGAGCTGGACGGCAAGCAGGTGACCGCGGCAGCGACGCCGCCGGCGAGCCTCGCACCCTGTGCCCAGAGCAAGAAGCTGCCGGCGCCAACCGCCGCCTCCGGCGCCTGCACCGGCGACGGCTTCATGGTGGTGGTCGTGCATTCCGGCAAGGAGCGGGTGATCGGCCTCTACGGGCGCCAGGGCAAGGCCTGGCACTTCTGCCGCGCGGGCACCGCCTGAGGCGCCAGCGAGGCCGCGCTATCGATCCCTGATCGCGCGCCGGCTCAGCGCGCGGTGGCGGGGACGGCTGCGGTGTGCGAGAGGTGGGTCGGCGTCACGTTGAGGGCGCGGGCGTAGAGCGCGGGATCGCGCAGCAGCTCTTCCGCCAGCTTGAGATCGGCGACGCGATCGACCCGCTGCGCCGGACAGCTGTTGCGCAGCGCCTTCCAGCCCTGCTCGTCGAGGGCCGAGCGCGGGCTGGCGGCGAGGCCGGTGCCGCTGCTGGTGCCGATCTGAATTGCGTGGGCGAAGCTGGCGGAATCCTCGCCAAGGTCAGCGGTGCAGACCGTCGGCACCACGCCATGCTCGTGGATCGTGTAGCCCTCGGGCGACAGCAGCTTCGCCCAGGTGACCGTGAGCTCGCCGTCGTTGACGAGCTCGAGCACGGTCTGGACGGTGCCCTTGCCGAAGGAGGAGGTGCCGATCACCACCGCCCGGCCGCTGTCCTGCAGCGCCGCCGCCACGATCTCCGAGGCCGAGGCCGAGCCGCCGTTCACCAGTACCGCCATGGGAATGCCGTCGGTCAGGTGATTGGGCTCGGCGAAGTATTGCTTCTTGCTCTCCGGCAGGCGCCCCGCGGTCGAGACGACCAGCTGCCCCCCCTGCATGAACACGTTGGCGACCCCGATCGACTGATCGAGGAGGCCGCCGGGATTGTCTCGCAGGTCGAGCACGATGCCTGACGGGGCGCCGCCAATCTCGTGCTCCGCCTTGCCGAAAGCCTCGACGAGTTGATCCGAGGTCTCCTGGTTGAAGCTGGAGATGCGGAAGATGGCGATGCGGCCCTCGCGCTGCACGGTCACCGTCGGCAGCACGATATGAGCCCGGCTCACGGTGACGCTGAGCGGCTGCGGGTTCGTCCCGCGGGCAATGGAGATCGTCACCTGGCTGCCGGCCGGCCCGCGCAGCCGCTGCACCACCTGCTCCCGGGTCAGGGTGGAGGTGGGCGTGCCGTCGATGCCGACAATCTGGTCGTTGGACTTGATCCCGGCCTGCTCCGCCGGCCCGCCGGCCAGCACCGCGATGATCCGTACCTCGCTCTCCTCGGCGTCGAGGGTGACGCCGATCCCGTCGAAGCCGTTGCGCTCGGCGCGCTGGTCGCGGGCCGTCTCGGGCGTCGAATAGCGGGAGAAGCGATCCAGCGTCCCGACCGCACCGTCGAAGACGACCTTGTCGAGCTGATCCTCGGACGCGCCGGCGACCTTGGGGGAGGCTTGGCGAGCGGTCTCGAGCGCCTCGGCGGTGACGCCGCCCCAGCCCCAATTGTCCGCGGGGGGCGGCGCGTCGTAGCGACCGATCTCCTCGCCGTCTTTCAGCATCACCACGCTGGCGCCCTGGCGCTCCACGGAGATCGCCGGATCCAGCGTTGAGAGCTTGTCGAGCCCGGCAAGGCCCAGCCGCTCCGCAGTGGTGTTCTCGATGTAATAATGCGAGATCCGCTCGTAGCCCTCGGAGAAGAGCTCGTGCCGGTCAACCGGCCCTTCCGCTGTAGGGGTGACGGTGGATGCGCAGCTCGTCAGCAGGAGCGCGAGCAGCGGTCCGGCGGCCGAGCGCAGCCGCTGCGTCAGTTCTTGAGCCGGAGCGCCCATTGCAATCCGATCAGAGCGCCCTTGATGCGCGGCAGCGCCAGAGCGCTCAGGGCGACGGTAAAGGGGATCCACAGCATGAGTTGCAGGGCCGTGGGCGGGTGATAGAGCATCTCCAGCAGCAGGACCGCCGGCACCACGATATGGCCGACGATCAAGATAGTGAAATAGGCCGGCGCGTCATCCGCGCGATACTGCAGCAGGTCCTCGCCACAATGCGAGCAGGTCGGCTGCTGTTTGACGTAACCGTGATAGAGCGCGCCAATGCCGCACGCGGGGCAACGATGGGCGATGCCGCGCCGCATGCCCAGCCGCCAGGGTGCCGGCGCCGCCGGGGCCGGTGCGGGGAGGTCGCGGATCTGCAGGGGCATGGATTTCGGGTTCAAGGGACGCCTAGAGTGCGTCCGCCGTGGTTAAGAGTTTCTTGAGATACCCGCTCACCGGCGTTTTGGGTAGCGCCTAGATCGGGGGGCTGGGCTGCGCCGCGGCGCGCCCTCGCGAGACGGTTTCGGCTTCGTGCCCGGCACTTCAACCAATGCGAACAGCAGGCTTCCGGTTACCGCATTGGCTTCCGCCAGCTTCACCCGGACGGCGTCGCCGAGGCTGTAGCTCTGGCCGCTGCGGCGCCCCACCAGCCGATGGCGTGCCTCGTCGTGGATGTAGAAGTCGTCGCCCAGGCCGCGCATCGGGATGAGGCCGTCGGCGCCGGTCTCGTCCAGGGTCACGAAGAGGCCGGCGCGGGTGACGCCGTTGACCCTGCCGTCGAAGAGCGCGCCCACGCGGTCGGCGAGGAAGAGGGCGGCGTAGCGGGAAAGCGCGTCGCGCTCCGCCGCCGCGGCGCGCCGCTCGGTGTCGGAGATGTGCGCCCCAAGCTCCGAGAACTCCTGCTGATCGACCGGCGGCAGGCCGCCCTCGCCGAGCTTCAGGCCGGTGATGAGAGCGCGATGGACGAGGGTGTCCGAATAGCGCCGGATCGGCGAGGTGAAATGGGCGTAGCGGCGCAGCGCCAGGCCGAAATGGCCGAGGTTCTGCGGCGAATAGACGGCTTGCGACTGGCTGCGCAGGACGAGCTGGTTGATCATCGCCGCGTAGGGCGTGTCCTTGGCGTGGCGCAGCACCGCGTTGAAATGCTGGGGCCGGATCACCTGGCCCTTGGCGAGCGCCAGGCCCGGCACTTCGATCCCCTGCAGGAACTCCCGGAGCGCCGCCAGCTTCGCCGGATCGGGCGCGTCGTGCACGCGGTACATGCAGGGCTGACGCAGCTTCTCCAGCGTCTCGGCGGCGGCGACGTTGGCGAGGATCATCAGTTCCTCGATTAGCTTGTGGCTGTCGAGGCGTGCGCGCGGCTCGATGCGCACCACTTTGCCGTCGTCGCCCAGCACCACCTTGCGCTCGGGGAGGTCGAGGTCGAGGGCGCCGCGCTTCTGTCGCGCCTTGTCGAGGAGCCGGAAGACCTCGTAAAGCGGCCGGATGACGCGATCGAGGAGCGGGCGGGTGGTGTCGTCGGGCCGGCCATCCTGGGCGGCCTGTACCTGCTCGTAGGTAAGCCGGGCTGCCGAGCGCATCAGGCCCCGCACGAAGCGATGCTCGACCAGCCGGCCGCTGCCGTCGATGACGAGATGGGCGGCGAGGCAGGCGCGCTCTACCTTGGGCTTCAGCGAGCAGAGCTCGTTGGAAAGCGCCTCCGGCAGCATCGGCACGACGCGGTCGGGGAAATAGGCGGAGTTGCCGCGGCGGCGGGCGGCGCGGTCGAGATCGCTGCCCGGCCGCACGTACCAGGCGACATCGGCGATCGCCACCACCGCGTGCCAGAAGCCCTGGCGCTCGGGATGCGGCTCGGCGAAGACCGCGTCGTCGAAGTCGCGGGCGTCGACGCCATCGATGGTGACCAGCGGGATCTGCCGGAGATCGGTGCGCCCGGCGAGGCCGACCGGCTCCGCGGCTTCTGCCTCGGCGACGGCGCCTTGGGGAAACTCCACGGGGATGCCGTGGTCGGTGATGGCGATGAGGCTCACCGCGCGCGGATGGTTGCTGTCGCCGATCCGCTCGATGACGCGCGCCTCCGGCAGACCCAGGCGGCGGCCCGGCATCGCCTCGCAGAGCACGATCTCGCCGTCCTCGGCGCCCTTGGCATGGGCGAGGGAGATCCGGAACTCGGTCTTGACCCGGCGGTCGGTGGGCTCCAGCCGGCCGCCGTCGTGGATCTTGCGGAAGATGCCGAGCACCCGGTCCGGCGTTGCCGCGAGGGTGCGGATGATCCGCGCCTCGTAGCTGCCGTCGTCCTGACGCTTCAGCTCGGCGAGCGCCCGCTCGCCGATTGCCAGCGACGTCGCAGCCTTCTCGGCAACGATGAGGATGCCGGGCGGCGGCGTCTCCGACTTCCAGTCGACCGGCTTCGCCACCATCTCGCCGTCCAGGTCGAGGCCCGCGGCCTCGATCACGCAGACGCGGGGCAACGTGCCTTCGGCCTTGAAGCGGCGTTTGCCAGTGCGCTCCACGGTGCCGGAGCGCTCGATCTCGCGCACCATCGCCTTGAGGGCGAGGCGATCGGCGGGCGACACCTTGAAGGCACGCACGATGTCGCGCCGCGCGAGCGGCGTCGGGCTCTTGGCGATGTAGTCGACGATCTCCGCCCGTGTCGGCAGCCGACGGGGCGGACGCTTGCCTCTGGCTTTGGGCACCGACTAGCCGTTGGCGGCGCGCTTGACGCGTCCGGTATGAGCGGGCGGCCGCTCCGAGGCCTTGGCCCTGGTGCCCTTGCCCTTCGCCTTCTTGGGCTTGGCGGTCTTCCCGGGCTTCTCTTCGGCCCCGGTGGCTTCCGCGCCTGCGGCGGCCGGCTTCTTGGCCGGCTTCCGCCGGCGCTTGCCGGAGGCTTCCAGCTTCTCGGCGCGCTCGGCGAGGAGGCGCACCGCCTGCTCGAGGGTCACCTGCTCGGGCTCGATGTCGCCCGGCAGCGAGGCGTGCAGCCCGTCATGGCTCACATAAGGGCCGTAGCGGCCCTTGTAGAGCTCGACGTCGGCGTTGTCCGTCGGATGCTTGCCGACGATGCGGATCGGGTCCGGCTTGCGGCGGCGGCCCTTGGAGGGCTCCGCCAGCAGCGCCACCGCCCGGTTGAGGCCGATGGTGATGACGTCGTCATCGCCCGAGAGCGACTTGTAGAGCTTGCCATGCTTGATGTAGGGGCCGAAGCGGCCGAGGCCGGCGATGATGGGCTCGCCATCCTCCGGATGCCTGCCCACCTCGCGCGGCAGCGACAGCAGCTTCATCGCCGCGTCGAGGGTGACGTCCATCGGATTGAGGCCCTTAGGCAGCGCCGCGCGCTTCGGCTTCTCGCCGTCGTCGTTGGCGACGCCGAGTTGGACGTAATTGCCGTAGGGACCCTTGCGGACGCTCACCGGCAGGTTGGTGACGGGGTCGGGACCGAGCTCGCGCGGCCCGATCAGCTCCGGCCCGCTCTCGCCGTTGCCGTCGATGTGGGCGAGGCTCAAGGCGCGGGTCATCTTGCACTCGGGGTAGTTCGAGCAGCCGATGAAGGCGCCGAAGCGGCCGAGCTTGATGCCGAGGCGGCCGTTGCCGCAGGCGGGGCAGGCGCGCGGATCCTTGCCGTCCTTGGCAGGCGGGAAAAAGTGCGGGCCAAGCGTCTCGTCTAGGGCCTGCACCACCTGCGCGCCGCGCAGGTTCTTGGTGCCGTCGACGGCGACGGAGAAGTCGCGCCAGAACTCCGCCAGCACCTTCTTCCAGTCGACGCGGCCGCCGGAGATCTCGTCGAGCTGATCCTCGAGGCCCGCGGTGAAGCCGTACTCGACGTAGCGCTCGAAGAAGTTGGTGAGGAAGGCGGTGACGATGCGGCCGCGGTCCTCGGGGATGAAGCGGCGCTTGTCGAGGCGCACATATTTGCGGTCCTGCAGCACCTGCAGGATCGAGGCATAGGTGGAGGGCCGGCCGATGCCGAGCTCCTCCAGCTTCTTCACCAGGCTCGCCTCGCTGTAGCGCGGCGGCGGCTGGGTGAAATGCTGCTCCGGTGTCACCGCGCCGCGGGCGAGCGTCGCGTTCTCGGCCAGTGGCGGCAGGCGCCGGTTCTCCTCGTCCTCGTCGCCGTCGTCGCGGTCCTCGTGATAGAGGGTGAGGAAGCCGTCGAAGACGATGGTCGAGCCGGTGGCGCGGAAGATGGTCTTGCTGCCGGGAGCGGCGATGTCGACCGCCACCTGGTCGAGGAGGGCGGATTCCATCTGGCTTGCGACCGCGCGCTTCCAGATCAGCTCATAGAGCCGGAGTTCGTCGGTCTCGAGATACTTCGTCACCTGCTCCGGGCGGCGCGCCATATCGGTGGGGCGGATCGCCTCGTGCGCCTCCTGGGCGTTCTTGGCGGCGGTCTTGTAGACGCGGGGCTCGGCCGGGCAATACTCCTTGCCGTAAGTCTCGCCGATCATCTTGCGCGCGGCATCGATGGCCTCGGCGGAGAGCGTTACGCCGTCGGTGCGCATGTAAGTGATGAGACCCACGGTCTCGCCGCCGATGTCGACGCCCTCGTAGAGGCGCTGGGCGGTGCGCATGGTGCGCTGGGCGCCGAGGCCTAGCTTGCGCGAGGCCTCCTGCTGCAGGGTCGAGGTGGTGAAGGGCGGCAGCGGATTGCGTCGGACCTGCTTCTTCTCGACGCTGGTGACGGTGAAGGAGGGCTCGCGGAGGATCGCGTCCACCGCCGCCTTGGCCTTTGCCTCGCTGTCGAGGTCGAATTTGTCGAGGCGCTTGCCGTCGATATGGGTGAGGCGGGCGGTGAAGCTCTGGCCGTCGGTGGTCCTGAACTCCGCCTCGATGCTCCAGTATTCGCGCGGCTTGAAGACCTCGATCTCCGCCTCGCGCTCGCAGATGAGGCGGAGCGCCACCGACTGCACGCGGCCGGCCGAGCGGCTCCCCGGCAGCTTGCGCCACAGCACCGGCGACAGCGAGAAGCCCACGAGATAGTCGAGGGCGCGGCGGGCGAGATAGGCATCCACCAGCTCGCTGTTGATCTCGCGCGGATGCTTGAACGCTTCCTGCACCGCGGATTTGGTCACCTCGTTGAACACCACCCGCTTCACGTCGACACCCGCGAGCGCCTTCTTCTGGCGCAGGATCTCGCGGATGTGCCAGGAGATCGCCTCGCCCTCACGGTCGGGGTCGGTGGCGAGATAGAGATGCTTTGCCCCTTTGACCGCCTTGGCGATCTCCGCGATCCGCTTGTCGGCGCGGGTGTCGACCTGCCAGGACATGGCGAAGTCCTCGTCCGGGCGCACGGACCCGTCCTTCGGCGGCAGATCCCGCACGTGCCCGTAGCTCGCAAGGACGGTGAAGTCCCGGCCCAGGTACTTGTTGATGGTCTTAGCCTTGGCCGGGCTTTCGACGATGACGACGTTCATGTTCGCTGGCAAAGGTGGTTTACCAGGCAAGAGAGTTATCCAATGGCGTTAAATCAGGGTTACCTGGTTGCCCGCATGTCGCTCGAGCCTTCCGGCGAGCTCAAGGTCTAGAAGGATGGTAACCACGATCGCCGGAGACAATTGGCACTGCCGGACCAGTTCGTCAACCGGCACCGGGCTCGGACCCAGCGCCTCCAGCACCCGGGCGGTCGCCTGATCCAGCCCTTTTTCCGATAGATTTCCGTTAGTTATCGGCGCGGTGACAAGTGGTTGATTAATCGCCGCAGGACGGCCCGCGAGCGGCCCCTCCAAGGCCGAGATCACGTCCTCAGCGCCTTCGGCGAGGGTCGCGCCCCGGCGGATGAGGTCGTTGGTGCCCCGGCAGCGAGGATCGAGCGGAGACCCTGGAATGGCGAAAACCTCGCGTCCCTGCTCTAGCGCAAAGCGAGCGGTGATCAGGGATCCGGACCTGAGGGCGGCCTCCACCACCAGCACCCCGAGGGAGATTCCGGAGATGATCCGGTTCCGACGCGGGAAATGCCGGGCCTGGGGCACGGTGCCGACCGGCAGCTCCGCCACCAGCACGCCCTGATCGGCGATCGCCTCGTGGAGCGCCCGGTTCTCCTCGGGATAGATGACATCGATGCCGCCGGCGATCACCGCCACGGTGCCGGTCGCGAGGGCGCCCTGATGTGCAGCCGCATCGATGCCGCGCGCGAGGCCCGAGACCACCACGAGGCCGCGCTGGCCGAGATCGGCGGCGATGTCGCGGGCGAGGCGCTTTCCGTTGGTGGAGGCGTTCCGGGCGCCGACGACGGCGACGGCGCGCCGACGCAGCACCTCGACTCGGCCCTTCACCGAGATCAGCGGCGGCGCATCCTCGACGGCGGCGAGCGCCTGGGGATAGTCCGGCTCGCCCCAGGCCAAGAGGTGGGCGCCGACCTTGTCCAGCGTCACCAGCTCGCGCTCCGCCTCGGCGCGGGAGCAGATCCGGAGCGAGCGCCCGCGGCCGCCCCGGCGCGCCGCCTCCGGCAGCGCCTCCAGTGCCGCGGCCGCGGAGCCGTAATGCTGCAGCAGCTGATAAAAGGTGACGGGGCCGACGTTCTCGCTGCGGATGAGCCGCAGCCAGTCGAGCCGTTCGGCGGGGTTGAGCGGGCGCGCGGCGGCAGCCATGGGGCGGCAAGGGTGCCCATGGGCCGAGGATGACGTCAACCGGGGCTGCTGCTCAGCCTGATCTTGCTTTCCTCGCCGCTCAGCAGCCGGCGGATGTTCTCGCGGTGGCGGATGATGACGAGGATGGCCACCAGCCCGACCACGGCAGCGCGGTCCATCGTCGTGAGAAGGAGCGCATAGCCGGGCGCCAGCACGCAGGCGGCGAGCGCCGCCAGGGACGAATAGCGGAAGACCGCCGCCACCGCGAGCCAGGTCGCGAACGCCGCGGCGCCGACGGGCCAGGAGAGCGCCAGCAGCACGCCGCCGGCGGTGGCGACGCCCTTGCCACCCTTGAAGCGGAGCCACACCGGGAACATGTGGCCGAGGGTGACGCCGATCGCGGCGGCGATCGCCATTTCCGGGCCGAAGGCGGCGCCCGCCAGCACCGCCGCCAGCCCCTTGCCGAGATCGAGCAGCAAGGTCGCCGCAGCAAGGCCCTTGTGGCCAGTGCGCAGCACGTTGGTGGCGCCGATGTTGCCGGAGCCGATCCGCCTGATATCGCCGAGCCCGGCCAGCCGGGTCAGCACCAGGCCGAAGGGGATCGAGCCCAGGAGGTAGGCAAGCACCACGCCGAGAACGAGTTGCCAGAGCGGCATGATCAGGCGGCGCTGCTGGCGCGGAGCGTCGCGGCGGCGGGGAGGAGCAGCGAGGTCAGAAGATCCTGCACGAGACGAGCAGTCTTTCCGGCATGGTCGAGGGCGGGATTGTACTCTACGATTTCGATGGCGCGGAGATCCGGGTGGCGGCCCAGGCGGCGCAGCACCCGGCAGGCCTCCGCGGCGCGGAGCCCGTCCGGCACCGGCAGCCCGACGCCCGGCACGTCCTCGGGGTCGAAGCCGTCGAGGTCGATGGTGAGGCCGAAGCCGGCGGTCCCGCGCCTCGCGATGGCGAGGGCATCGCACATGACGGCGGCAAGCCCGCGCGCCGCGATCTCATCCATGTGGAAGATGCGGACGCCGAGCCGGCGCAGCAGCGCCCACTCCCCCAGCTCGTAGGAGCGGATGCCGACGTAGCAGAGGTTCTCCGGCCGGAGCACGCCGCCGCCCACCGCCAGGAATTCCGCCAGCCCATGGCCCAGCAACACCGCTGCGCTCATGCCGTGGGCATTCATCGAGGGCGTCGTCTCCGCCGTATGCGCGTCGAGATGGGCGTCGAGCCAGATCAGGCCGAAGGGAGCGCGTTGCAGCCCCCGCGCGACGCCGCCCCAGGTACCGATGGCGATCGCGTGGTCGCCGCCGAGCACCACCGGCAGCTCCCGCGCCGCCATCGCTGCCGCAACGGCATTCGCAAGGCGGGCGTTGTGGCGGGCGACGATGCCGAACTTCTCTTTCGCCGATGGCGCCACCGGAACGCGGTGATCGAGTTCCGCTTCCACCATGGCGGCCCAGCGGGCAGGGATCCCCGCGGTGGCGAGGCGCCCGGCGAGGCCAAGCTCGCGCAGCTCCAGCGGACCGTCCTGGGTCCCTCGAAAACCAGCACCCCAGCCCGAAGCGGCGCCGATGAGAGCGGCGCGCTGCATCGCCTCCTCAGGCCTCGGGTCCGAAGACGAGGCGCCCTTCGACCATGGTCCGCAGCACGCGGCCCTGCACCGGGCGGCCGTCGAAGGGCGAGTTCTTGGATTTCGAGCGGAACTCGTCGACGGCGATCTTGTAGGGGCGCTCGAGATCGAACAGCACGAGATCGGCGGGCTGGCCCTCCGCGAGCCGGCCGGCGGGCAGCCGCAGGATCTCCGCCGGCCGCTGGCTTACCGCCTTCAGCGCCGCGAGCAGCGGCAGGTGCCGGTTGTGCACCAGCTCCAAGGTCAGCGGCAGCAGCGTCTCCAGGCCGATGATGCCGGCCTCGGCGGAGGTGAAGGGGAGGCGTTTTGAATCCTGCGGATGCGGGGAGTGATCGCTGGCGATGGCGTCGATCGTGCCGTCCTTGAGGCCCTCGACCACCGCGCGCCGGTCCTCCTCGGCGCGGAGCGGCGGCGAGAGCTTGGCGAAGGTGCGGTACTCGCCGACCGCGGTCTCGTTGAGGGCGAAATAGGCAGGTGCGGTGTCGCAAGTGACCGGCAGCCGCTGCGCCTTGGCGCGCCGGATCGCCTCGATCGCCGCCGCCGTCGAGACATGGGCGAAATGGAGCCGCGCCCCGGTGATCTCGACGAGGCGCAGGTCGCGCTCCACCATGATCACCTCGGCGGCGGGGGTGATGCCGGGAAGGCCGAGGCGGGTCGCGGTCTCGCCCTCGGTGAGGGCGCCGCCGGCGGCAAGCGCTGGCTCCTCTGGATGCTGGATCAGGAGCGCGTCGAAGGTGTGGGCATAGGAGAGCGCGCGGCGCATCACCACCGCATCCGCGATCGCCGCGTGGGCGTCGGTGAAGCCGACGGCGCCTGCCGCCTGCAGCAGGCCGATCTCGGTGATCTCCTTGCCCCTGAAGCCGCGCGTCGCTGCCGCGTAGGTCCGGATATGGGTGCGGCCGATCTCGCGCGAGCGGCGCGCCACGAACTCCACCAGCGCGATGTCGTCGATCGCGGGCTCGGTGTTGGGGAGCGCCACCATGGTGGTGACGCCGCCCGCCACGGCGGCGGCGCTGCCGCTCTCCAGGGTCTCCACATGCTCCTGGCCGGGCTCGCGCAGCTCGACCCGCATGTCGACGAGGCCGGGCGCCAGGCAATGGCCCTGGCAGTCGATCTCCTTGGCGCCGGCGGTCATGCTGCCGAGCGGTGGATCGAGCTCGGCGATCCTGCCGTCGACCAACAGCAGGCTGCCCTTGCGGTCGAGCCCGCTCGCGGGATCAAGGAGCCGCGCGTTGCGCAGGAAGATCCGGCTCATACCGAGAGCTCGTTCGGGATCTCGCGGGTGAGCGCCTCCAGGCATGCCATGCGCACGGCGACGCCCATCTCCACCTGCTGGCGGATCACGCTGCGGTCGATGTCGTCGGCGACCTCGCTGTCGATCTCGACGCCGCGGTTCATCGGGCCCGGATGCATGATGAGAGCATCGGGCTTGGCGGCGGCGAGCTTCTTGGCGTCGAGGCCGAAGAAGTGGAAGTACTCGCGGGTAGACGGCACGAAGCTCCCATGCATGCGCTCGGTCTGCAGCCGCAGCATCATCACGATGTCGACGCCTTTGAGGCCCGCCGCCATGTCGTGGAACACCTCGACTCCCATGCGGTCGATCGCCGATGGCAGCAGGGTGCGCGGCGCTACGACGCGCACGCGGGCGCCCATGGTGTTGAGGAGGTGGATGTTCGAGCGGGCGACGCGGCTGTGCAGGATGTCGCCGCAGATCGCCACCACCAGACCCTGCAGGCGGCCCTTGCGGCGGCGGATGGTGAGCGCATCGAGGAGCGCCTGGGTCGGATGCTCGTGGGCGCCATCGCCGGCGTTGATGACGGCGCAGTTGACCTTCTGCGCCAGCAGGTGAACGGCGCCTGATTCCGAATGCCGCACCACCAGCACGTCCGGGTGCATGGCGTTCAGCGTCATCGCGGTGTCGATCAGCGTCTCGCCCTTCTTGATCGAGCTTCCCGCCACCGACATGTTGATGACGTCGCCGCCCAGCCGCTTGCCCGCCACCTCGAAGGAGGTGCGCGTCCGCGTCGAGTTCTCGAAGAAGAGATTGATGATGGTGCGGCCGCGCAGCAGCGAGCGCTTCTTGTCCGCCTGCCGGTTCTGCTCGACATAGGTCTCGGCCTTGTCGAGCAGCAGCGTGATGTCGTCGGGTGAAAGTCCCTCTATCCCCAGAATGTGCCGGTGGGGATAGGCGGGAGAAGACAGGATGCCAGTCATTAAAGCCGGGACTATAGGGATGCCGGTCCCGCCCTGCAAGGAAAGCGGCGACTCGATTTTTCGCGATGGAAAACCGCTGTCAGATCACCCCGCGCTCGCGCAATCCTGCGATCTCCGCGGCCGAGAATCCAAGCCGCTCGCCGAGGATCTCGGCGCTGTGCTCGCCCAGCATCGGCGGCGCGCGATGGTATTCGACCGGCGTCTCCGAGAGCTTGATCGGGTTGGCGATGAGCCGTGTCGGCTCGCCGCTGGCGGCGGGATGCGGCATCGCCACCGTCATCTGGCGGGCGATCACCTGGGGGTCGGCGAAGACCTCGTCGAGGCGGTTGATCGGGCCACAGGGCACGCCCTGCTTCTCCAGGCCCTCGATCCAATAGGCCGAGGGTTGCCGGGCGATGAGCGCGGCCACCTGCGGCACCAGTTCGGCGCGGTTGCGGATGCGGTTCGAATTGCTGGCGAAGCGCGGATCGTCGGCGAGCGCCGGCGCACCGGCGAAGGCGCAGAACTTGCGGAACTGCCCGTCGTTGCCGATTGCCAGCACGATGTGGCCGTCGGCGGTGGGAAAGACCTGATAGGGCACGACGGTGGCGTGCGCGTTGCCGAGCCGCTCCGGCAGCTTCCCCGAGGTGAGGTAGCTCTGGCCGAGATTGGCGAGCCAGGCGACCTGGACGTCGAGGAGCGCCATGTCGATGTGCTGACCCCGGCCGGTCATATCGCGATGGCGGAGCGCCGCCAGGATGGCCGTCGAGCTGTAGACGCCGGTCATGAGATCGGCGATGGCGACCGCCACCTTCATCGGCTCGCCCTTGGGCTCGCCGGTCAGGCTCATGATCCCGCCCATGGCCTGGATCAGATAGTCGTAACCGGCGCGTGGCGCGTAGGGGCCGGTCTGGCCGAAGCCGGTGATCGAGCAATAGATGAGGCGGGGGAATTCTTCGCGCAGGTCCTGATAGCCGAGGCTGTGGCGGGCAAGGGTGCCGAGCTTGTAGTTCTCGATCAGCACGTCGGACTCGGCGAGGAGCCGGCGCGCGATCTGCTGCCCCTCGGGCTTGGTGAAGTCGAGGCTGAGCGAGCGCTTGGCGCGGTTGGCGGAGAGATAATAGGCGCTCTCCGTCGTGTCCCGCCCGGCCTTGTCCTTGAGATAGGGCGGACCCCATTTGCGGGTGTCGTCGCCTTCGCCGGGGCGCTCGAGCTTGATGACGTCGGCACCGAGATCGCCGAGGAGCTGCGCGCAGCTCGGCCCGGCCAGCACCCGGCTCATGTCGAGAACCCTCAATCCGCTCAGCGGCCCGGCCATCGCGATCCCATGCCCTCTGGTGGCTGCGCGGGTGGTGGGTGCCACAGGGACCGGATCGCAGGCAAGGGCGAAGGCGCCGCCTCCTGTAATGGCAGCCCCGTTGTCTTCTGCCGGCGATCTCGGCACCATGCCGGCACGGACGGTTGCCACGGCAGGGAGGGGGTCATGGCGCGACGAGCCAAGGCGAAGGCAAGGAAAGTCCGATCGAAGGCGAAGTCGGCGCGCACGCCGGCACGAAAGAAGAAGCAATCTGCGCGCAAGCAAGCGCCGAAGCCGGTGAAACGGAAAGCCGGCAAGCCGCCGGGCCCAGCCGAGATCGTGATGGAGGCGGCGGTCAAGGCCGTCGAGACCGTCACGCTGAAGACGCTCGATCTCGCGAGGGCCGTGCTGCCGGGCGCGCCGATGGCGCTGTTCTCCCTGCTTCCCGGCGAGACCCAGGTCAGCGCCGACGATCCGGTCCGCAAGCGCGCGACGCCGGAGAGGGGCGCGAAGAAGTCCGCGAGCTCATCGGAGCCGGCCAAGGATCAAAAGCCGCGCCGCACCTAGCGGCCTCGGCAGGAGCGAGGGCGGCCAGCGATGATCAACGAGCTGCCGAAGCTGCTGGAGCGCGATTTCATCCTCGCTTTCTATCTGCCGGCGGTGCTCTTCGTCATCGCCGTCTATTTCGCGCTCGGCCCGCTGCTGCCGCTGCCGCCGGAAATCCTCGCCGCCTCGGCGGGGAAGTCGGAAGATGCCGTGTCCCTTGCCACTGTGGGCGCGCTGGTGGCGGTATTGATCGCTTTCGTGCTGATGGTGGCGAACATCAGCCTGATCCGGATTCTGGAAGGCTATCCTCCTTGGCTCAGGAACCTGCCCTGGTTCGGCGACCGGCAGGCGGATCGGTTCGCTTTCGTCAGGGGTCGGCTCGGATATCTCGAGGAGAACTGGGACGAGGTTGCTGCCGGCGGCGCCGTGGCGCTGGAGCGGGCGCGCGAGGAGCGCAATCGCCTGCTGCGGGAAAGCGTCGAGCGGTTCCCCGACGACGAGGACCTGCTGCTGCCAACGGCTCTCGGCAATGTCCTGCGCGCTTTCGAATGCTATCCCCGCGTGATGTATGGCCTCGACAGCATTGCCGGCTGGCCGCGCCTGATCGCGGTCATCCCCGAGGCGTTCGGCAAGAGCGTCGGGTCGGCGAAGGCAGGGGTCGATTTCTGGATCAATACCGCCTATCTGAGCGCGCTCGTGGTTCCGGCGCTCGTCGTGCGCCTGCTGCACGATCACGCCGGCGCGCTCGCCGCTCCCTGGTCGGGGCTGCCCGCTGCCGCGGCGGCGGAGATGCTGCTGGCGCTCGCGGCGCTGCTGCTGGCCGCGCTCTGCTACCGGCTCGCCGTCACGGCGGCGATTGATTGGGGCCATACGGTGAAGGCGGCCTTCGATCTCTATCTGCCGGATCTCGCCCGCCAGCTCGGCTACGAGCCGCCGCTCTCCCGCGACGTGTGGGAGCGGATCTCCAAGAGCTTCGTCTACTGGTATGAGCTGCCGCCGCGGCGGCCGCCGGATCCGCCGGACTGGGCCGGCTAGAAGAAGCGCTCCGGAACCCGGATGACGTCGCCCGGCAGCACCGCATCGTCCTCTGCCACCCGCTGCTCGCCGGCGGCGGGATCGGAAGCGCGCTTGATCATGATGCGGTCGCGGTTGGCGCGCGGCGTATAGCCGCCGGCGAGCGCGATGGCGTTGATCACGGTCATGCCGACGATATAAGGGTAGCTCGCCGGGTGGTTTACTTCGCCCAGAATGAAGAAGGGGCGATAGTTCAGCACCTCGATGTTGACCCGGGGATTGACCAGATAGTCCTTGCCGTAGCGCTGGGTGATGTCCGCCTCAGCCTCGCTGATGGTGCTGCCGGACACCTTCACGGCGCCGATCAGCGGCAGCGTCACCGCGCCCTGGTCGTTGACGTCGAAGCTGCCCGAGAGATTGGGCTCGCCATAGACGGTGACGCGGAGCTTGTCGCCGGTGCCGAGCTTGTAGGCGGGCGGGTTGGGGGCAGCGCGACCGTCGCGCGGGATGAGGGAGACGCCGCCGGCAGCGGCGAGCACGCCTACCAGGCGGAAGAGGGATCGGCGTCCAATTTTCGTCATGTCAGCACCTGGCGATCATTCTTGCACTCGCCCGGACCGGCTCGTCACTCGGCCCGACCGCCCCCCTTGGCGCGGCATGCTGCCAAGGCCATGCCATGACGGCAAGGAATCAAGCGGGCGGGAACAATACCTATCGAATTATTAATCTCCCGTTTCCAAGCCGGCCGCCTGATAGCCCAGCCGGTCCAGCAGGCCCTGGAGGATGTAGGCGGCGGCGGTGCGGTCGATGATTTCGCTGCGCCTCCGCCGGGTGAGATCGGCTTCGATCATGGTGCGCTCGACCGCCGCGGTGGAGAGCCGCTCGTCCCAGAAGGCAAGCGGCAGATCCCGGATCTCCAGCAGATTTCGGGCGAACTGGCGGACCGACTGGGTGCGGGGGCTGTCGCGGCCGTCGAGGGCGAGGGGCAGGCCCACCACCAGCCCGCCGGCGCAGTGCCGCTCCGCCTCGCCGAAGATCTCGGCGGCATCCGATTTGAAGCGGCCGCGCCTCAGGGTACGGAGCGGCGTCGCCACCATGAGGCGGGTGTCCGAGAGCGCGAGCCCCACCGTCTTGCTGCCGACATCGAGCCCCAGCAGCCGCTCGCCCGGCTTCAGAAAACGCTTGAGATCGCTGGGGTTGCAGATCGCCATATCGGGTGCTAAGGGATCGCCGGAAGATGGCGCGCGGCCCGTCGGGCGCGAGCCCCGGGAGACATCTACATCATGGCATTGGACAAGGCCACCGTGGCGCGGATCGCCACCCTGGCGCGGATCAAGGTGCCCGAGAGCGACCTCGAGCATCTCGCCGGCGAGCTCTCCGGCATCCTCACCTGGATCGAGCAGCTGAACGAGGTCTCGACCGAGGGCGTCGAGCCGATGGCGAGCGTCGCCGAGATGACGCTCCCCATGCGCGAGGACAAGGTCACCGACGGCGGCCAGCCCGAGAAGATCCTCGCCAACGCGCCGCAGCAGGCGCTGGGCTTCTTCCTGGTGCCGAAGGTGGTGGAGTGATGACGGCGCTCACCGATCTGACCATCGCCGAGGCGCGCGCCGGGCTCCGCAAGAAGGAATTCTCCGCCCGCGACCTCGCCGAGGCGCATATCGCCGCGGTCGAGGAGACGCGTTCCCTCAACGCCTATCTGGTGGAGACGCCGGAGCGCGCCCTGGAGATGGCGAAGCGCTCCGACGAGAAGCTGGCGCGCGGGCAGGGCGGTGCCCTCGAAGGCATGCCGCTCGCCATCAAGGATCTGTTCTGCACCGAGGGGATCCAGACTACCGCCGGCTCGCGCATCCTCGGCGGCTTCAAGCCGCCTTATGAGTCGACCGTCACCGCCAAGCTCTGGGCAGCGGGCGCGGTGATGCTGGGCAAGGTGAACATGGACGAGTTCGCCATGGGCTCCTCCAACACGACCAGCGCCTATGGTGCGGTCGAGAATCCCTGGCGCCGGCGCGGCGACAACCGGCCGCTGGTGCCGGGCGGCTCTTCAGGCGGCTCGGCGGCGGCGGTGGCGGCGCGGGCGGCGCTCGCTGCCACCGGCACCGACACCGGCGGCTCGATCCGCCAGCCTGCGAGCTTCGCGGGCATCGTCGGCATCAAGCCGACCTATGGCCGCTGCTCGCGCTGGGGCATCGTCGCCTTCGCGTCGTCGCTGGATCAGGCGGGGCCGATGACGCGCAGCGTGCGCGACGCCGCCATCATGCTGGGCGCCATGGCCGGGCACGATCCCAAGGATTCGACCTCGGCGCCGCTCCCGGTGCCGGATTTCGAGGCGGCGCTCACCGGCGATGTCCGCGGCATGAAGATCGGCATTCCCCGCGAGTACCGCGTCGACGGCATGGCGGCGGAGATCGAGCAGCTCTGGCAGCAGGGGATCGAGTGGCTGAAGGCGGCGGGCGCCGAGCCCGTCGACATCAGCCTCAAGATGACGAAATACGCGCTCCCTGCCTATTACATCATCGCGCCGGCGGAGGCGTCCTCGAATCTCGCGCGCTATGACGGCGTGCGGTTCGGCCTGCGCGTGCCCGGCGAGAGCCTGGACCAGATGTACGAGGCGACCCGCGCTGCGGGTTTCGGCGCCGAGGTGAAGCGCCGCATCCTGATCGGCACCTATGTGCTCTCCGCCGGCTACTACGACGCTTATTATCTGAAGGCGCAGAAGCTCCGCGCCCTCATCGCGCGGGATTTCGCCGAGGCCTTCAAGACCGTGGACGCGATCCTGGCGCCGACCGCGCCCTCGGCGGCGTTCGCCATCGGCGAGAACAGCGATGATCCCATCGCCATGTACCTGAACGACGTCTTCACTGTGCCGGTGAACCTGGCGGGCTTGCCCGGCATTTCGGTTCCCGCAGGACTCTCGGGCGAGGGGCTGCCGCTGGGGCTGCAGGTGATCGGCCGCGCCTTCGACGAGGCGACAGTGCTGAAAGTCGGCGACGTGATCGAGCGCTCTGCAGGCTTCACCCACAAGCCACAGTTCATGGCGGGAGGCCGCGCATGAGTCTGATCGAAGGACGCACCGGATCCTGGGAGGTCATCATCGGCCTCGAGGTCCATGCCCAGGTGGTCTCCAAGGCGAAGCTGTTCTCCGGTGCCGCCACCGCCTTCGGCGCCGAGCCCAACACCCAGGTCTCGACCATCGACGCCGCCTTCCCCGGCATGCTGCCGGTGATCAATCGTGTCTGCGTCGAGCAGGCGGTGCGCACCGGCCTCGGCCTCAAGGCGGAGATCAACCTGGTCTCGGTCTTCGACCGGAAGAACTATTTCTACGCCGATCTGCCGGCGGGCTATCAGATCTCCCAGTACACCCGGCCGGTCGTCGGCAAGGGCGAGATCATCCTCGACATGGCGGACGGATCGACCCGGACGGTCGGCATCACGCGCCTTCACCTGGAGCAGGATGCCGGCAAGAGCCTGCACGACCAGCACGCCGAATACACCTACGTCGATCTCAATCGCGCCGGCATCGCGCTGATGGAGATCGTCTCCGAGCCCGATTTGCGCACGGCGGAGGAGGCCGGCGCCTATCTCAAGAAGCTGCGCTCGATCCTGCGCTATCTCGGCACCTGCGACGGCAACATGGAGGAAGGCTCCATGCGCTGCGACTGCAACGTCTCGGTGCGGAAACCCGGCGCGCCGCTCGGCACGCGCTGCGAGATCAAGAACGTGAACTCGATCCGCTACGTCATGCAGGCGATCGAGCACGAGGCGCGGCGCCAGATCGAGATCATCGAGGACGGCGGCAAGATCGACCAGGAGACGCGGCTCTTCGACGCCAACAAGGGTATCACGCGCCCGATGCGCTCGAAGGAGCACGCCCACGACTACCGCTACTTCCCCGATCCCGATCTCTTGCCATTGGTGTTGGAGAAGGGCTGGGTGGATGGCATCCGCAAGGGCCTGCCGGAGCTGCCGGACGCCAAGAAGGCGCGGTTCGAGAGCGAGCTCGGGCTCTCCGCCTATAACGCCGGCGTGCTGGTGGCGGAGAAGGAATCTGCCGACCTTTACGAGCGCGTGCTGGCGGCGGTGGCAAAGGCCGCGCCCGGCCAGCCCAAGGGCAAGCTCGCCGTCGACGTCGCCAACCTTGTGATGGGCGACTATTTCGCTGCGCTCAACGCCTCGGGCAAGCCGATCGCCGACTTTCAGGTGACGCCGGCAATGCTGGCGGAGCTGCTGGCGCTGCAGTACGACAACACCATTTCCGGCCGCCTCGCCAAGGACGTCTTTGCGGCGATGGTGGAGACCGGCAAGAGCCCGGCGGCGCTGGTGGAGGAGCGGGGCCTGAAGCAGGTGACCGACACCGGCGCCATCGACGCGTCGATCGATGCCGTCCTTAGGGGGAACGCCGACAAGGTCGCGGAGTATCGCTCCGGCAAGGACAAGCTCTTCGGCTTCTTCGTCGGCCAGGTGATGAAGGCGACCCAGGGCAAGGCGAACCCCGCCCTCGTCAACGAGCGGCTGAAGCAGAAGCTCGCCGGCTAGTCCTTCGAGCTGCGGCCGTAGCTGTCCTCGAGGCGGACGATGTCGTCCTCGCCGAGATAGCCACCGGTCTGCACCTCGATGAGATGGACCGGCGCCTGGCCCTTGTTCTCCAGGCGGTGATGCATGCCGAGGGGGATGTAGGTGGACTGATCCGCTTCCAGGGTCAGCACCTCGTCGCCACGGGTCACGGTGGCGGTGCCGCTCACCACCACCCAGTGCTCGGCGCGATGGTTGTGGAACTGCAGCGAGAGCCTTCCGCCGGGCTTCACCACGATGTGCTTCACCTGCACCCGCTCGCCGTTGTGGATCGAGCGGAAGCTGCCCCAGGGCCGATTCACCAGCGGATGGTTCTGCGCCTCGCCGCGCTTATCGCGCTCCAGGCGCTGCACCAGCAGCTTCACGTCCTGGGCCCGCTCCCGCGGCGCCACCATCACCGCGTCGGAGGTCGCCACGATCACGAGATCCTCGACTCCGAGCGCGGCGACCAGGCCGTGCTCGGAGCGGAGATAGGAGTTCTTCGTGCTCTCGGCCACGACGTCGCCCACCGCGACGTTGCCGCCGGCGTCCTTGGTGCCGATCTCCCAGAGCGCGTCGAAGCTGCCGACGTCGCTCCAGCCTATCGGCGCCGGCACCACGGCGGCGGCCTTGGTGTGCTCCATCACGGCGTAGTCGACGGAGACCGAGCGGGCGGCGACGAAGGCCTCGCGCTCGAGCCTGAGGAAGTCGAGATCGCGGGCGCCCTTCTCCAGCGCCTTGGCGCAGGTCTCCACCATGGCGGGCTCGCGGCGCTTCAGCTCCTCGAGATAGAGCTTGGCCGGGAACAGGAACATGCCGCTGTTCCAGTAATGGTCGCCGCTCGCCAACATCTGCTCGGCGCGGGCGCGGTCCGGCTTCTCGACGAAGGCGCCGATGGCGAAGCAGCCCTCGACCTTGGGCCAGGGCGCGCCGCGGCGGATATATCCGTAGCCGGTCTCTGGCCGGTCGGGCGTGATGCCGAAGGTGACGAGGGCGCCGGTCTGCGCCGCCGCCGCCGCGCGCTCCACCGCGGCGAGGAAGGCGGCGCGGTGGCGGATCACGTGGTCGGAGGGCAGGATCAGCAGGAGCGCGTCCGACGCCTCCTTCGCCAGCATCATGGCGGCGACGCAGATGGCGGGCGCGGTGTTGCGCCCCTGCGGCTCCAGCACCAGGGCGCGGGGCGTGACCCCGATCTCGCGCAGCTGCTCGCCGATCATGAAGCGATGGGCGTCGTTGGCGATGAGGAGGGGCGGGGCGAAGCGCTGGGGATCCTGGACGCGCAGCACCGTCTCCTGCAGCAGGCTCTTCGCCGAGAGGAGCGGCAGCAGCTGTTTCGGCGCCTGGGTGCGCGACAGCGGCCAGAGTCTGGTGCCGGAGCCGCCGGAGAGGATTACCGGATGGATGAGGGGGGATTTGCCGCCGACCGCCGCCATGAGTCCTCTATGTCTCTCAGATCTCCGCAACCATGCGTTGCCGGGAGACTAATCGGTCGGCGGCGGGCGCGCCACCGCCGTCTCTTGCGGGGCCGGCGTCCCCGGGCTAAGCCTGGGTGCCGCCGTCACCGACAAGAATAGGGAGCAGCCATGATCGACCTCTACACCTGGTCTACGCCCAACGGCCGCAAGGTCTCGATCATGCTCGAGGAGACCGGCCTCCCATACCGCGTTCACAAGATCGACATCTCCAAGAACGAGCAGTTCACTCCGGAGTTCATCGCCCTCAACCCCAACAGCAAGATTCCGGCGATCCTCGACCAGGAGGGACCGGGCGGCAAGCCGATGCCGCTCTTCGAGAGCGGCGCGATCCTGATCTACCTCGCGGAGAAGACCGGCAAGCTGCTGGCGAAGGAGCCGGTCGCGCGCTACGCGATCCTGCAGTGGCTGATGTTCCAGATGGGCGGCGTCGGGCCGATGTTCGGCCAGGTGCATCATTTCCTGCGCGCGGCGCCGGAGCCGGTGCCCTATGCGATCGAGCGCTACAGCAAGGAGACGCGCCGGCTCTATGGCGTGCTCGATGCGCGGTTGGGCAAGACGGACTATCTCGCGGGCGAGTATTCGATCGCTGATATCGCCACTTATCCCTGGGTCGCGCGCCACGAGTGGCACAAGGTGGCGCTCGGCGATTTTCCGAACGTCGAGCGCTGGTACAAGGCACTCTCGGCGCGCCCCGCTGTGGCGCGCGGAATGCAGGTACCCTAGCTCGGCGGAAGGGCCCGAGCCGCCTTGACGGCGGCCGGTGCGGAAGCTTGGAGAGTTAGGCGGCGACGCGCTGGCGGGTGGCGCGGCGGACGATGCTGGCGGGAACGACGGGATTCGCGACTGCCGTCAGAGACCGCAGCTCCTCACGCGCCCGCTCGAGAACTTGCAGATCGCGTGCATCCTCGCGATCGGACACATCCATGAAGCTGATCTTGATCTCCACGAGATCGAGCAACATCTCCACCGAACGCTTCGACAAGCCCATTTCTGCCTCCGCTGAATACGGGAACGCTTCTGTTCCTTGGCCGTGTCAGTTTTTGGCCCCTTTCGTTAAAATGGCCTGAAGCGGTTAAGGGTGAATCCGGGCGACCCCACCCGATTCAGAGTGATGCGGCGCGCGTGCAGTTGATCAGAGTCAACAAACCACACGCGGGTACGCGGCGCGCGCCGCGCCCAAACATGGTTGAGCGAATGTGAATGACGTCAGCGGAGCATGAGCGATTCCCGCCGCTTCGCTGGCGTGGCTTAGATGCTGGATCGCCTCCGCGTTGACTTGCGGAGGCGCCGTCTATAGAACGGCCCTCGCATACGCCGTGTAACCCACTCATAGCGGAGGGGTGGCCGAGTGGCTGAAGGCGGCGGTTTGCTAAACCGTTATAGGGCCCTAAAGCCCTATCGGGGGTTCGAATCCCCCTCCCTCCGCCACTTCTCTCAAGAAAATTCGCGGGACCGCGCCTTGTCGGCGGGTCTCGCGACGCCTGTGGATAACGGAGATCGAGCAGCGGAGCGTCGCGCGCTCAGGCCTTCGATGCGGTCCACGGCTCGCGGTCGAAGACGCGGTGCACGGCGGGCACGAAGGCCTCGAGCGGCATGGTGTCGTAGTTCGGATCGAAGGCCATCTGGTCCCACTTGGCGCAGAACTCGACGGTGCGCTCGAATGCCGGATGGCCGCGGAACTTCTCGCGCTCGTTGCGATCCTTGCCGTAGTGGTGGAAGTAGTAATAGCCCTGGAAGACGCCGTGCTGGAGGATCATCCAGTAGGTGCCCTGGCTCACATAGGGCTTGATGATCGAGGCGGCGTAGTCGGCGTGATTGTCCGGCGCCAGGATGTCGCCGATGTCGTGCAGCAGCGCCGCCACCACCGTCTCGTCATCGGCGCCGTCGCGGAAGGCGCGGGTCGCCGTCTGCAGCGAGTGCTCGTAGCGATCCACCCGGTCACCTGGATAACTGTTGTGGAGCGGCTCGAGGGCGCTGAGCACGCGCGCGGCGGTCCCCTTGCGGAAAGGCTCGGCGAGCTCGCGCAGGAGGGCGTAGTCCTCGAAGGTTCCGTCCTCCATCCGGATGTAGCTCACGACCTGCTTGGGATTGTCCAACATGCTCGGCAGCTCCTGTTAATTCTGCGATGAGCTTGCCCGGAGCGGCTCGCGCTGGCAAGCGGGCGGGCGCCTCGTGGAGCGGCATTGGCCGCGCGATCCTGCCCTGCGTCCGATCGTGGTGCCGACAAAACGGGCAGTGGTCCTTGAGATAGGAGGGCGCTAGCGAACCGGAAGCTGGGCGAGGGCGCTGAGGCGCCGCAGCGCCTCGGGATCGCCCGCGCTCATCCCCTTGCGGTACCAGGCCGCTGCCTGCGCCGGGTCGCCTTGCAGGCCCTGGACGCCGTTGGCGGCGAGGAAGAGCGGATCATAGGTCATGCCGACCCGCGTCGCCGCGGTCGCCATGCCGCTCGCGGCGGCGCGTTCGTAGCAGAGCCGCGCGCCGATCACGTCGCCGATCTCCATCAGCTGATCGCCGCGCCGGGCGACGGCTTCGGCGTCGGTGGGCTCGGCAGACGCGCTCGCGACCTGATCCGCCGTCGGCCGCGCGGGAGGGGCCGGGGGCTCAATGACCGGAGGCACCGCAGCGACCGTCGTCGCGCGCTGCTTCGGTGCAGGCGGAGCCGTGTCACCCTGTCCCGGCGGCGTCCAGACGCGCTGGTCGGCGAGGTCGGGCTCGCCCGCCGGCGCGGCATCCGGTCGGTCGGCGCTTCCTCCCGCCGCTGGCGAGAGCCCGGGGAGCCATGCGGGTACCCCGGGACTGCCATGGTCCGCGCCGACAGGCGCGAGTGACGTCGTCTCTGCGACCGTTGGCGCCGAGGGAGCGGGGGCCGTGCGCTCGCTGGCGGTTGGCGCGCTGAGGGTCGGCACGGCCGCACAACCGGCGCTCGCGAGGAGGCCGGCGGCAAGGCCGATCCGCACCAGGGAGCGCGGAACGGCCCGAGCACGGAGCGCCGATCGGGATGCCATTGGACGACGAAGTCTGCCACAGCGCGCAACCCCGTTACAGACCGATGACGACTCACTTCGCGCCTCCGACTCGGGCCGCCTGCCTTCGCGCTCTTCGCAAAGGGGGCCGGGATCTCCTGACGCCGACGCAGATCGCGCGACAGTGTCCCCGCCGCGCCGCAGAAATCCGGGCATTCGCGGCTCCGACTCGCGGACCGGCGAAGCAAATCTTTTCATCGCGAGACGCCGCTGCGTAGAATGCGGATGGACAGCGACTTCCGGCGATCGACTGAAAAGCGACTCGATGGGGTGGTCTTCGCGGCTGGGCCGCTTCACTTTCCAATTCGCGATCGAGACGCCCTGTCGATCGGATCTACCGACGCGGCACCGCCAGGCGGTGCCGTGCTCCGCTCGGATCTCCGCTGTGGGCACTCGATGATCGGCGGTCGCCAGGGCGCCGGTCTGGCGGAAGCGATGGGCAACCGACGGCGGATCACTCTCTTCTCGAGGCGGGGCAGGCCTCTTGGCGACACGGGCGTCAAGGGGCTGGGCCTGCCGGCGGGGAAGGGCATGTCCGCCAACCGGTCGCCGCGCGAAGGGTTCCGCCCGCTGATGGAGGAATCGCCGCTCACCACCATGCTCGGCGACCGGCCGATGCCGGAGCTGCGCGAGGCCGGGCCGTCGAGCCGCGTCGTCGTCGTGATCGAGCTGGTCTGCTTCGTGGTGATCGCCTTCGTCGCAGGCTCCGCGTTGCTCTTTTACGGGGGAAGCTCCAGTACGCCGACCGCCCAGCCTTCCAAGGGCGGCAAGGGCCCTGTCGCCCTGCTGCAGCAGCTTGAGCCGTCGGCGGCCCCTGAGCCCAGTGTCGGGAAGCCGGCGCCGCCCGCGGAATCACCAGCACCACAGCGCCGTGCCGGCCCCCCCATCATCGAACTGCCGCCCTCACCGCCGCCGCCGCAGGTGGCACTGGCGCCCGATCAGGCGGATGCTCCGGTGCCGGGAGGCACCGTCGAGCGGGAAGAGCCGCCTGTGACGCCGCCATCCGCGCCCGCCGAGCCGACACCGGTCGAGGCCGCGCCGCCGCCGCCCGCGGCGGCGACGGCAGCCACCACGGCCTCGGCGGAAGAGATCGCCGGCCTCGTCGCGCGGGGCGGCGAGCTCCTGAAAACCGGCGACATCATCGGTGCACGGCTCTCCTACGAGCGCGCTGCCGCCGACGGCAGCGCCGCTGCCGCGACCGGCGCCGGCAAGACCTATGATCCGCTCTATCTGGTCTCGGCCGGGGTGCGCGGGATCAAGGGGGATCCGCTACGGGCGGTGAGCTGGTACCGCAAGGGAGCAGCCGCCGGCGATGCCGAGGCGCAGCAGCGCCTCAAGGCGCTGCAGTTCGCATTCCCGCAATGACGGCGGCGCCATGCGGCGATAAGATTGCCGCCCGGACGGATGCCCGGGCTTTCTCGCTTCTTGAGGATCGGCGAACGCAGATGAAAGCGTCCTTCCGCACCGTGCTGTGGGTCCTCGCCGCGCTGCCAGCCGTTCTCGGCCTTGCCATCTCCGCCCGCGCGCAGAGCGTCGTCGACCGCGCCAACCGCGGTGCCGTCGAGCTGATGCTCGATGATTCCGACGCGATGTCGGTCGAGATCGCTGAGGATCTCGCCTCGGTGATCGACGACGGCTCGACCCGGCGGGTGGTGCCGGTGCTCGGCAAGGGCTCCCTGCAGAACCTGACCGATCTCAAGTCACTGCGCGGCATGGACATGGCGATCGTGCAGACCGACGTGCTCGACTATGCGCGCGCGCAACGTGTCCCACCCAGCGTGGATACGCTCACCTATATCGCCAAGCTCTACAATGAGGAGTTTCATCTCCTCGCCGGTCCCGGCGTCAAGAGCATCGGCGATCTCGCCGGCAAGAAAGTCGATCTGGGACCGGCCGGCGGCGGCACGGAGGTGACCGGCGCGCGCGTGTTCGACTTCCTCGGCATCAAGATCGAGACCACCAATTACGATCATCGCCTGGCGCTGCAGAAACTGGCCAGCGGCGAGATCGCGGCAATGGCCTATGTGGGCGGCAAGCCGCTGGCGCTCTTCGCCGGGCTGCGCCAGCCGCAGGGGCTGCACTTCCTCGCCATTCCGCTCAATTCCCGCCTGATTTCAGCCTATGTGCCGAGCCGCCTGACCGCGGAGGACTATCCCGATCTCGTCCCCGCCAACGAGGCGGTGGATACCATCGCGGTGGGCACCGCGCTGATGGTCACCAGCCTGCCGACCAACACGGAGCGCTATCGCAACATCGCCAATTTCACCGAGGCCTTCTTCACCCAGTTCGCAAAGCTCCAGGAGGCGCCGCATCATCCCAAGTGGCGCGAGGTGAATCTCGCCGGCGAGCTGCCGAACTGGCGTCGCTTTCCGCCGGCGGAGAGCTGGCTCAAGCGCAATGTCTCGGCGCCGCCGACCCTCAGCGACCAGCAGATGCGCGACATCTTCATGAAGTTCCTGGACGAGCGCGCCCGCGTCAGCGGTCAGCCGATGACGGCGCAGCAGAAGCAGGATCTCTTCGATCAATTCAAGCGCTGGCAGACCACCCAGGCGCATTGAGTGGGCGCGAGCGGCGTGGAGAACGGGCATGGGATGACATCGGCTGGCGAGGCGGTCCGCGGGCGGCTGATGCTGCGTACCGGGAGCGCGCAGTGACGCGGCGCGACCAGGCGGGTGGACGGCGCGCCCCGAGGGCGAAGGGCGCGAGGGCCCGGCAGCCGTCGGCCGAGCTGGTCGAGATTCGCGACCGCCTTCAGCAGACCTCCTCCACCGAAGTGCGCGCCGCCGCCGCCGGCCATGTGGGTTCCCTGCTGACGTCCGAGACGCTGGCATCCGGCGAGCGCGCAGCGGCGCTGGCAATCCTCGAGAAGCTGGTGAAGGACGTGGAGCTGGAGGTGCGCAGCGCACTCGCCGCCCATGTGAAGAATTGTGCGGTGCTGCCGCCCTCGATCGCTCGCGACATCTCCGAGGACGTGGATGCGGTCGCGGTGCCGTTCATCGAATGCTCTCCCGTGCTGTCGGACAGCGATCTCGTCGCGGTGATCGAGCTCGGCAATACCCGGAAGCAGGTGGCGGTGGCGCGTCGCGACACGGTGAGCGAGCGGGTCTCCGATGCGCTGGTGGCGACGCGCAGCGGCGAGGTCGTGACCGCGCTGCTGGCCAACGACAGGGCTGCGGTATCCGAGCCCGCCTATCACGATATCGTCGAGCATTTCGGCGCCGACAAGACGGTGCAGGGGCTGATGGTGGAGCGGCCGATGCTGCCGATGACGGTGATCGAGCGGCTTATCCAGTCGGTCTCGACCGCGCTGCGCAGGCGGCTGGTGGAGAAGCACGCGCTGCCGGGCGAGCTCGCCGACGAGCTGGTGGCGC
This sequence comes from Allostellaceae bacterium, assembly GCA_035507155.1. Classification (GTDB taxonomy): domain Bacteria; phylum Pseudomonadota; class Alphaproteobacteria; order ATCC43930; family CGMCC-115725; genus DASZHJ01. The sequence goes on from DATJOK010000056.1 coordinate 51,782, forward strand.
AGGCGGGCGAGCGCGCCTTCATGCGGGACGTGGCGTCGATGCCGCGCGGATTCGACCCTGAGTCGCTGGTGCGGCGCCTGCAAGCCGCCGGGCGCCTGACGCCGACGCTGCTGATGCGGGCACTCTGTCTCGGCGATGTCAGGTTCTTCGAGGCGGGGATGGCGGCGCGCGCCGGCATTCCGGCGGGAAACGCCATCATGCTGATCGCCGACCGCGGCCCGCTGGGATTCAAGGCGCTCTATGACAGGGCCGGCCTGCCGCCGGAGCTGTTCCGCGCCTTCCGCGCGGCGCTCGACGTCATCGCCGAGGTGAAGCGGTCCGGCAAGGAGAGCTGGGATGTCGGCTGCGTGCGGCGCATCATCGACGGCGTCATCCGGGAATACGACGAGGCCTGTCCCGACAGCCTCGAATATCTTCTGAGCCAGATCTCGCACGGAATCCTCGGCCGCTCGGAGCGCTCGGCGAGAATTTGATCGCTGATCCCAGCGGGCGCCTGAGCGGCCGCTCGACGCGGCGGAAATAGCCTGACATCGCAAGGCGGCAGACGAAGAACATCGGGCCGGGCGCTCGGAAGCGCCGGCAACCCGATGTGACTCAGTGGATACGCTCTCTTACGATCGGGAGCCGCTCATGACCCCGAGCGGCTCCCCTCGATCCTCCTCAGGCGAGGCTCACGAGGCGTAATCCGGCTCCTTGCGGTCCAGAATCCGCTTCAGCGCCGCGAAATGCGTCTCCCAGGGCGGCACGCCGCCTTGATAGGGAATGTGGCGGAACTGTTCGACGGTCCGCTGCAGCTGCGCCTGCGGGATCTGTCTCAGCTTGCGGCCGGTCCACATGGCATAGAGCTGGGTCTGGCAGGCACGCTCGAGGTAGTAGAGCCGGTCATAGGCCTGCGCCACGGTCTCGCCGGTGACCAGCACGCCGTGATTGGCCATGAACATGACCGACTTGTCGCCGAGCACGCCGGCGAGCCGCTCACCCTCGCTGGGATCGAAGGCGATGCCGGTATACTCGCCGTCATAGGCGAGGAGGTCGTAAAGCCCGGCTTCGGTCTGTCCGATCATCTCCAGGGTCATGTCCTCGAGCCGCGCGAAGGCGCTCGCATAGGGCATGTGGGTGTGGAGCACGCAGGCAGCCTCCGGCCGCAGGCGATGGATCGGCGCGTGGATGCAGAAGGCGGTCTTCTCTGCGACGCCGCTCCCCTTGATGATGCGGCCGTCATAGGTCACTTCCATGAAGTCGCTCGCCGTCACCTCGGACCAATGGAGCCCGTAGGGGATAAGCAGGAACCGATCCGCGCTGCCGGGCAAGGTCAGCGTCAGGTGATTGCAGATGCCCTCGTGATAGCCGTGCATCACCGCGAGCCGATGAGCGGCGGCGAGATCGATGCGCGCCTGTCGCTCCGCGCTCACTTCCTGCGGCGCGCCGCTCTCCTTGGAAACCAGTCTCATGCTGTCCCTCCGACCGATCGGGTTTGGAATCCGGCAACGAGCTGATCGGCGATCACTCGTACTGCACGGGGGTTGCCTCCCAACCGGCGTCATGCTTGGTCCAATAGGCTTCGCGAAGCCGCATGGTCATCGCACCCGGCGCGCCGTTGCCGAGAATGCGGTTGTCGAGACGCGTCACCGGCAGGATACCGCCGGCGGTGGACGAGAGAAATATCTCGTCGGCGTCCCGGATCTCGCTCACGGGAATTTTGCGCACTTTCGCCTTGAGGCCCAGCTCGGCGCAGAGATCGAGCACGGTCCGCCGCGTGATGCCCTCGAGCGTGCCGGCATCGGGCGTCGAGACCTCGCCGTTTTCCACGATGAAGACGTTGAAGCCCGGCCCTTCGGTCACGTTGCCGTCGAGATCGAGCAGCAGCGACACCTCGGCGCCGCGATCATAGGCCTCCCACTGGCTGCGCACCATGTCGAGCCAGTGGTAGTTCTTGATCCTGGGATCGACGGATTGCGGCGGAATGCGCGTGTAGGAGCTGACGATGGCGTTGAGCCCCTTCTGCTGCTTCTCGGGATCGGCGATCCAGATGAAGGGGATCGCGTAGGCGATGAACTGGTTGGTGCAGAGCCGCATGTCGCGGCTGCCGACCGGCGGTCGGCCGCGGGTGCAGACCATGCCGACGAAAGAGTTCCGCAGCCCGCTGCGGCGCACGCATTCGATCAGGATCTGGCGCATCTCCTCGCGGCTCTGGGCCGGAGCGAGGCGCAACGCCTTCATCGACGCGAGGAAGCGGTCGAGATGCGCCTCCAGCCGGAAGAATTTTCCGTTCCACACATGCACCACGTCGTAGGTGACGTCGGAGCGGGTGAAGCCGAAATCGAGGACGGAGATCTTCGCCTCCGATATCGGCACGAACTTGCCGTCGCAGAAGGCGATGCCGGCGGATGGATCGGCGACGGAAAGAGCCTGCGTCTCGGGTGCGGCGACGGAAGCGGCGTCGGGTGCCATATCTGCCCTCCCAGCTTGGCGGTCCAGCTTGGGCGAGGTGTCTGCCTTCGTCAACGGAAGGCTGAATAAAGCGCTAATTCGCCGCGTCTTCCGGAACCGGATCGGCGCCCGCAAGCTTGTGTTAACCAGGCGATGCGACCCTCTTTCCCCATGGCAGAAACCCCGCCGGCGAAGCCCTCGGCCACGCTCGACCCCTCCGACTGGGCGAGCTTCCGCGCGGATGGACACCGGATGCTTGATGACATTCTCGACTACGTCGAGAGGATCCGCGAGCGACCGGTCTGGCAGCCGATCCCCGACGAGGTGCGCGCGCGTTTCCGCGCCGAGGTGCCGACCGCGCCGACCGCGCTTGGCGCGGTGCATGCCGATTTCATGCGGGACGTCCTTCCCTATGCTACCGGCAATGTGCATCCAGGCTTCATGGGATGGGTGCATGGCGGCGGCAATCCCGTCGGCATCCTGGCGGAGATGCTGGCTGCCGGCCTCAACGCCAATCTCGGCGGCCGCGACCACGTCCCGATCGAGGTGGAGCGGCAGATCACCGAGTGGATGCGGCGGATCTTCGGCTTCCCGGAGGGCGCCAGCGGCCTCTTCGTCACCGGCACCTCGATGGCGAACCTGATGGGCGTCCTGGTGGCGCGCACGACGATGCTGGGGGCGGGTGTCCGTCGCAAGGGCGTCGCCGGCGGCAAACGTCTCGTCGCCTACACCTCCGCCGCCGCCCATGGCTGCATCACCCAGGCGATGGAGATCTCCGGCCTCGGTAGCGAGGCGCTCCGGATCGTTCCGACCGACGGTCGCGACCGGATCGATGTGGAGGCGCTTGCGGCGGCGATCGCTGTCGACCGCGGCCAGGGGCTGACGCCGTTCCTGGTGGTCGGCACCGCCGGTACGGTGAACATCGGCGCGATCGACGATCTCGCCGCGCTCGCCGATCTCGCCCGGCGCGAGAAGCTCTGGTTCCACGTCGATGGCGCGTTCGGCGCACTGGCGATCCTGGCGCCCGACCTCAAGCCGCGTCTCACCGGCATCGAGCGCGCAGACTCGATCGCCTTCGATTTCCACAAATGGGGCCAGGTGCCCTATGACGCAGGCTTCCTCCTGGTGCGTGACGGTGCGCGCCATCGCGCCGCATTCGCTTCACCAGCGGCCTATCTTCGGCGCGAGAGCCGCGGCCTCGCCGCCGGCTCGCCCTGGCCCTGCGATTTCGGTCCCGATCTCTCGCGCGGGTTCCGCGCCCTCAAGACGTGGTTCACGCTCCGCGTCTACGGCACCGAGCGCATCGGCCAGGTGGTCTCGCACACCTGCGACCTGGCGCGCTATCTGGAGCGCCGGATCATGGCAGAGCCGGTGCTCGAGCTCTTGGCGCCGGTCCAGCTCAACATCGTCTGCTTCCGCTATCGAAGCGCTGAGGCCGACCGCGTCAACGCCGGGATCATCGCCGATCTGCAGGAATCCGGCATCGCGGCGCCCTCCAGCACGACCATCGACGGCAAGCTCGCGATCCGTGCCGCCATCGTCAATCACCGCACCGAGACGCGCGACATCGACGCGCTGGTGCAGGCGGTGCTGGCGCTCGGCGCCGCCGGCGAAAAGAGCTGCGCCGCCTGATACTCAGGTAGTGGGCGGCTCGCCGATCCCCAGGTGGAAGCTGGGGCGCTCGCGCACCGACTGCTTCCGCTCTCGTTTCCAGGCAGCGGCGTCGCGCTTGCGCTCGGCGAGGAAGGCGCTGAATGTGCCGTCCAGCATGCCGCGCCGGTCGGCGAGCTGCGGCAGCAGGAAATCCGGCGACTGGTTGAGCTCGACCAGCATGGCTCCGTCGTCGACCGGTGCGATATCCCAGCCGATCAGCGCCACCTGCTTCAGGAGACGCGCGCCCTCGAGCGCGATCTCGGTCACCGCGCGCCAGTTCGGCACCTCGATGCCGGCGAGGGCGGCGCCGGTATCCGGGTGCCGGGTGAGCTCGTCGAGACCGGTCCCGGTGCCGCGCACCACGCGGCCGATGCGACCGGTGTCGAGGTCGAGCTGGGCCAGCAGGTTGCCGGGGCGCCAGAAATTGTCGGCGGTGTTGCTGCCGCCGGGGATCTTCCAGCAGGCGCGCAGCAGCCGCGGCTCGCCCTCGGCCCAGATGGTGAGGAGCCGCACGGTGGCGAGGCGATCGCCGCAGATCGCGCGCACGCCCGCATGCGGGCTGATCCGCTTCTGGAACAGGTAGCCGCTGCCGTAATGAGTGCGGAGGTCGGCGATGAAGGTGTCGAGCGGGATCTCGCGGCCGCCCGCGGTGACGAGCGCGCCACGCCCGGCGTCGTAGCGATCGAGGCTTGCCGAGCCCAGGCTCTGGATCCCGTCGATCGGCTTGCCGAACAGCGGGTAGATGTCGCTCCGGGTGAGAAAGCTGCGGAGCGCCTCGCCGGTATGCAGCAGCGCGGGCGCCGGCCGGCCGATCTGCTCCGAGAAGACCGCCAGGGTCGGGATGGTGGGGAAACCGTAGGCGGCGAACAGCGCGTTGGCGGCGATCTTGTTGTCGATGAGGCCGAAATACTCGATCCGGTGATTGGCCTGCAGCCAGATCCAGCGCGAGGCCGCCATGCCGACGAAGGCCTTCTTGTCGGCGCCCTCGTACATTTTCGGGTCGAAGAGCCGGAGCGCCACATACTCCTCGAAATTGAGCTTGCCCGGCCCGAAGGCGAGGCCGGCGAATTCGCGGATGAGATGGAAATAAGGAGTGCCGGTCTCGGCGGCGATCTGCATCAGCGTGCCGGCGAGGGAGAGCGATTGCGCGGGCTTCGCGACCTCGATGGAGGCGGCCTCCTCCGGCGGGGCGGGAGTCTGAGCCTTGAGGGCGGTGGTCATGGGCGAAGGTCTCCGTGCGCGGGCGGACGCGGTCCAGCGAAAGGCGATTGTCGTGGAGGAAGCCTTAACCAATACTTGACGGTGCGCGGGCGCGGTGGTGGCAGAGGAGCGAGTGGATGGCGGCGACGGTGATCAGGAAGGCGGAGTGGCTCATCGCCTGGAACGCGGCCATGGGTCGGCATGAGTATCTGCGCGACGCCGATCTCGCCTTCGAGGGTGACCGCATCGTCTTTGTCGGCCATGGCTTCGCGGGGGAGGCGGAGCGCGAGATCGACGGGCGTGGCCGCATGGCGATGCCGGGTCTCGTCAACATCCACTGCCATCCTGCCTCCGAGCCCTTCAACAAGGGGCTGATGGAGGAGCGGGGCTCGACCAAGCTCGGCATGAGCTCGCTCTACGAGTTCATGCTGCTGGTGCGGCCGCCGCCGGAGGCGGCGCGTGCCGGGGCGCTCTTCGCAGTCTCCGAGCTGCTGCGGAGCGGCGTCACCACCTTCACCGACTATTCGCTGCCGCGACCCCACTGGGTCCAGGATCTCGCCGGCACCGGCATCCGCGCCTGCCTCGCCCCCACCTTCCGCTCCGCCCGCTGGTCGACGCCGGACGGGCATAGCGTCCGCTACGACTGGGACGAGGGCATGGGCCGCGAGGCGATGGCGGCGGCGCTCGACGTGGTCGACGGCGCCAACACCCACAACAGCGGGCGCCTCTTCGGTATGGTGGCGCCGGCCCAGGTCGACACCTGCTCGGCGGAGCTCCTGCAGGCCGCCGTGGCGGCGGCGAAGAAGCGGAACGCGCCGATCCAGCTGCACGCCGCCCAGAGCGTGGTCGAGTTCCGCGAGATGACGACGCGGCATGGCAAGACGCCGATCGAGTGGCTCGCCGATATCGGCTTCCTCTACGACGGCGCCATCATCGGCCACGGCATCTTCATCGACGAGCACAGCCAGATCCGCTGGCCCTATGAGGGCGACATCGAGCGGCTCGCGAGCTCCGGTGCCTCGGTCGCCCATTGCCCGGCGATCTTCGGCCGGCGCGGCATTCTGCTGCAGAATTTCGGCAAATACCGCCGGCGCGGCATCAACATCGGCCTCGGCACCGACACCTTCCCGCACAATTTCATCGACGAGATGCGCTGGGCGACGGTGCTTTGCAAGGTGAGCGCCAGCAACGTGGAGGCGACAAGCCTCGCCGAGGTCTTCCACGCCGCCACCGTTGGCGGCGCCAAGGCCCTGAAGCGCGACGATATCGGCCGGCTCGCGGTCGGCTGCAAGGCGGATCTGTCGCTGGTCGATCTCCGCCACCCGACCATGCAGCCGCTGCGCGATCCCCTGAAGAGCCTGGTCTTCAGCGGCCTCGAGCGGCCGATCACCGACGTTTTCGTCGACGGCAAGCCGGTGGTGGAGGAGGGGCGCGTGCTGACCATCGATCTGCCGGCGGTGATCGAGGCGATGAACCGCGGCCAGCGCGAGGCACTGGAGAAGACGCCGTCGCTCGACTACGCGAAGCGGACGGTGGAGGAGATCTTCCCGATGACGCTGGAGTCCGGGGCCCACCCCCCATCCTGACCTTCCCCCTCAAGGAGGAAGGGATTCGCGGCGGCCCTGCCTCTCACTGCATCGTCAGGATCAGCGCCTTCGTCTGCGCGAGGCAGTTCTTTTCCAGCATCCAGGCGGCGCGCATGCGGTCGGTGCTGAGCGAGGCCGGGACCTGCACCAGGGTGATGGTGGCGTTGCTGGCGCCGGCATCGACCAGATAGGTCTGGCGGTCGTTGATCGGGAAGTTGCCCGGCGCCTTCAGCTCGCTGGCGCCAGCCGGCCATTCCGCCTCGGCGCGCCAGCTGCGATCTGCCGGCGTGATCCGGAGCTTCGCCGCGGCGGCAGGCTGCGGACGCCAGAACACCACCGGCATGCCGGGACGCACGCAGACCTTGCCGGAATGAGCGATGTCGACGACCCAGGGGTTCGGCAGAGTCACGTCCTCGTTCTTGGAGCGCACCACGCCGAGGGCGGTGCGCTGGGAGCCGCCGGAAAGCGCTGCCAGCGCATTCGAGACGTCGACGCCGGAGCCGCCCGCCGCCGCCGAGGGCGGGGCGTCATAGGGGCCCTTCACCTTGATGATGCTGCCGTTGGCGGCCACCAGCGTGACTTCCTCGCCCTGTTTCAGGACGAGATTCTGGCTGTCGTCCAGCGTCTGCCCCGGCTGCAGCGCGGGGCCGCGCACCTCCACCACCACCACATCGGCCGCACGCACCGGCGCGGCCGCGAGCATCAGCGCGATCGCCAGCGCGGATGCGGCCATGGAACGAAGCATCGCCCTTACCTCACTTCCGCCTTCTCTGCCGGCGGCGGCGTCTGGTTGAGCGCCTCGGCGCTGAGGCTGCCCGGCGGCGCGCCGCCATCGCCGATCACGGTGAAAGCCGCCCAATAGAAGGGATGCGCCGTTGCAGGGTCGCTGGCAAGGCTGAGTTGCGACTGCCGCAGGGATTCCGCGATGCCGTTCTGCAGCCGCGGCCCGGCACGATCGAACATGCCCGTCATCAGCCGCACGGTGGCGAGCGACGGCACCTGCCAATGGCTCGCCACCAGGGTGCGCGCGCCGGCGTAGAAGAAGGCCTCGGCGAGGCCGGAGAGCGCGTCGCCGCCGAACTGGCCGCCGCCCGCCGCGGTGTTGCAGGCGGAGAGCACCACCAGATCGGCGTTCAGCGACAGCGACGCGACCTCGCCCGCATCGAGCAGGCCGTCATTGTTCGTGCTGGTGCTGGGGCCGTCCGGCGGCGAGAGGGCGAGGCCGGGCTCGGTCTCGCAGCGCAGCTCGCCCGGCAGCAGGCCGTGGGTCGCGAAGTAGAGCACGTTGTAGTCGCCGAGCGCCTGGCGGCGGAGATTGGCCTCGGTGGCGGCAGGGCCGAGCAATATGGCATTGCTGTCGGCGCCGAGCCGGGCGCCCACCCGGCGCACTTCGTCGGCGCTCTCCGGCAGCGGCGCCAGCGCGCGGATGAGCTCCGCCGGCACCGGCCCGGCGGTGCGGCAGGCGCCGGCGAGCGCGTCGAGCGCCGAGCCGTTCGGGCCAGCCGTCTCGCGGCCGGTGAAGGTCGGATTGCCGACGCCGAGGAACGGCCGCGGTGCCGGCTTCGCATGAGCGCGCGCCTCGCGCAGATCGACGAAGGCGCGCGGCGAAGGCACCTCGCTGATCGCCGTGCGCTCGATCAGCCAATGGGCGCTCGTATAGGCACGCGGGCCGGCAGGAGGCGCCGTCACCAGCAGCGAGAAGGGCAGGCTCGCCAGCGCGCCGCTCGGCGCCACGATCAGGTGCGTGACGCCGTTGAGCCGGTCGTCGAAGGGCGCCAGCAGCTTGCGATAGAGGTCGTAGGAGGCCTGGAGGTCGAAGTCCGGCAGCGTGCCAAGGCGCGGATTGAGCGCGGCGCGCAGCTCCTTTACGGTGTCGGTGAGCGAGGCCTCGGTCACCTCGATGCGATGGACGGCGAAGTTGTCATGTCGCACCAGCATCGCGTAGGAGGCCTGGTGGCCGACGATGATGGCGAGGAAGGCCTCGTTCCCGGCGAGGCGCTGCTGCAGATCCGTCAGCCCCACCGGCCCGGGCTCGGCGAGCGTCGCGTAGGCGGGGAAGGCGGTCAGCAGCTTCTTCTGCAGCGCGTCCGCCTGCGCCGCGGCGTCCTGCACCTGCTTGGCGAGTGCCGCCTCCTTGATGCTGCCGCGCTCGGCGTCGGGCTTCGCCTGCTCGTTGGCAAGCTCGAGCCGCGCGGTGTCGCGCTCGCGCTCGGCGGCCTGGGTCTGGCGGATCAGATCCTCGACCTGGGGATCGCTGGTGAAGAGGCGCGCCGCGGCGCGGTCGATGGTCTGGTCGGCGACACCGGAGCCGATCGACTGGCCGGCACGGAACATGTCGTCGGCGAGCGCGGCGCGCTGCTGCGGATCCTTGCTGCCGAGGCTATTGGCGGCGGTGAAGAAGGGAATGATGGAATCCGCCACCAGCTGGGCGCGTGCGGCGTCATCCTTGGCGATGATCTCGAAGGCGGCGTGGAAGTCGCGCACCGCGGCCACGTCGTCATCGATGCCGGTCTGGAAGCGCGCCCGCTTGATGAGAGCGAGCGCGGTGGGCGCGGTCGGGCCGAAGATCTTCTGGCTCAAGGCGACCGCGCCGTCGAGATCACGCTTCGCGGCGGCGTAGCGGCCGTCCGCCGCATCGACCTCGGAGAGCAGCGCCAGCGCCTCCGGACGCCAGGAGAGCGGCAGGCCCGAGGTGGAGGACATCAGCTCCAGCGCCTCGGAGATCGAGGCGAGGGCGCCGGCGGTGTCGCCGGTGCGCAGCGCCATGGCGGCCTCGATGCGCAAGCTGTGCACCAGCTCGCCGCGGGCGCCGAGCTCCAGCGGATCGACCCCGCTGTCCTCGAACTGCCCGGTGTCGGAGGCGGCGAGCTTGCGGCGGATCGCCGTCGCCTGGCGGGCGAAGGCGAGCGCCTCCGGATACTTGCGCTGATTGGCAGCGTCGAGGGCGAGATAGGCGATGTAGCGCGCGTGCAGACGGTCGGAAGCCGAGCGTTGCACGATCGGATCGGCGCGGCGGAACAGCCCCGCCGCCTCCTCGAAGCGGCCCTGGTTGCTGACCTGGAGCGCGAGCTCGATGAGGGTCGCGCCGGTGCCCTCGGCGTCGGGGCCCAGCACCTTGCTCTCGATCTCGGTGGCGCGGCGGAAGGCGTCCTCGGCGCCGGCGAAGTTCTGCGTGCTGTTGTAGAAGCGGCCGAGGCGCACCAGCTCCTCGTAGCCGGCGACGTCGGCGCTCTTGATGCGGCCGAGATCGCCCTTGATGCGGGTCCCGAGCGAGGCGGTCACCGCCTGCCTGGTCTCCTCCGGGAGTGTGGTGCCGGTTTTCTCCGCGATCGCGGTCTCCAGCACCGGCAGCAGCGAGGGCAGCCCTTCCGCCATCTGCAACGAGCCGCCGCCGCTGCCGATCAGCACGATCTGCGGCCAGCCTTCGTTCTTCAGCGTGCAGGCATAGGTGAGGAGATCGGGGCTGCTGCCGAGCCAGGTGCCGGCATCGCAGTTCATGCGGTCGGCGATCCGCTGGCCGGCGACGCCCTCGCGGCTCGCGCGCTCGATGGCGGCGCGGCGGGTGGCGTCGTCGGCGCCGATCGCTGCCGCCGGCAGCGCAGCGGTCCAGACGCTGCCGACCGCATCCTTGGAATCACCGCAGAAGATGTCGAGCGGCGGCGAGGTTCCCGGCACCAGCGCGGGTCCGCTGCGCAGCGTCCCGTGGCAGGTCTCGCCGGCGAGATTCTGTCCGAGGGCGCCGTCGCCGCCGGAGAAGCTGCTGCCGCCACCGGAGGTGCCGCTGCAGGCCGCGACGCCGCCGGCGAGCAGCAGAAGGAGAGGCAGGGTGCGGGCGAGTGGCGCCATCACCAGCGGGCCTCGTTGCCCCAGCTCGAGAAGTCGTTGTTCTCCTCGGGCACGTTGGCGCCGCGGGCGAGACGCGCGAGCTGGCGCCACTCGTAGAGCAGATTGCCGAGCAGCGAGACGTAATAGCCCTGCACCCGCGGCACCGCCTGCGGCGCGGTGCCCGCATTGAGCGGCTGGGTCAGCGCGTCGACGGTGGCATCGGTGCCGGTATCGCCGCCGGCCGCCGGCGAGACGTTGGCAAGGTTGCCACCACCACCGCCGCTACCGCCAAACCCACCGCCGGGTTGATCTGGTGGCGGCGCGTTGTTGCCATTGACGTTGTTGTTCAACAGATTGGTGATCACCTGCTGCAACTGCGGCGTCAGAACGAAGCTGGGGCCGGCCAGCCCAGTGTTGCAGCCGGCACCCGCGAAGCAGACGCCATTGATCAGGAAGGGTCCGGGTCCGAGCTGCAGGATGAGCGTGGTGTTGCCGGCTGCGCCGGCGCCACCCTGGCCGTTGACGATGCCGGTCAGATCAGCGCTGCCGGCAACAATCGGAAGGATGCCGGTGTTCACGCCGAGATTGAGCATGCCGGGCCCGCTGATCGAGCCCGGCGTAATGAGGCCGATGCCGGTGTTTGGCGTGGTCTGCGTGACCGTGCCGCTCAGGAAGATCGAGCTGCCCTCGATGATGAGCGGCGCGTTGAAGGTGAAAGTGCCGACATTGACCGGGCCCGGCATGTTGGCCGGCACGAAGGGCGACTGACCGGTCAGGATCGACTGCAGCGCGAGCGCGATCTGCGAGCCACCACCGATGATCACCAGCTCGGGCGGATCTGCGAGGACGTCGAGCTGCTGCTGGTTCAGCGTCCACTGGCCCGGCGCGTCGCCGACCCCGATCGACAGATCAGAGAACGGCGTGATGCCTCGCGGCCCCGTGCCACTCCATTTGCTGCCGGGCAGAATATCGACGCTGTCGGCGATCACGATGAACTCGAAAGCGCCCTGGCTGATGCTGCCGAGGGTGATGCCGCTGGTCTCGGTGTTGAGTTGCGTGGCACCGCCGAGCGTAATGCTCTGGCTGGTACTGAAGCCGTCGGCAAAGAGGAAGCTGCCGGCGAGCGTGATGCCGCCGGTGTTGGCGAGGGTGGGGTCGCCGATGGTGCCGCCGCCCAGCAGATTGAGTGCGTAATCGCCGGTGCCGGTGAGGAGGCCGGCAGCGTTCACCGCGCCGTTGGCAGTGAAGGCGCCGGCGGTCTTGCTGGAGAGGTCGAGGATGCCGTCGAGCCCGATCGACGCGAAGCTATCGCTGCCGCTGTCGACGATCCCGAGGTTTCCGCTCCCGTTGAGCGCGCCAGTCACGGTGATAGCGCCGCTGTCGGAGGTGAACACCGTATCGGCCGTCAACGTCACCGGCCCGCTGTAGGTCTGGCTGCTGCCGCTATGATAGACGCCGTCGCCGAGGGTGATGCCACCGCTGCCGCTGACGCTCACCGTTCCGGTGACGCCGGCGCCGTCGCTCTCGCCGGGATGATCGATCCCGCTCAGCGACACGGTCTGGCCGTCGAGGGTGAGGCTGGTAAGCGCGGTGTTGCCGCCGATGAGGCCGCCAACGCTGATCGCGCCCTGGGTCGCCGACACCGAGAGCGCCTGGGCGCCGTCGATGGTGCTGGAGAACACGACGCTGCCGCTGTCGGAGGTGATCGAGGTGTCGGCACCCAGCGTGACCGCGCCGCTGTAGGTCTGCGTGCCGCCGCTGTGGTAGGCGCCGCCGTTGAGCGTAAGGCCGGTCGCGCCGCTCACACCCACCGTGCCGGAGACCCCGGCACCTTCGCCGCCGATACCATCGAGGATCACCGCATTGCCGGTGAGACTCAACGCCGTGAGCGCCGCACTGCCGCCGATGAGGCCGTCGACGGTGATCGCGCCCGCGTTGGCGGTCGCGGCCAGCGACTGGCTGCCGTCGATGGTGCCGAGGAAGGTGATGTTGCCAGCGTCGGAGGCGAGCGAGGTGCTGGCCCCCAGCGTCACCGCCTGGGAGTAGGTCTGGTCACCGGTCGTATGATAGACCGCGCCGCCGAGGATGATGCTGCCGGGATCGACGTCGAGGCTGGTGAGCTCCGCCAGATTGCCGACCGAGCCGCCGAGACTCACCGTGCCGCTCGCCGCGGCTACGAGCTTCAGCGAGAACGGGCTCTCGCTGGAGAGGCTGTTGATCGTGCTCTGCGTGCCGACGAAGTCGATGTCGCCGCTGTCGGAGGTGATCACCGTATTGGCGCCGAGCAGCACCGGGCCGTTCCAGCTCTGCGTCCCGCCGCTGTGATAGGTCCCCTCGTCGAGGGTGATGCTGCCGCCGGTGACCGAGACGGTGCCGGTGACGCCGGCGCCATCGCTGCCGATGCCGCTCAGCGTCACCGTGCTGCCGCTGAGGGTCAGGCTGGTGAGGGCGGTGCTGCCGCCGATGAGGCCGTCGACGGCAATCGCGTGTGCTGCCGTTGCGCCAAGCGACTGTCCGCCCTCGCCGGAGCCGTCGATGGTGGAGAGGAAAGTGATGCTGCCGCTGTCGGAGGCGAGCGAGGTGCTGGCCCCCAGCGTCACCGCCTGGGAGTAGGTCTGGTCGCCGGCGGTGTGATAGAGGGCGCCGCCGAGAATGATGCTGGCGGGATCGACGTCGAGGCCGGTGAGCTCCGCCGTGTTGCCGACCGAGCCGCCGAGGCTCACCGTGCCGCTCGCCGCCACCAGACTCAGCGCGTGGGTGCCGTTGATGGTGCTTTGAGTCCCGGCGAAGCGGAGATCGCCGCCGTCGGAAGTCATCGTGGTGTCGGCAGCGAGCGTCACCGGGCCCGTATAGGTCTGGTCGCTGCCGCTGTGATAGGTGCCCTCGGCGAGTGAGATGCCGCCGCCGGTGACCGAGACGGTGCCGGTGACGCCGTCGGCGCCAGCGGTGCCGATGCCGTTCAGGCTCACCGTGCTGCCGTTGGCGGTGAGGCTGGTGAGGGCGGTAGTGCCGCCGATCAGCCCGCCGACGGTGATCGCCTTGCTGGCCAGCACCGAGAGGAAGTGTGCGCCGTTGACGGTGCTGGTGAAGCTGACGGTGCCGCCGTCCGAGGTGACCGAGGTGTCGGCCAGCAGCGTGACCGGGCCCGTATAGGTCTGGTCCCCGCCGCTGCGATAAGTGCCCTCGGCAAGCGAGATGCCGCTGCCGCCGGTGACCGAGACGGCGCCGGTGACGCCGTCGGCGCCAGCGGTACCGATGCCGTTCAGGCTCACCGTGCTGCCGTTGGCAGTGAGGCTGGTGAGGGCGGTAGTGCCGCCGATCGGCCCGCCGACGGTGATCGCCTTGCTGGCCCGCACCGAGAGGACGTGCGCGCCGTTGATGGTGCTGGTGAAGGCAACGTTGCCGCCGTCGGAGGTGACCGAGGTGTCGGCGAGGAGGCTTACCGGGCCGGCGTAGGTCTGGTCGCTGCCGCTGTGATAGGTGCCCTCGGCAAGCGAGATGCCGCCGCTGCCGGCGATACTCACAGAGCCCGTCACGCCGTCGCTGACGCTGGTGCCGATCCCGTTCAGCGCCACCGTGCCGCCGCGGAGGGTGAGCGCCGAGAGCGCCGTGCTGCCGCCGATGAGGCCGTCGACGGTGATCGCGCCCGCGTTGGCGGTCGCGGCCAGCGACTGGTTGCCGTCGATGGTGCCGAGGAAGGTGATGTTGCCAGCGTCGGAGGTGAGCGAGGTGCTGGCCCCCAGCGTCACCGCCTGGGAGTAGGTCTGATCGCCTGACGTATGATAGACGGCGCCGCCGAGGATGATGCCGGCGGGATCGACGTTGAGGCCGGTGAGCTCCGCCAGATTGCCCACCGAGCCGCCGAGGCTCACCGTGCCGCTCACCGCCACCAGACTCAGCGCGTGGGTGCCGTTGATGGTGCTTTGAGTCCCGGCGAAGCGGAGATCGCCGCCATCGGAAGTCATCGTGGTGCCGGCGAGCAGCGTGACCGGGCCCGTATAGGTCTGGTCGCTGCCGCCGTGATAGGTGCCCTCGGCGAGTGAGATGCCGCTGCTACCGGTGACGCTGACCGCGCCGGTGACGCCGTCGGCGCCGGCGGTGCCGATGCCGTTCAAGGTCACTGTGCTGCCATTGGCGGTGAGGCTGGTGAGGGCGGTAGTGCCGCCGATCAGCCCGCCGACGGTGATCGCCTTGCTGGCCAGCACCGAGAGGAAGTGTGCGCCGTTGACGGTGCTGGTGAAGCTGACG
>DATJOK010000057.1:0-18711 GCA_035507155.1 Allostellaceae bacterium
CGCAGCGCCGATCTCGACACCGCGCGGCGCTTCACCGACCGCGCCGAGGCGCTCCGCTACTATCTCTCCGAGGCCAGCCTCGACGCCGAGGAGCTGGCGCGTTGGGCAAAGGCCGTCGACATCGCCGACCACCTCTCGAGCTGAGGCGCGGCGCCGCGCGCAACGGCGGAAGCTTTATCCGCGTCGCGCCAGATTCCTCCGCCCCCGACGGCGCCCGCGCCCCGCTTTCTTGAGCGCGGCGACGGTGCGTGCAACACTCCGCGTCACTTTCCGCCCGCACATTCGGTCATCAAGCTTTGCCGCGCATAGGGCGTGCGGCTTCGGCCTGCGCCAGTATGCGAGAAAGTCGACCGCGGAAGAGTGGGCAATCGGGGGGATGACAGATGGCGGGATGCAGGCGGTGGCGTGCGGCGGTCGCGCGGATCTCGGTATCGGCGCTGGTCCTCGTCTTGTCGGCTTTCGTTGCCGCCGAAGGAAGGGCGCAGCAGCCGGCGGTGACCTACCTGTCGCAGGGCTGGTCGGACGCCGACCGCGACACCTTCTACACCACCAGCCAGGGCTCGCACATGATGCCCTATGCGTGGTTCAAGGCGCTCCGCCGCCTGGACGCCGACGAGCCCTTCGGCGCCGATCAGCTGCAGCGCTATGGCTATCTGCGCAACGACAGCCCGCGCAATACCGAGGGCCTGCCGGTGGGCTTCGTGATCGACGGCGCGCCGGCGACGGGACAGCTCGGCATGACCTGCGCCGCCTGCCATACCGGGCAGCTCGAATACCGGAAGGACGGCATGACCCGCGCCCTTCGTCTCGATGGCGCGCCGGCGAATGCCGACTTCCAGCAATTCCTCCTCGATCTCACCGCCGCGTCGCGCGCGACTCTGGCCGAGCCCGATCGCTTCGATGCCTTTGCCAATGCGGTGCTGGGCGCCGGGCACTCCGCGACCGGCGCCGCCGGTCTCAAGGCCGATTTCAGCGCCTGGGTCGGGCAGTTCGGCCAATTCATGGATGCGAGCCTCCCGGCATCGCCCTGGGGACCGGGCCGCCTCGATGCCTTCGGCATGATCTTCAACCGGGTCGCCGGTCGCGACCTCGGCGTCCCCGAGAATTTCGCCAAGGCCGACGCGCCGGTGAGCTATCCCTTCCTGTGGAACGCGTCGCGGCAGGATCACACGCAGTGGAACGGCGGCGTCCCCAATGGCCTCTTCATCCAGGCGCTCGCGCGCAACACCGGCGAGGTGTTCGGCGTCTTCGCCGACTTCCGGCCCAAGGTGCACATTCCCGGCACGGCCCTGACGCCGACGGTGATCCGCTACAACGACAATTCCGCGGATTTCGTTGGGCTGCAGACCCTCGAGGAGAAGATCTCGACGCTGCGGCCGCCGCCGTGGCCGCGCGATCTCTTCGGGCTCGACGATCAGCTCGCCGCCAGAGGCAAGCCGTTGTTCGAGGCTCATTGCGGCGAGTGCCACGGCGAGCGGGAGTCCCGTCTCACGGTCCATTCCGCCAATGCCTGGGACACGCCGGTGAAGGCGGTGGGCACCGATCCGAAGATGCTGCTGAACTCCCTGCGCGCGGGCAGGTCCGGCATCTACGCCGGCGCGCTTCTGCCGCCGCCGCCCTTCAACGCAAGATTCGCCGACGAGACGCAGATCGGCAGCGTGCTCGCGGGCTCCGTGGTGGGAAGCCTCGTCGACGAGGCCGTCCTGCCGTTTCCGATCACGCCGGAAAAGCTGCGGACCAGCGGCGTATGGCGGGCGCTGCGCCTGGACATTGCCGATCTCGTGCCGGGGAAAGAACCCGGCGATCTCACGATACGCAATCCCGGCCTGATCAAGGATCTGCAGGCGACCCTCGTCTCCCGCCTCACGGATATGTTCAAGCCGCCGTCAGGCGGCACCGCGGCCGCCTATGAATCCCGCGTGCTGCACGGCATCTGGGCGACCGCGCCCTACCTTCACAACGGCTCGGTTCCCAATCTCTGGGAGCTGCTGACGCCCGCGAAGGATCGCAAGCGCAGCTTCATGGTGGGAAGCCGCGCCTTTGATCCCAAGAACGTCGGCTACGCGACCGACCAGTCTCCGTTCAGGACCGGCAGTTTCGTCGCCGATCCCATGAATGCCAACGGCAACGGCAATGGCGGCCATGAATACGGCACCACGCTCACGCCCGAGGAGCGCTGGGCGATCATCGAGTACCTGAAAACGCTGTAGGAACGTCCGGCGCCGCGATCGTCACGATTTGCCGACGCGGCTCTGATAGATCGAGAGGCTCGCGTAGGCGGCGGCCAGGAGCGGGGTCGACACGCCGAGCTTTTTCCCGCGCGCCACCAGGTCGCCGACGATCTGATCGGCCTCGACCGGGGCTCCCTTCTGCAGGTCGCGATACATCGAGGGCGCCATGGGCGAGCCCTTGGCGGTCACGGTCATCCGCGTGCTGGCGAGGAACTCGGCGCGCGGCTCCTGGCCGGAGGCGCGCACCACCGCGACGACCTCGTCGAGGAGGCGGAGCGCGAAGTCGACGCCGCCCGGCGCCGCCTCGATCTCGCCGATATTGCCGCGCATCAGGCAGCTGATGCCGCCGAGCGCGGCCAGCAGCACCCACTTCTCCCACATCTCGAGCTCGATCCGGGGCGTGAGCCGCGCCTCGAATCCCGCGCCCCGCATGAACTCGTCGAGCGCCTTCGTGCGCTCGGAAGGCGCGCCGCTCATCTCGCCATAGGCAAGCTCCTGGAACTTCGCGAGCTGGACGATCCGGCCCTGCTCGTCGAGGGTGGTGGCGACCTTGCAGACGCCGCCCACCAGCGCCTCGGCGCCGAAGCGCGCCTTGATCGCGTCCACATGCTTCATGCCGTTCAGCACCGGCACGATCATCGTCTTCGGCCCGACGGCGGGCGCGAGATCGTCGAGGGCCGGCGCCAGCGAGAAGGCTTTCACCGTCAGCAGGACCGTGTCGAAAAGTCTCTTGATCGCGTCCGCGGTCAGCAGCTGCGGTTTCAGCGTGACGTCGCCATGCGGGCTCACGATCTGCAGCCCCTCCGCCTGGATCTGCTTTGCCCGATTGGGCCGCACCAGGAATGTGACGTCGCGTCCCGCCTCGACGAGGCGTCCGCCGAAATACCCGCCGGTCGAGCCGGCACCCACCACCAAGAGACGCATTGCTTTCTCCCTCCGTTGATCGAGGCCGGAAGTCTCCCGGCAGTCGCAAATTTCGCCCAGCCTAGGATTTTCGCAGGTACGCCGGAAGAGGCACCGCCGACCGATCCCTGCTGCCGATCCCGGCGGATGGGCGCGTGCCCGCGGGATCGACGGTTTCAAAATGCGGCAACACCGCTAACATGGATCCCGGACATGGCGCCGACGGCAGCGGCGATCTCTTGCAGGAGGGGTGACATGGAGAGGCAGAGGAAGCAGACGATCCGTCAGCCTTACGGCCTCTACCATCGGCGCCAGATCCCGCGCGAGGACGCCGAACTCACCCATGTCGGACCGGAGACGCCGTGCGGCGAATATCTCCGGCGCTTCTGGCAGCCGGTGGCGATGGCGTCGGAGCTTGGCGATCTGCCGCTGGCGATCCGGATCCTGGGCGAGGACCTGGTGCTGTTCCGCGACAAGAGCGGCCGCGTCGGCCTGCTCGAGCGGCATTGCTGCCATCGCGGCACCTCGCTGGAGTACGGCATCGTCGAGGATCGCGGCATCCGCTGCTGCTATCACAGCTGGAAATTCGACGTCGACGGCCGGATCCTGGAGACACCAGGCGAGCCCGCCGACAGCAAGATCAAGGAGAAGACCTTTCAGGGCGCCTATCCTGCCCTGGAGCATGCCGGGCTCGTCTTCGCCTATATGGGGCCGCCCGAACTCAAGCCGGAATTCCCGTACTACGACGCCTTCGATCTCCCCGACGACAAGATGGTGCCGTATTCGCTGACATATCCCTGCAACTGGCTGCAGATCATCGAGAACGTGATGGATCCCGCCCACGGCGTGTTCCTGCACACCAGGATCAGCTTCGAGCATTTCGCGCCGGCCTGGGGCAAATTGCCGGTCACCGAGTTCCGCGAGACGCCGCTCGGCATGATCTACATCACCACGCGTCGCGTCGGCGATCTGGTCTGGGTGCGCATGAACGACATCATCCTGCCCAACCTGGCTCAGGCCGGAGCCATCTGGGAGGCCGGCGACCGGCCGAAGGCATTCACCCGGGCGGGCCTCACGCGCTGGACGGTTCCCATCGACGACACCCATTCCCTGATGATCGGGGTGCGCCACTTCAACGAAGGCGTCAATGATCCCGAGGGGCGGCACAATGAGGCCGAGTGCGGCAAGGAGAAGGTCGATTTCCTCGGCCAGACCGGCGAGCGCCCCTACGAGGAGCGCCAGCGCATCCCCGGCGATTTCGACGCGCAGACCTCCCAGCGGCCGATCGCGATCCACGCCCTGGAGACTCTCGGCACCACCGACCGCGGCGTCTCGATGCTGCGCCGGATCATCCGCAAGGGGATCCGCGCCGTGGCGGCGGGCAAGGAGCCGGATTGCGTGCGCGGGGCGCCCGGCAAGACGATCTCGACCTATTGCCAGGATTCCGTGGTGACCGTCCCCGCGCGCGCCGACGGGGAGGACGAGATCCTGCTGCGCGATATCGGTCGCGCCGTGGCGCAGATCGTCGTCGAGGAGGAGAACGGCAGCGGACGCGAGCGCCTGATCCGGGTCGCCCGCAGGATCGCGGCGCTCTCCGAAAGCCCTGTGGTGAGCGCCGCCGACTAGCACCGGGCGCCTCAGCGCGCGCTGAAGAAGCGGTTCTCCGGCCGCGGCAGGCCCAGATTCTCGCGCAGGGTCTTACCCTCGTACGCGCGGCGGAAGAGGCCGCGGCGCTGCAGCTCCGGCACCACCCCGTCGACGAAGTCGTCGAGGCCGCCGGGCACGTAGGGGAACATCACGTTGAAGCCGTCGCAGCCGTCGGCCATCAGCCATTCCTCCATCTGGTCGGCGATCATCGCCGGCGTGCCGGTCATGGTGAGGCCGCCGAAGCCGCCGGCGATCTGCGCCAGCTGCCGCACGGTGAGGTTCTCCCGCCGCGCCAGATCCATTACCCGCTGCCGCCCGCTTTGGCTGGCATTGCTCTCGGGGATCTCCGGCAGCGGACCGTCGAGATCGAATTTCGAGGCATCGGTGCCGAGCGCAATCGAGAGCGAGGCGAGGCCGCTTTCGGGATGGACGAGGCTGTCGAGGAGCGCCTTCTTCTTGCGCGCTTCCTCCGCGGTCTCGCCGACGATGACGAGAGCGCCGGGCAGGATCTTCAGATGGTCGCGCTGCCGGCCAAGCTTCTCCATCCGCCCCTTGATGTCGGCGTAGAAGCGCTGGGCGTCGGCGAGCTTGCTGCCGCCGGCGAAGATCACCTCCGCCGTCTCGGCGGCGAGCTGGCGGCCGGCCTCCGAGGCGCCCGCCTGCACGATCACCGGCCAGCCCTGGGGCGGCCGCGCGATGTTGAGAGGGCCGCGCACTTTCAGGTACTCGCCCTTGTGATCGAGCACGTGCATGCGCGCGGGGTCGAAGTAGATACCGCTCTCGACGTCGCGGATGAAGGCGTCCTCGGCGAAGCTGTCCCAGAGCCCGGTCACCACGTCATAGAACTCGCGGGCGCGGCGATAGCGGTCGTCATGCTCCATGTGGTCGTCGAGGCCGAAATTGAGCGCGGCGTCGGGGTTCGAGGTGGTGACGATGTTCCAGCCGGCGCGACCGCCGCTGATGTGGTCGAGGGAGGCGAAGCGGCGCGCGATATGATAGGGCGCATCGAAGGTGGTGGAGGCGGTGGCGACGAGACCGATGCGCTCGGTGGCGCATGCCAGCGCCGAGAGCAGGGTGAAGGGCTCGAAGGAGGTGACGGTGGCGCTCCGCTTCAGCGCCGGGATCGGCATGTTGAGGACGGCGAGGTGATCCGCCATGAAGAAGGCGTCGAACTTGCCACGCTCGAGGGTCTGGATGAAGCGCTTCAGGTGCTGGAAGTTGAAATTGGCGTCGGGATAGGCGCCGGGATAGCGCCACCACGCCGTATGGATGCTGACCGGACGCATGAAGGCGCCGAGCCGTAGCTGGCGTGCTGCCGTCATCTGCCGCTCCTCGCTGGCATGGGCACGGGCGCGCATCTTGCCGCCACCGCCACGTCCTCTGTCAACGCTCGATCGGAAACTGGCAGATGCCAGATTTTTGCATGCGGACGACGCAAGGGGCCATGCGATTGCGGAAACTTGAGGCAGATTGCTGCGCAAGGAAGCCGCAGAAACCATGGGCGTCATCCAGATGCGCTGGCGCCCTATCGATGCTAGCGTCATCTGGAATGACGGCTTGTGATTGCGCCGGTGGAAGGAACCATGGTCGATCTCTTCACTCCCCTTGATCTCGGACCCTACGAGCTGCGGAACCGCATCGTGATGGCGCCGATGACGCGGAACCGCGCTGGCGTCGGCAACGTGCCGACTGAGCTCGCGGCGACCTATTACACCCAGCGCGCCGGCGCTGGCCTCATCGTCACCGAGGCGACCCAGGTCTCGCCGCAGGGCGTCGGCTATCCGGGGACCCCCGGCATCCACTCGCCGGAGCAGGTGGAAGGCTGGAAGCGCGTCACCCAATCCGTGCATGCTGCCGGCGGCCGCATCTTCCTGCAGCTCTGGCATGTGGGCCGCATCTCGCATCCCTCGCTGCAGCCGGAGGGCGCGCTGCCGGTGGCACCCTCGGCGCTGCTGCCGGCGGGAAAGGCGATGACCGCGACGGGGATGGTGCCGTTCGTGACGCCGCGCGCGCTCGAGCTCGCGGAGATGCCCGGCATCGTCGAGCAGTTCACGCGCGGCGCCGAGAACGCCAAGGCCGCCGGCTTCGACGGCGTCGAGGTGCATGGCGCCAACGGCTATCTCCTCGACCAGTTCCTGCGCGACGGC
Organism: Allostellaceae bacterium; assembly: GCA_035507155.1. Lineage (GTDB taxonomy): Bacteria > Pseudomonadota > Alphaproteobacteria > ATCC43930 > CGMCC-115725 > DASZHJ01. The sequence continues at coordinate 6,929 of DATJOK010000057.1, forward strand.
AGCAACCGGCGCACCGACCGCTATGGCGGCTCGGTCGAGAACCGCGCGCGGCTGCTGCTGGAGGTGACCGAGGCGGTGGTGGGCGTCTGGGGCAAGGAGCGCGTCGGCGCGCGGCTCTCACCCGGCAATCCCTTCAACGACATGGCCGACAGCGATCCCCCCGCCGCCTTCGGCTACGCGGCGCGCGAGCTCGACAAGCTGGGCTTGGCATATCTCCACATCGTGGAGCCGATGCCGGACACGCCGGCGCCCGGCGGCGTCATGGCGGATTCCCGCTTCTTCCGTCCGCTCTGGCACCAGGCGCTGATCGTGAACCGCGGCTATACGCGGGAGACGGCGATGGCGGCGGTCGCCTCCGGCGCTGCCGACCTCGTCGCCTTCGCCGCACTCTTCCTGGCGAACCCCGATCTGCCGGAGCGCTTCCGCCGCAACGCTCCCCTCAACCCGCCGGACCGCCCCACCTTTTACGGCGGCGGCGCCAAGGGCTACACCGACTACCCGACGCTCGACGCCGCCGCCGCGGCGCAGTAGCCGCAACATCGAGCCGCGCCACGCCTCTCCATTGGGGCCCAAACGCTGCCGACGGATCGGCGTTGACAGTGATGGAACAAATAGCGAACATAATCGACAGCCGCGCATGCCGTGACACCGACGGCGGCGAGCAACAGCCGCCTGGCGCTGAGACAGGGGAGGCCGATGAACGCCGTCAACGACGATGCGGAGGAGGCGCGACAGATCGCGCGCGGCCAGGCGTTCTCGCCGCAGCGCCTGCTTGCGGAGCTGGACCGCATCGGCTTCATCGACAGCGAGTTTCGCGCCGCGCTCGATCGGCACCGGGACGAGCTCGAGCCGGCTCTCCGCAGGGCCATGGCAGAGGAATCCGGAGCGAGAAAGCTCAATGCCAGCGTGCTTCTGCTGGAGCTGGGCGACGCGAGCGGCACCGCTGGCCTGCTCGATCTGCTGGCCGGCGATGATCGCGAGATGCAGTGGCAGGTTCTGCATCGACTGCACTACCTGCCCAGGGACGTAGATCGCGGCGGCTACCAGGTGCCGCTCGATCGGGATGCGATCTGTGCAGCGGTCAACCGCTTCGTCGATGCCGCCGAGGCGCGCCTGCGAGATGCCTCCGTATGGGTGCTGGGCCTATTGGACACGGAAGCGGCCGGGCACCGATTGGCGGGGCTGATTTCTCATCCCGAGCCGGAGGTCCGCATCCAGGTCGTGCAATGGCTGTCACGAAAGGGGAAAGATGGCGGCTCTCTCGGCGTGATCGAGGACTTGCTCCTGCGGCGTGATGCGAAATTCCACGATGCTTATCGACTGACCGGCTCGCTGCAAAGCCTGGCCGAGCATGGCGACGCCGACATCAGGCTGCGGGCTGCGCAGATTGCCGCGAGATACGCGCTTGGCCACCTGGATGACGGCGACAACGAGACGGCAAATCTTGTCTGGCACTGTCTCAAAATCCTCAAGACGGCGAGGGCACCGGACGAGCGCCCGGTGCTCCTGGAGATCCTGCAGTCGAAACTCCGGTGGATGGTTCGAGGCGTTGCTCTCACGCGGCTGGCGGAGCTGGAGGGCGAGGACGGCATCAAGCGCCTCTGCGGCGCCTTGCAGGATTGGCATCTCCGACAGGACGCTGCCGAGGGGCTGGCGAAGCTCGCCGGCTCGGTGCCGCGGGCGGAGGTTCTCGACGCGCTGGCGGCTGCGCTTGCCGACGAGGACAGGGAGGACGTGATCGCGGCGCTCGTCGAAGCGATCATGGTCATCGGCGGCGCCTCGCGGCCTCTCCTCGAGGAGGCGATGGGACGGGCGGATCCGCGGATCGCCATGAGCCTCCATTGGCAGCTCAATCGCATCGGGCCCAAGAAGGCCGCGAAGACCTTGGCCAAAGCCGGCGCCATGGCGATGCCGAGCGAGGAGACGCTGGCCAAGTACAAGAGCGAATGGGACACGAGCCGCAAAGCCTATTCCATCGTCTGGAGCATGCTGGGAGAGGATCGCCGATTGATCGGCTTCGATTGCAAGACCGGCGAATCGCCGGCCGACCATGCGGAGCTGGTCCGGGACCTGAGCGGGATCACCGGCCAAGGTTTCGAGATGACGGACGTCTCGCAGGTTCAGGAATCCGAGGGGACACTGAGGGTCCGATTTGTTCATCAGGACCGCGGCCATTCCTTCCTCGTGCAACAGATGGGCCGGTACTACGATCTGCGCTCGACGCTCGATGGGCTGAACGGAATTCTCGAAGGCCTCGGCCGCGAGGAGCGCTTTCTCCAGCTTCACGCCGGCGGCGTGGTGGCGCTGATCACCTTCGCACCGGAGAAGAAGTTCCTGGACGTCGCGCGGAAGCTTCGCATCCCGATGGAGCTCGACCCTGACGCAGCTCGGCGGGCCGGCGTCGACTACACGAACTACGTCCTGTCGCAGCCGAAGTAGAGCTCGCCCCTATGGCGATCAGCGATTTCTAGAATTTGCGTTCCGGCGCCACCGGTATCACGCGCGTTCGGAGAAAGCAGGAGGTGGCGCGAACCAATGGCCGGCATTTTGCATGCGGTTTTCTCCGGGGGGAGGGGACCGCGAGCATGCCGGACACGACCATCGATTTCTCCGCCGTCGCGCGGCCGACCGCCGAGGCGCGCGGGCTCCCCAATCCCTGCTATGTCGATCGCGACTATTTCCTGCGCGAGCGCGAGCGGGTTTTCGCGCGCGGCTGGGCCTGCGTCGGCGTCGCCTCCGAGGTGCCTGATATCGGCGACTACCGGCCGGTCGATCTCATGGGGATGCCGCTGCTGCTGGTCCGCGATCGCGAGCGGAGACTCCGCGTCTTTCACAACGTCTGCAGCCATCGCGGCGTGGCGCTGGTGGAGCGGCCGGGCAGCGGGCCGGTGCTGCGCTGCCCCTATCACTCCTGGGCCTATGACCTGAGCGGCCGGTTGGTGCGCACGCCCGATTTCGGCGGGCCGGGCGTCAACGAGGTGCCTGACATCGATCGCGGCGAGCTGGGTCTGCGCGAGGTCAGGACCGGCCAGTGGCTCGATTTCGTCTTCGTCAATGTGAGCGGCGACGCGGAGCCGCTGGAGGAGTGGCTCTCGCCGCTCATGCGCCTCTGGGCGCATTACGATCTGGCGCAACTCCGCCATGGCGGCAGTGCGGATTTCACCATCCGGGCGAACTGGAAGCTCGCCACCGAGAACACCATGGAATTCTACCATCTCCCCTGGGTGCACCAGGTGCTCAACAGCTATTCGCCGACCCACGCGCACTATCACTGCAACGCCGGCGACCGCTTCCTCGGCACCGCGACCCGCGACTATCGGCCCTCCATCGCGAGCGGCCGGTCGCTGCCGAAGTTTCCCGGCCTGACGCCGGAGCAGGAGCTGGTGGGCGAATATCCCGTGGTGTTCCCCAATCTCTGGCTCGGCGTCCAGGTCGATCACTTCTTTGCCATGGTGGTCTATCCCCGCGCCCCTGACCTCACCGAGGAGCGGCTCCATCTCTATTTCGTCGGCGAGGAGGCGATGGGGCCGGACCATGCGGCGCTCCGCCAGGAGATCGTCGAGCGCTGGCGCGCGATCAACCTCGAGGACATCGCTATCACCGAGCGCATGCAGGGCGGCCGGCAATCGCCGGCCTTCGACGGCGGCCGGATGTCGCCGGTGCAGGACTTCGCCATCCATCATTTCATGCGCATGGTGGCGGCGCGCGTCGCGGATTAGGGGAGTGCCGACATGATCCCGAGAGTGATGAAGGCCGTGGTGCTGACCGGGCACGGCGATCTCGACAAGCTCGTCTATCGCGAGGATGTGCCGGTGCCGCAGCCGGCGCCGGGCGAGGTGCTGATCGAGGTCGCCGCCTGCGGCATGAACAACACCGACGTCTGGGTGCGTGAGGCCGCCTACGGCACCGACGAGGATCCCTCGGCGCCGTCCTCGTGGCGGCGCGGCGGCAATACGCTGACGTTTCCCCGCATCCAGGGCACCGACAGCGCGGGCCATATCGTCGCGGTGGGGGCGGGCGTGCCGGCGAGCCGGATCGGCGAGCGGGTGATGGTGGATTTCAGCATCTACAACGCCGAGGACGACAGCCTCGCCGACATCGACTATTTCGGCCACGGTCGCGACGGCGGCTATGCGGAGTATCAGGTGATCCCCGCCGAGAATGCGCACGTCGTGAAGACTGCAATGTCCGACGCGGAGCTCGCCACTTTCTGCTGCGCCTATTTGACCGGCGAGCACATGCTGGACCGCGCCCGCGTGGCATCCGGCGAGCGCGTGCTCATCACCGGCGCCTCGGGCGGCGTGGGATCCGGCCTCGTCCAGCTCTGCCGCGCGCGGGGCGCCATCCCCTATGCGGTGGTGGGACCCGGCAAGGAGGATGCCGTCCGCGCGCTCGGCGCCGAGGCGGTCATCACCCGCGGCGCCAACTTCTACTCGGATGCGCGCGACGCGCTCGCCGGCAAGCCGCTCGACGTGGCGGCGGATCTCGTCGCCGGCCCGCTCTTCAACGATCTCCTGCGGCTTTTGAAGCCCGAGGGCCGCTACACCACCGCCGGCGCTATCGGCGGCCCGGTGGTGCAGCTCGACCTGCGCACGCTTTATCTCAAGCATCTGGAGATGCACGGCTCGTCCCAGGGGACCCGCGGCGCCTTCCGCCGCCTCGTCTCCTACATCGAGAGCGGCAAGATCAAGGCGATCCTCGCCGGCACCTACAAGCTCAGCGATTTCCACCGCGCCCAGCGCGACTTCATGAGCAAGGGCTTCGTGGGCAAGCTGGTGGTGGTGCCGGACGCGAAGTGGGAGACGGTGGGGAAGGCGACGGCGCGGTGAGCATTTTCCGCCGAAGTGGAAGCCGGTTCGGCGTAGCAAATGCGACAAAATAAATATGCGCTACTCGGCGGCGCGCTTCGCCTCGCCGCCCAGCGCCTCCAGCACCTTGCCCTGGAAATAGGCGACCGAGCGCTCGTGGCGGGGGCTGAGCGGCCCCGGCTGATAGGCGCCCGAGGCATAGTTGCGCTGGGTGTGCTCGCAGATGCCGAAATCCTCCCACACCACGCCGCAGTTGACGGCGATGGTGCGGGCGCGCTCCGCCGCGGTCGCGGCCGAGGTGTCGGCGAAGTAGAAGTGATAGACGAGCTCGGTGCGGTCGACGGCGAGCGGATTGATGCGGCTGGTGTTCATGCCGCCGGGAAACACCGAGAGCGTCCAGTTCGGCCACATCCAGAGCCACTTGCCGCCATAGATCGAGCCGTCCCGCTGCGGCGAGGTCATCCGCACCAGCCCGCGCCGCGCCACCGTCTCGAAGCGGTCGAACTCGATCACCTTGATGAAGGCGGGATGGATGCCGGGGATGTGGTAGCCCTCGACGAAATTGTCGGTGTAGGTCTTCCAGTTCGACTGCATGACGAAGCGCTCGCCGGCGACCGGCGCGAAGCTCTCGATCGGATAGTCCGCCACCTCCTCCGGGAGATCGCCGAGCTGCTCCATGAGACTCAGGGCGGGATCGATGCTGACGAAGAGGAGGCCGCGCCAGCTGTCGAGCGCCACCGGCATCAGCGGCCAGTCCTCGAGGCGGAAGCCCGGATCCTCGCCGAACCAGGGCGCCGCCCTGAGCGCGCCCGCATCGTCGTAGCTCCAGAGATGGTAGGGGCAGCGCAGCCGCTCGCAGCTTCCGACGCCCTCCTCCAGGAGGCGCGCGCCGCGGTGGCGGCAGACGTTGTGGAACGCGCGCAGCACCCCATCCTGCCCGCGCCGCACGAAGAGCTTCCACCCGGCGAGCTCGACCGCGAGATATTGCCCGGGCGCCGCCACCTCGCTCGCCGGGCCCAGCATGTGCCAATGCCGCGCGAAGATCGCCTGCCGCTCGCGCTCGTAGAGGGCGGGCTCGACGTAGTAGCGCGCGGCCAGGTTCTTCATCATCGGCTGGAGCGTCGGGCTCATCGTCGAATTCCCCTGCGGCGCGCGGTTCTTCCGAGTATCGACGACGCCGGCGATTTGGCAAGCCGGTGGTGCTGAGCTAGTCTCCCGCCCGATGAAATTTCTCCGCACGATCCGCCGCGACAGTTCCGATCGCGAGAATTTCCCCACCGCCGCCGAGCCCGGCGAATGGGCGGTTTCCGGCGCCTTCGTGTTCTCCGAGCGCGAGCCCGCCATGCTCATCGGCAAGGACCTGCAGGCGTTCCGCACCGGCTTCCTCGGCGCCGAGAGCTTCGGCTGGTCGAGCCTCGTCGAGGTGGCGGAGATCTCGCCCTCGGAATACGAGGAGGTGGTGGAGCAGCTCGCGGTCTACCTCATGGAGGAGTTCGCGGCACCCGACCGCGCCGCCGCGCTCGCCTTCGCCAACGAGGAAGGCAAGTTCGCCCAGAGCCTCTGCGACCGTCCGCTCGGCACGCTGGTCGCCGTCGAGCGCAGCTTCGGCCCGCAGGGCATCAGCGAGCGCTTCCGCAGCGTGGAGCCGGACGAGGCGGAGAAGAACTGAGCGCGGCTCAGGAGTTCGGCGGCTTGTAGTTCGGGAAGAAGAGCTGCTGGCCGTTGATCTTGTAGGCGGCGACCGTCTTCTGACCGGCGGGCGAGGTGATCCAGTCGATGAAGCTCTGGCCCAGCGTCACCTTCACGTTGGGATGGCGCTTCGGGTTCACCAGCATCACGCCATACTGGTTGAAGAGCCGCTTGTCGCCCTCGACGAGGATCTCGAGGCTGCCGCGGTTCTTGAAGCTGAGCCAGGTGCCGCGGTCGGCGAGGGTATAGCCGTCGATGCCCGAGGCGGTGTTGAGCGTCGCGCCCATGCCGGAGCCGGTGTCGCGGTACCAGCCGTCGCCGTCCTTCTTCACGTCGATGCCGGCGGCGGCCCAGATCCTGAGTTCCTCGGCATTGGTGCCGCTGGCATCGCCGCGGGAGAGGAAGACCGCCTTGGCGGCGGCGATCTTCTTGAAGGCGGCGACCGCGTCCTTGCCGCCGGCGATCTGCGCCGGATCGGCTTTCGGGCCGACCACGATGAAGTCGTTGTACATCACCTCGCGGCGGCCGACGCCGTAGCCGGCAGCGACGAATTTGAGCTCCGCCGCCTTGTCGTGCACCAGCAGCACGTCGGCATCGCCGCGCTCGCCGATCTTCAGCGCCTGGCCGGTGCCGACCGCCACCACATGCACCGTGATCCCGGTCGCCTTGGTGAAGGCCGGCAGCAGGAAGGTGAAGAGGCCGGAATTCTCCGTCGAGGTGGTGGAGGCGACGGTGATGAACTTGTCCTCTGCGCCGGCGGACGACCAGGGGAGCGCGAGCGCTGTCAGGATCAGCGCGAGGATTGGCAGGATGCGTCGCATGGGCGGGTTCCTCCGTCGCTTTGTTGTCGGCGTCGTCACCATAGCAGCTCGCCCGCGATATAGGCGCGGGCCTCGGCGCTCTGCGGCCGGGCGAAGAACTCCGCCGCCGGCCGCTGCTCCAGCAGGCGGCCGCGGTGCAGGAACATGATTTCGCCCGCAAGCCGGCGCGCCTGACCGAGGTCGTGGGTGGTCATGACGATCTTGGTGTCATCGAAGGCGGCAAGCGCCGTCTCGACGGCGCGGGTCGCCGCGGGATCGAGGCTCGCCGTCGGCTCGTCGAGGAACAGCACCTCCGGCCGGAGCGCCCAGGCGCGCGCCAGCGCCAGGCGCTGCCGCTCGCCGCCGGAGAGGACGCGTGCCGGCCGGTCGGCGAGCGCGCCGAGCCCCAGATGCGCCAGCGCCTGCTCTGCCTGCCGGGCGCGCTCCCGCCGCGGCACGCCGGCGAGCGCCAGCGCATAGGTGATGTTGGCGCGGGCGGAGCGGCGCAGCAGCACCGGGTGCTGGAACACCATCGCCTGGCGGCGACGCAGCCAGGCGGCGCCGAGATTGGGCCCGCTCCAGGTAACGCGGCCCTCGCTCGGGGCGAGGAGGCCGTGGCAGAGCCGCAGCAGCAGGCTCTTGCCGGCGCCGTTGGGGCCCAGGATCACCGTGCGCGGGCCCGCCTCGAGCACGGTGCTGATGCCGTCGATGAGCCGCACGCCATCGACGGTGAAGGCGACGCCCTCCAGGCGCAGCGGCAGGATCGACGGCGGCCCGTGCATCGCCGTCATCCCGCCCGATGGCGCAGCATCTCGCTGGCGAGCTGGACGGCGCAGTTCACGATCAGCGTCAGGACGAGCAGGATGAAGCCGAGGCCGAGGGCGAGCGACAGATCGCCCTTGCTGGTCTCCAGCGCGATCGCCGTCGTCATCGTCCGCGTATAGCCGGAGATGTTGCCGCCGACGATGATGATGGCGCCGACCTCGGCGCTGGCGCGGCCGAAGCCCGCCAGCACCGCGGTGCCGAGCGAGAGGCGCGCGTCCCAGAGCAGGGTGAAGGCGGCGCGGATCCGGCCGGCGCCCAGGGACTTGAGCTGCTCCGCATAATCGATCCAGAGATCGGCGATGGTCTGGCGGGCGAGCGCCGCGATGATCGGCGTCACCAGCGTGCACTGGACGGCGATCATCGCGCCCGGCGTGAACAGGAGGCCCCAGGATCCCAGCGGCCCGGCGCGCGACAGCAGCAGGTAGAAGGCGAGGCCGGCAACCACCGGCGGGAATCCCATGCAGGCATTGGTGAGGATCACGAGAGCGCTGCGGCCGGGAAATCGGGCGAGCGCCAGCGCGGCGCCGAGCGGCAGGCCGATGACGGCCGCCAGCACGACGGCGGTCAGGCTCACCCGGATGGAGAGCAGCACGATGGCGATCAGTGTCGGATCGCCCTCGAGGATCAGCCGTCCCGCGGTGTGAAAAGCCTCGGCGAAATCGCCCATGGCCCCTACGCTGGTTCTGTCGTCGCCAGTATGCCGCCGCCGCCGCCATGGGCGGAAGCCCGTCTGCTTCCTTCAGGTGCCGGCGCGGAGGCGGCGCTCGCGGAGCGCGATGTAGACGCCCGACGCGATGATGATGGCGCTGCCGGTCCAGGTCCAGAGATCGGGGAAATTGCCGAAGATGAAGTAGCCGAGGATCACCGAGCCGATGAGCTCCGCGTATCCCAGCGGCGAGATCACCGCCGCTGGTCCGAGGCGGAACGCGCGCACCACCAGGTAGTGGCCGAAGCCGCCGAAGAATCCCAGCGCTATGAACAGCAGTCCGTCGACGAAGCTCGCCGGCATCTCGAAGAAGAACGGCAGCAGGAAGCTGGTCGCGACGGTGCCGACCAGCGCCGCGTAGACGATCGCGGTCTCGGCGCTGTCGTGGAGGCCGCCGCGCCGGGTGGCGATCTGATAGATCGCGTAGCAGGCCGAGCTGCCGAGCAGCGGGATGACAGCCGGGTCGGTGAAGCCCCCGCCGGGCCGGATGATGATGAGCGCGCCGATGAATCCCACGGCGACCGCGCTCCAGCGTCGCGGTCCCACGCTCTCGCCGAGCAGCGGCACCGAGAGCGCCGTCACCATCAGCGGCGCCGTGAAGCCGATCGCCGAGGCGGTGGCGAGCGGTACGCTGCCGATCGCGGTGACGAACAGCGCCGTCGAGCTCATCAGCGAGAGCGATCGGCCGATCTGCAGCAGCGGCCGGCGGGTGTGGAAGATGCGCCAGCCTGCGCTCGGCAGGAAGGCGATCAGGACCACCAGAAAATGTCCGGCGAAGCGCGCCCAGACGATCATCGGCATCGGGTAATGGGCGGTGAGCGCCTTGGCGGAGGCGTTCAGGAACGGGAACAGCAGGACACCCAGGCACATCAGCAGAATCCCGCGCAGCGCATCGCTCTGCCGCTGCGGGCCAAGATCACCGGACATCCGAAACTTCCCCCTCTGGCGAAGCCACCCGGCACGCCCGTCTCGTGGTCCGCGCGCGATCCGCCTTCGCAGCCGGCATTCTATGGGGTTGGGCGCGGTTTGGAATCGCTGATTGCAGCGGCTTATCTGTGCGCGCGGGCCGCTGCCGCTGGCGCCGGAAAGGAGCCGCGGTCACGCGGCATCGCGGCCTCGACGAGGTCGCGATGCTCGCTCGTTACGTCGCGCGGAGGCGACGGCAGCTAGCCGTGGTGGTCTTCGCCGGGCTGGCCGCCGTGATCCGGCCCAGGTCCGCCGTGATCCGGTCCGGGTCCATGGGCTTCACCGCGGGATTCCGGATGGCCCTGAGGATGAGCGTTCGGCTGCGGGCCGTGCGGCGCGGGGCCGGGATGCGGGGCTGCATGCTCCGAGACCGGCCGCGCGGCGACGACGCCCTGACCGTGGAACTGGCCGACCCGGCTGGTGGCGGCGACGCTGGGGCGGCCGTGATTGACCGACGCCCAGGCGGCGCGGTTGGTGCTGGCGGCGTGCTCGTGCTGGATCTGCGGTGCGTTCGGCGGGGCGTGGTGATCGTGCGCGGCGGCTTCCTCGGCCGCGGTCGGTCGGGCAGCGAGGCCGCCGGGGCCACCGTTGAAGCTGACGCGCGTCACGTGGACGTTGTTGACGACGGTCTTGTTGTAGACGTGGGTGATGTGCACGTGGCCGAAGTTGTTGACCGCGCGGTTATAGGTGAAGACGCCATGCGCCCAGTAGCCGCCGACGTAGCCGACGCCGATGTAGCCGAAGCCGTAGTCGACGCCGCCATAGAAGCCCACCCGCGGGCCCCAGTAGCCGGCGTGCCAGACGTAGAGGCCGTCGCTCCATCCCCAGTAGCCGGGCGTCCACAGCAGCCCGACGGCGGGCGGCAGCACCCAGGTGCCAGGCACCCAGTAATATCCCGCGGGTCCGTAGGCCCAGTAGCCGGGCGTCCAGATGTAGCCCGGGCCGGGGAGCGGCGGCTGTGCATAGACCGGCAACGGCGGTGGCGCGACGCGGATGGAGACGGCGACAGCGACCTGCGCGCGGGCGAGGTCCGGCGCCGCGAAGATCGTCAGCGCCATCAGCAAAGGGAGGAGAGCGCGAAAGCGCATGTCGATCACTCCGGCAAGGTTGCGAAGATCGTGACAGACGCCGTCAGTCGCGGCGCCCGTCTCCGGCCGTCAGCGGATCAGGGTTTCGGCGGTGGTGGCTCGACTTGGCGCCAGGGACCGTTGCAGGTGCCGACGCTCGGGTAATAGCCCTTGGGATTGTCGCAGTAATAGAGCACCCGCGAGGCCGCAGCCGGCGCGGTATAGGTCACCGGCGGCGTATAGACCGGCGGCGGCGCATAGACCACCGGCGGCGGCGGTGGATAGTAGTAGGCGGGCGGGTAGTAAGGATAATAGTAGGGCCAGGGCGCCACGCCGACGCCGACGCCGACAACCACCCGCGCCTCGGCGGCCGCCGGCACGAACACGGCAGCGGCGAGCAGCAGAGCCATCAGAATTCTGGACACGCGATCAACTCCTGAACTGTTGCGCAGCGTGCTTTGCCTCTATATAGGCGTGGGTCCCCTGGATAAATCCCCCGCCGCTGAATTACTAAGGTGTCATAACTCGGCACAAACGAGCGGATTTGAGCCAGGCTGCCGCGATCGCCGCCAGGCCCCCGCCCGGACGGCGGGCGCCGATCAATAACTGAGGGATTCCAGCACAATGCCCGCTTACCAGTACATCTATGTGATACTGGTGTATTCATAAGTAGCTGATTTACATAAATATTTCTCTTGATTTCCTCCTGCACAGCCCCTACACAGGTCACGAAATCTCAAGCACTTACGATTTTTTCCTGCACAGTTCCTGCACAGATTGGGCTCCCCACGATGGCCTTTCTGACCGATCTCGAAGAGCTCAAACCCGGCCTCGTCATCTTCCGCCGGGCTGACGTTCAGCACCGCTACTGGTACTGCCGGATCAAGATCCCCAAAGAGGATCGCTACAAGACCCTCTCCCT
>DATJOK010000058.1:0-25730 GCA_035507155.1 Allostellaceae bacterium
AAGCGTCAGGAATTCTCGATCAGCTCAAGAATTTCCGACGGGTCTGTCACCACCGTTGGTTCCCCCAGACCCTCGATGAAATCCTCCGGCATGTGCTTGGCGACTTCGATATTGGCCACGACGCAGCCGCCGCCCGGCCAGTAGAAGACGCTCGATGTCTGGCGGAGAGTTTCCATGATGGCCTGCCAGAACTCATCGTAGTCTGGCGGCCGATTGACCGAGAAGCCGCTGATCTCGTCGCCCTCGTCTAGATAAAGCGTGCTGCCGCCTTCCAGCACCCACTGCTCAGGATTGCTCCGGTCGGTGATGATCGACCCGAACGCACGCTCCAGAAGAGCCCGCCGGAAGGTCGCGGGCTCACCGTTTTGGAAGCACGAGAGAAATACATCAAAGCTCATTGGGTCACCCCCCTGCCTCGGTTGAACGCCCTGTCCCTGTCCATTCAGGCCCACCCAAAAAGGCCGCACGCACTCCCTTCAAATGCTCGAAGAGGTCAAAGCGCACAAATTCGCCAGCGCTTGCCAACAGCATCTCGCTCGGCTCCCACAGATGGATCTTCTGATTTGCCGGCTTCCGAAGCGGCGGATCGTCAACCACGTCCACGTTCCCGAATCTCTGCGCGTAGACCTTGAAATAATCTGCAACTGACTTTTCAGCGAAGTGCCATTCGACCCGCTTGCCGGCGACCCAAGCTTTTGCCGATTGGTCGGCCATTTGCGCCTCCATCTTTGGCCCTCCCTTATAGCCACGTCGCCAGCCATTCGGCGTCATTGCCCAGGCGTAGCCCTCGCCTTTGGCCTCCAGCATGGTGCCGTCACTCCAGTAGCGGCATCCATCAAATTTCGTCCCGCCGATGTCAAATGCCACGCCCCAGGGAACTCCTGTGACCTGCTCCTGATAGAGACGCGCCCGCATAGATGCTCCATGCGGCACGTCGAAGGTTGGATCCGGACAGACCTGCGTCTGGTCGATCGCTCGCACCACAGCTTTGGCTCCGGCAAGCGCAGCTTCGCGGCCAGCCACCTCGGCCGGATCCTTCTCCTTCGCGCGCGCGTCCATCGTCGGCGGCGACAGCGTCGATATCGCCGCAGGATCGAGGACGAAGCCTTCCTTGAAGCCGAGGCTTTTCCCGATGACGTGGCCGTCGGCGTCGCGGTAGTAGCCGTCCGCGCCGGGATAGTTGTCGTAGAGAAGCGTGTGCTCGCCGTCGGGGCCGGTGCGATAGAGCTGAAGGCGGGTTTCGCTGCTGAAGTAGCTGATATCCGGATGGTCGGGAAGCGTGCCGCTGCTCTCGAACTCGCCGCTGTGATTTGCGGGCGCGAAGACCAATCCGCCAACAATCCCGATCGGTCCCGCGAGCCCGGCGATGCGTGGCAAGAGCGAGAGCGCTCCCTCGCTCCAGAGGCTCCATCCAGCGCCCATGGTGGCTGCTTCACCGAGCGCCGGGCCCGCGCTCGACAGGGTGCCTGCGCTGGTGGCCGCCGCCTCTCCGAATGCGGCGGTGCTGACCGATGCGGTGGCCATGCTCGCCGTGGCCATGTCCATTACCGCCACAGCGCCGGCCGCAGCCACGGGCGCCGACAGGCCCGTCGTCAGGCTCGCGGAAGCACCGGCTCTCTCGGCACCAGTGTCGCTGTTGCTCGCCGCGCTTCCGCCTCCCCCGCTCGTCCAGCGGCCGCCGTCGTCGCGCGGCTGGTCGGGATCGAACCCGGATCTGATGAGAGCGGCCGCAATCGCCAGCCGACGCAGCGCGGGATCATCGAGGGCACCGAGCGGGATCTCGAGGCCGAGGCGGCGGGCTTTCGCGACACCACCGGCAACCAGCGCCTTGTCGAGCCGATCGCAGGCGGCGGCGAAAATTGGGTTCGTTTCGTAGTTTTCACTTTTGCCGCTCGCCTCGGTCGCCGATGGGCGCTCGAAGGCGAAGCGCAGCAGGCGCGCGGGATCGCCGAGCCCGGCGCACACATATCCAATGGAAGTTTCGCGGATGAAGACGCGGTCCGGCCCGAGCCGCCCCGTATCGGTCTCGATGTCGAGGTTTGGCCAAGAACGCGCAGGAGCCTTCGGGCTCCTGGTGCCAGAGATACGACCCATGAAGCCCGATCCTCAAGGTTCCGACGAGGCGACGATCTATGGAACAAAACGAGAACACTGTCAACAAGAAAGTGTCCCATCATCGGAGCCGCGCCCACATTTTCGGCTAGGATCAGCGGCACGCAGCCGCTGATCGCGCTGCTCCATCCAGCAGGCAAGGCATGGCCCTCCGTTGCCGACGTTCCGTGATCGCCGCCGTCTGCTGCGCCGCTGCGCTCCTCACGCCCGCTGCGCCTTCGGCCCAGCAATCCCCAGCCCAACCCATCTTCACCGAGCTCTTCGCCTACGATCCCGCCGACCCAGCGCAGCTCCTCAGGAATTGGCGGATCTCGGCTCAGCTCGACAGCGCGCTCAGGCCGCTGCGCGTCGGCGTGGTCGCGGATCCGATCGGTCACACGGTGGCCCGCCTCACCGTCGAGGAGGGCGACGGGCTCGATGGCGTCGGCGACGCGACGCAGGAGACGGGCTATGTCTGCGACGGCGCGGGCTCGCGGGCGCGGGAGATGGAGGCGGCGGGCGAGATCGTGCCGACGGAGCGGGCGGAGATCCAGCTCCGCACCGATCGCGCCACCGGCGCCGACGAGGTGGTGAAATTCGGCGAGACGGTCTGGTACCGCTTCTCGTTCAAGATCGGCGGCGACTGGCCGCATGACATGCCGGCCGAAGGCCGCCTCCCCTGCCGCACCGTCATCCATCAGGTGAAGCAGGACGCCTCCAGGGACGGCAGGGATTGCGGCGCGAGCCCGTTTTTCAAGATCGAGGCGCGGCCGCTCGGCGACCGCGTGCGCTTCTTCGGGCAGGTCTACGCGGGCTCGGCGTGCAGCGATCCGCCGCGGGTGATGCGGGCGCAGATCTGCGGGCGCGATCTCCCGCGCGAGACCTGGATCGACGTCGCGGTGCGGCTCCATCCCGCGCACACGGGCGGTCGCGTAGATCTCTGGCTCGACGGCGTTCCCTGCGGCACCTATCAGGGACCGATGGCGGATCCCGAAAACGGCGTCCGCCGCGACGGCTTGCCGTTCGTCAACACCCAGCCGCGCTTCGGCATCTACCGCGACCGGCGCGCCGAGACGCAGACGATCTATTTCGACAAGATCATGTTCTGGAGCGCCGATCCCACCGGCGATCCCGACTGGGGCGCGCGCCCGCTCGCCAAGTGACCCGACGCTCGCTCAGAGCCAGCGCCGCACCGTTGCCGTGAAATTGCGGTAATCGTCGCCAAACCTGCGCTCGAGATAGGCCTCCTCGCGGGCGATGACGCCATAGCGGATCACCAACAGCGCCGGCACCAGCAGCATCAGCGCCCAGAGACTGTCGGCGGCGAACGCGATGCCGGCATAGAGGAAGGCGAGCGCGGTGTAGAGCGGATTGCGCGAATAGCGATAGATCCCGTCCCGCACCAGCGCGGTAGTCGGCCGGTCCGGCCGCACGTTGGTGCCGGCCCGGCGCAGCTGCCGGAGCCCGGCCATCCCCATCGCGAGGCTCAAGACCGCCACCGCCGTCCCGACGGCGATGCGGACTGCCACCGGCAGGCTGCCGTCCACCACGGCGAGCGGCCAGAAATGGCCGATCGCCAGCCCGACCACCAGGAAGCCCAGGAAGATCAGCGGCGGCGGCGCAACGACGCCCGCGACATCCTCCACGTCCTGGGCGTCTTTGGCCATTCCCTGCCTCTCCGCGACGCTGCGAGCGGCGAAGGTCTCACACGGGATTGCGCCTTTCCTGTGACTTCCGACACAGGGAGCCTCGCTCGGCAGATGGGCCCGGCTAGACGTGCACCCGGCGCGCCGGCGGCTGGCGCAGCAGCCAGGCGGCGATCGAGAGGTTGAGCACGTTCCAGAGGATGCCGTTGATGAAGGCGGCACGGTAGGAGCCGGTGAGGTCGAAGATCTCGCCGGACATCCAGCCGCCCACCGCCATCCCCACGATGGTCGCCATCACCACGAGGCCGACCCGGGTGCCGGCCTCGGCGGGCGAGAAATACTCGCGCACGATAATCGCATAGCTCGGCACGATGCCGCCCTGGGACAGGCCGAAGAGGGCCGAGACGATGTAGAGCGAGGTGAGGCCGTTGAAGGGGATGTAGAAGAGCAAGGTCAGGCACTGCCCTGCCGAGCCCAGCAGCAGCGTGCGCACGCCGCCGATGCGGTCGCAGATCCAGCCGGAGGTGAGCCGGCTGACGACGCCGAAGCCCAGCATCACCGACAGCATCTCGGCGCCGCGCGCCACGCCATAGCCGAGGTCGCCGCAATAGGCGACGATGTGCACCTGGGGCATCGCCATGGCGATGCAGCAGGCGAGTCCGGCGAGGCAGAGCAGCGCCTGCAGCGCGCCGGGCGAGATCGCGGTGGCGCCGGATGCCTCGCGCGCGACCGCGGCCGCACTCGACGCCGGCGCCTTGTGCTGCGCCACCGGCGTGCGGCGGATCAGGCCGAGGCTCAGCGGCAGCATGGTGGCGGCGCAGAAGAGGCCGACGCCGATATGGGTCATGCGCCAGCCGACGGTGTCGACGAAATGCTCCAGCACCGGCGGCCAGATGGTGCCGGAGAGGTAGTTGCCGCTGGCGCAGATCGCCACCGCGATCCCGCGGTTGCGGGTGAACCAGTGCGAGATGTCCGCCAGCAGCGGTCCGAAGGTGGCGGAGCTGCCGAGCATGCCGATCACCAGGCCCTGCACCAGGGCAAACTGCCAGAGGCTGGTGGTGAAGGCGGCGCCGACATAGCCGGCGCAGAGCGCGAGCGCGCCGCCGATGATCACGAACATGATGCCGAAGCGGTCGGCGATCCGCCCCATGACGATGCCGCCGAGCGCGAAGCCCATCATGGTGGCGGTATAGGGGATGGACGCGCTGCCACGGTCGACGGCGAACTCCGCCTGCACCGCCGGCAGCACCACGACCGAGGACCAGAGGCCGATCGTTCCGATGGTGCCGATCAGCAGCGAGACGAAGGCGCGCCGCCATGCATAGGCCGACTCCACCCCGTCCGCCCCGCGGGCGGCTGCCCTGACTCCCGAGACCATGCGGCGTCTTCTCCCCGTCGAGCTCTCGCGAGCTCCTGCCCCGCACTGTTGCCAGCAGTGCGCCGCACGCACAAGGATTTCGCGGGATTGGCAGGGTTGCAGGGAACGGCGATGTGCGGTGTCGCGAGACAAATTGTCTCCGTCGCCCGGGCAGGGCAGCCCCGCGCGCGACAGGACTGGCGCAGCCGCTTGCCCGCGGCCACACTCGGCGCGGGCAACAGGGTCGAAGGGGCGCGACATGGTGGCGGCGACGACTTTGGCGGGGTTCGGCGCGGTGGCGCTCGGCATCGTGCTGACGCCCGGTCCCAACATGGCCTATCTGGTGTCGCGCTCGATCTGCCAGGGACGCGCCGCGGGATTGATGTCGCTGGCCGGCGTCATGCTGGGCTTCGTCCCCTATGTGCTGCTGGCGGCCTTCGGCATCACCGCGCTCCTCTTCGCCATCCCCTTCGCCTATGACGGGCTGCGCTTCGCGGGCGCGCTCTATCTCGGCTGGATGGCCTGGAACGCGCTGAAGCCGGGTGGCCGCTCGCCTTTCGAGGTGCGGCCTCTGGCGGCAGAGTCGCCCCGGCGCCTCTTCACCATGGGGCTGATGACCAACCTCCTCAATCCCAAGATCGCGGCGCTTTACCTTTCGCTGCTGCCGCAGTTCGTCGACCGCTCGGCGGGCGACGTCGCCGGGCAGACGCTGCTGCTGGGCGCGGTCCAGGTCTGCATCAGCCTCGGCGTCAACTTCGTCATCGTGACCACCGCCGGCGCCATCGCCACCTTCCTCGCCGGCCGGCCGCTCTGGACGCGTCTCCAGCGCTGGGTGATGGGAACCGTGCTGGCGGGCCTCGCGCTGCGCATGGCGGTCGACAGCGGCCGGCGCTGAGCCGACGGGAGGCCCTGCCTCCCCCCACTGTGTCTTGCAACGCCGGCGGTCCTCGCGCATCGTCTTTCCAAAGACCGGGCCAAACACCAGGGAGGAAAGATGTTCGTGCGATCACTGGCGCTGGCCGCGCTCGCGGTGCTGGGAATGAGCTCGGCGGCTGGCGCCGAGACTCATCTCGACCTGATCGAGTTCAAGGGCATCAACAACCTGCCGGTCATGGCGGCGCAGTCCCAGGGCTTCTTCGCCAGGCACGGGCTTGCCGTCACCGCCAAGCTCACCGGCGGCTCCGACGAGCTGCGCGGCGGCCTCGCCGAGGGCCGCTATCAGCTCGCCATCGCCGCGGTCGACAACGCGGTGGCGATGGCAGAGGTGGCGAAGGTCGACATCGCCATCGTCAGCGGCGGCGACAACAGCTTCAATCATCTGATCGTGCAGCCGGAGATCGCGAGCCTCGCCGATCTCCGCGGCCAGACGGTGATCGTCGATGCCATCGCCACCGCCTATGCGTTCCAGCTCTACGAGATCCTGAAGCGGAGCGGCCTCAATCCCGGCGACTACGTGGTGACGCCGGTCGGCAGCACCGACCGCCGCGCCAAGTCGATGATCGCCAACAAGGAAGACAAGGCCACCATGCTCAATCCGCCCTTCACCACCGAGGCGGAGCGCGCCGGCCTCAAGGACATGGGCTCGGTGGCGAAGATCCTCGGCCCCTACCAGGCCTCGGGCGTCTTCGTGCTGCGGCCATGGGCCGCCGCCAATTCGGCGACGCTCGTCAGTTTCCTCCAGGCCTATATCGAGGGGCTGCGCTGGTCGCTCGATCCCGCGCACAAGGAGGCGGTCACCAAGCTGCTGGCCGAGGGCCTCGGCCTGCCGCCGGAGATGGCCGCTGCCACCTATGCCGTCGCCGTCGACCCGGCCGAGGGGCTGGCGAAGGACGCGAAGTTCGACCTGGCGGGATTCCAGAACGTGCTGAAGCTCCGCGCCGAATGGACCGGCAAGCCGCCGGGTCCACCGGAAAAGTATCTCGACCTCTCCTACTACCAGAAGGCGCTCGCCGGCCTCTGAGCGCCAGCGGTCACTGGCCAGCGTTCATTGAATGGTGATCCCGCCGGTCATGCCGGCCCAATCGTGGTCGGCGCAGATCAAACCATAGCGGCCCGGCGCGCGGGCGACGAAGTAGAGATCCTTCGTCTGCCCCGGCTGCACGACGATCTCCTTGCCGTAGCTGCCGATCACCTCGGGATTGCGGATCTCGATCGCGCCGAAGAAATCCGGCGCGGTGAACTCGTGCGTCTCCTTGCCGTCGTTCCGAAGCCGGAGATCATAGGCCGTCCCGCTGCGGAAGCTCAGATGGTCGGGAACGAAGCGGTAGTCTACCATCTCGACGGTGACGAGATCGGCCTTCGACCAGTCCGGCGCCGCGGCGGCCGTCAATCCGGCCGATGCCAGGAGAAGTGCCAGAACGGCCAAGATCGGGAGCGGACGCATCCTAGTCTCCGCCAGGGGAGGTGATGGTGGAACTCTACATCTTCGCGCGCTTTCATGCGCGCGCCGGCCAGGAGGAAGCGGTCGATGCGGCAATCCGCGAGGTGATCGTGCCGACGGGCAAGGAGCCGGGCTGCCTCGGCATCAACGCCTTCCGCTCGATCCGCGATCCCAGACTTTTCTACATTCACTCGCGCTGGAAGGATGAGACTGCCTTCGAGATCCACGCCGCCCTGCCCCACACCGTGCGCTTCATCGACCGGGTCGAGGCGCTGATCGATCACCCCCTCGACATCGCGCGGACCGAGGTGATCGGCTGAGATGAAGCGCCCCTCCAAGACCGCGCTCTTCGCCGCCGCCAGCCGCTGGGACGCGGCGGCGGTCGCTGCCATTCTGAAAGCGACGCCGGAGCTGGTGACGGCAAGCGATCCCAAGGGGCGCCAGGCGCTGCACCTCGCCTGCGCGGTGCCGCCCGGCGGCAAGGGGCTCGGCGAGCCGAATGGAATAAAGACCGCGACCGCCCTCCTCGCCGGCGGCCCCGATCTCGAGGCCGCCGTTCCCATGGACGAGGACGAAGGCGACTTCCGCGCGACGCCGCTCTGGTACGCGGTCGCCCGCGGCGAGAACTTTCCGCTGGTGAAATTCCTGCTGAAGCGCGGCGCGGATGCCAGCACCTCGCTCTGGGCGGCGGTCTGGCGCGACGATGCCGCGCTCTGCCGCGCGCTCCTCGCGGCGAAGCCGCGGCTCGATCTCGTCGCCCACGGCGAGACGCCGCTCTTCTACGCCGCACGGCTGCAGCGGCTGAAGACGCTCGACCTATTGCTTGCCGCGGGCGCCGATCCCGGCATCAGGGATCCGCGCGGCCGCGACGCCGTCGACATCGCGCGGGCGCGCAAGCTGCCGCAGGAGCTGATCGAGCGGCTGGAGGCATCCCGACGTGGCGCTACTTCGCCTCCCAGGGCATGATCGGCACCGTGCTGATGGCGTTCGCCGGCGAGCCGTTGATGATCTTCGAGCTGATGGCGAGATAGACCAGCGTGTTGTGCTTCTTGTCGACCATGCGGTAGATGCGGGTAGCCTTGAAGAAGATGCTGGTCTTCTCGCTGAACGCCTCCTCGCTCTGCGGCAGCTTCGCGATATCGACGGTGATCGGCCCGGTCTGGCGACAGGCGACCGAGAAGTTCGAGGGATCCTCGTTGAGGCCGAAGGCCTGGCCCCAGCCGCCCTTGCGCGCCTGGGAGATATGGCAGGTGACGCCGGGCACCTTGGCGTCGTCGAAATCGCTGACGCAGACCTTGTCGTTGGGCGACAGCAGGTTGAAGGTCGTGCTCACGCAGCCGACATCGTCCGCCCGCGCCACGTCGGGGAGCGCCAGCACCAGCACCAGAGCCGCAAGCAACCACCGCATCGCCACTCTCCTTCCCGATGAGCCTCACCGCTAATGAGCATGGCGGCACGGCGAGACGCAACCTGCAATGCCGGCGGCTGCGGAAAATCGCGCAATGGGGTGTGACGTCCGCTCGCAACGCTTGCTCCAATGGCGGTGCCGCGCCTAGGGTGGCGCCCGCAACCGATCAGGGGCTCTCGTGGCACGCAAGCGCACGGTCGTCGTCGCTCTCGGCCTCCTCGTCGCGGTGCTCGCGATCGCCGGCGGCGGCGCCGCGCTGCTCGCGTCGCTCGGGCCGCGGGTGCTGATCGAGCGCTATGCGAGCCTGTCGCTCCATCGCCGTCTCACCATCCGATCGCTCCGGATCCACTGGGGCACGCCGACCACGGTCGAGGTCCGCGATCTCCGGCTCGCCAACCGGCCGGGCGGCAGCGTGCCCGACATGGTCAGCATCGCGAGCCTCTCGGCTGAGATCGAGCCTTGGTCGCTCTTGAGCGGTCGCCTGCGCTTCCGCAAGCTCGATGTCGAGAAACCCGTCATCGTGCTGGAGCGCGCCGCGGACGGTACCGGCAACTGGCGCTTCGGCAGCATCGGCGCGCCCTCGCTGCAGCGCCTGGGCCCGGTGTCGGGCAGCCGCGCGCATTTCCCGACCCTGCTCGACTTCCATCTGCACGATGGCGAGGTCAGCTACCGGACCTCGAGCGGCGTGCTCCGCATCGACATGACCGACGGTACCATCCGCGCCGATGGCGACGACACGCCGGTCAGCGTGTCCCTCGACGGCGCCTATAACGGCATCCCGAGCCATCTCGGCGGCGAGACGGATCCCTTCTCCGCACTGCGCAAGGACGGCACGCCCTTCGGCGTCAGCTTCTCGCTGTCGGGCGCCTCCAGCACCATCGACTTCAAGGGCACCTTGACCGATCCCCTCGACTTCGACGGCGCCGATGGAACGCTCGCCATCGAGGGCGGCAATCTCGGCAAATTCCTCGACGTCTTCGACGCCGGGGTGACGGTGCCGATCCCCTTCTCGATCGACGGCACGGCGCATCGCGACGGCAACCGCTGGCAGCTTCCCGCGGCGGAAGGGCGCTTCGGCGATGACGCCTTCAAGGGCACGCTCACTCTGCAGGAAGGCCTCCGCGCGCATCCCGACGATCTCGCGCTCGACCTCAGGTTTCCCGAGCTCGACCTGCGGCAGCTTCTGGTGGATGACGGCGCCGATGCCGGGAAGGGTCTCGGCAGTCCCGCCATGCTCTCCCTGCGCGTCGGCGACCAGCGTGGCACGAACATCGACGCCACGCTCGCTGCCGCGCAGCTCCACTACGGCAAGCTCCACTTCGCCAATGCCTCCGTTGAGGGTGCGCTCACCGCCGGCCGGATCGACCTGAAGCGGGCGAGCGTCTCGCTTGCCGGCGGCACCGTCGAACTCTCGGGCGCGACGACCGCGGCGCCGGCCGGCGGTCACCTGGCGGCAAGCGCCACGGTCTCCGGCCTCAGCGCCGGCGAGGTGGCGGCGATGCTCGGCGCCAGCGCCGACGAGATCGAGGGCAAGATCGACGGCGGCGCCAGCCTGCAGATGACCGGCGCCACCGTGGGCGAGGCGCTCGGATCGAGCCAGGGCGCCGCGGTGCTGACGATGCGCCGCGGCCGCGTCGCGCGCTCTCTGCTGGAACGTGCCTCGACCGACCTCCGCTCCTTCTTCCGCAAGAGCGCGGGCTCGGCGCCGATCAAATGCCTGCTCGGCGTCGTCGATCTCAAGGACGGGCTCGGCACCATCGCGCCGCTTCGCCTGCAGACGAACGAGGCGACGCTCGTCGGCGGCGGCCAGCTCGACCTGCCGCGCAGCCGCCTCGATCTCACGGTGAAACCCACCACGAGCGGCCCGCTCGCCCTCGACATTCCCTTCCGGGTCAGCGGCGGGCTCGCATCGCCCGAGGTGAGGCCGGTGATCGGTGATTCGACCGCCTGGCTGGACGCGCCGGCGCAGAACGCGGTGCCGCCGGACCTGCCGCCCGATCTGCAGCAGCTCGCCGCCCGCAATCCCTGCTAGCCAAGGACTGCGCGCCGCCGCTCCAGGGCCTCCGCCGGCCAGACCTTCTTCGAGTCGTAATAGGCCTCGAAGGCCGGCACGCCCGCGGGGAGCGTCACCCAGGGTTGCTTCGAGCGCGTGTAGATATGGACGTCGGGCGGGAGCGCCGCGGGATTGTCGAGAGTGCCGACGCGCACGAAGCGGATCACCGGCCCCGCGCCGCCATACTCGCTCCAGACCGCGGTCTGGCAGCTCGGGCAGCGGAAGACCCGGTGCGGCTTGCCGCTGTCGGTCGGCATCAGATAGGGCTTCGGCTCGCCCCTGAGCAGGGTGACGCGGTCGGCCTCGATCAGCGCGTTCAGCACGAAGGCGCTGCCGGTTTGTCGCTGGCAGTCGAGGCAGTGGCAGCAGTGCACGAACATCGGCGCCGACGTCATCCGGTATCGCACGGCGCCACAGGCGCAGCCGCCCTCGAGACGTGTTGCCATTCTTCCCTCCCGAAAATCGCGAAGCTAACGCAGCGCCGGAACCGGCGCCAGCGAGCGACGCCGCGCCAGCCACCGCCAGCAGCAACATTACCGGCGATGGGTGCTCTGCGACAGATTCGGTCGCCGCCATTCCCGCCTGTCGACCGGGAGTCGCGACTCGGCGGGCTGGCTTGATCGGGGCGCCGGAGCAGGCTATCTCATGGGCTCCCCTCCCCGCCCGAGGCGCCCATGCAAGCCGCCGTGATCGTGTTTCCCGGATCGAACCGCGAGCAGGACATCATGGACGCGCTGGAGCGCAGCTCCGGCAAGCAGCCGCACCGGGTCTGGCACGGCGACAGCGAGCTTCCCAAGACCGATCTCATCGTGGTGCCCGGCGGGTTTGCCTATGGCGACTATCTCCGCTGCGGTGCCATGGCGGCGCATTCGCCGGTCATGCGCGAGGTCCGCGAGCGCGCCGCCAAGGGCGTGCCGGTGCTCGGCGTCTGCAACGGCTTCCAGGTGCTGTGCGAGGCCGGCATGCTGCCGGGCGTGCTGCTGCCGAACCGCACCCTCAAGTTCCACTGCTTCGACGTCAACCTCCGCGTCGAGAGCAGCCAGAGCCTGTTCACTGCCGGCTACGAGACCGGCCAGGTGATCCGGGTGCCGGTCGCGCATCACGACGGCAACTACTACGCCGACGAGGCGACGCTGCAGCGGCTCGAGGACCGCGAGCTGATCGCGTTCCGCTACTGCCGCGAGGACGGCATGATCACCGACGATGCCAACGCCAACGGCTCCGCCCACAACATCGCCGGCGTCTTCAACGAGACCAAGACCGTGCTGGGCCTGATGCCGCATCCCGAGGACGCCAGCGAGGATCTCCAAGGCTGCACCGACGGCAAGGCGCTCTTCGACGGCATCGTGGAGGCCTTGGCTTGAGCGCAGCGTCTGCTGCGGCCGTGTCTGACATCACGCCGGAAATCATCAAAGAGCACGGCCTCACGCCGGAGGAATACGCGCGCGCCGTGCGCATCATGGGGCGCGAGCCGAACCTTACCGAGCTCGGCATCTTCTCGGTGATGTGGAGCGAGCACTGCTCCTACAAGTCGTCGAAGAAATGGCTGCGCCGCCTCCCCACCACCGGCCCGCGCGTCATCTGCGGCCCCGGCGAGAATGCCGGCGTCATCGACATCGGCGACGGCGACGCCGCGATCTTCAAGATCGAGAGCCACAACCACCCCTCCTTCATCGAGCCCTATCAGGGTGCCGCCACCGGCGTCGGCGGCATCCTGCGCGATGTCTTCACCATGGGTGCCAGGCCGATCGCCAATCTGAACGCGCTCCGCTTCGGCAGCCCCGATCATCCAAAGACCCGGCATCTGGTCTCGGGCGTCGTCGCCGGCATCGGTGGCTATGGCAACTGCGTCGGCGTGCCGACCGTGGGCGGCGAGTGCAACTTCCACCCCTCCTACAACGGCAACATCCTCGTCAACGCGATGACCGTCGGCATCGCCAAGGCCGACCGCATCTTCTATTCGAAGGCCGCGGGCCCCGGTAACCCGGTGATCTATGTCGGCGCCAAGACCGGCCGCGACGGCATCCACGGCGCCACCATGGCATCGGCCGAGTTCAACGCCGACGCCGAGGAGAAGCGGCCGACCGTGCAGGTGGGCGATCCCTTCACCGAGAAGCTCCTCATCGAGGCGTGCCTGGAGCTGATGGCGGAGGACTGCATCGTCGCCATCCAGGACATGGGCGCCGCCGGCCTCACCTCCTCCTCGGTCGAGATGTCGGGCAAGGGCGGGCTCGGCATCGAGCTCGATCTCGACCGGGTGCCGGTGCGCGAGACCCACATGACGCCCTACGAGATCATGCTCTCCGAGAGCCAGGAGCGCATGCTGATGGTGCTGAAGCCCGGCGGCGAGGCGCTGGCGCGGCGCATCTTCGAGAAGTGGGAGCTGGATTTCGCCGTCATCGGCAAGGTGACGGAGACCGGCAATCTCGTGTTGCGCATGCATGGACAAACCGTCGCCGACATGCCGGTGGGGCCGCTGGTGACCGAGGCGCCGGTCTACGATCGGCCCTGGACGCCGACGCCGAAGCGCGCCGAGCTGGCGGCGAGCGACGTGCCGGCGCCCGCCGATCTCATGGGCGCGCTCAAGACGCTGCTGGGCACGCCCGACCTCTGCTCGAAGCGCTGGATCTGGCAGCAGTACGACCACCTCGTCATGGGGATGACGGTGCAGCGGCCGGGCGGCGACGCCGCCGTCGTGCGGCTCCATGGCAGCAAGAAAGCGCTCGCCATGGTGGTCGACTGCACGCCGCGCTACTGCGTCGCCGATCCCGAGCGCGGCGGCGCTCAGGCGGTGGCGGAGACCTGGCGCAACCTCACCGCCGTCGGCGCCACGCCGATCGCGATCACCGACAACATGAACTTCGGCAATCCGGAGCGGCCGGAGATCATGGGGCAGTTCGCCGGCGCCGTCGAAGGCATGCGCGCCGCCTGCCTCGCCCTCGACTACCCCGTCGTCTCCGGCAACGTCTCGCTCTACAACGAGACCAATGGCAGCGGCATCCTGCCGACGCCGGTGGTGGGCGGCGTCGGGATCCTTGAAGACGTCGGTAAATCCATGTCGCTGGCGCTGAAGCGCGCCGGCGAGACGCTGATCCTGATCGGCGAGACCAGGGGCCATCTCGGCAGCTCCTATTATCTCCGCGAGATCCACGGCCGCGAGGACGGCGCGCCGCCGCCGGTCGATCTCGCGGCCGAGCGCCGCAATGGCGATTTCGTGCGGAGCGAGATTGAGGCCAGGCGGGTAAGCGCCTGCCATGACCTCTCCGATGGTGGGCTCCTGGTGGCGGTGGCGGATATGGCGATGGCGGGAGGCATCGGCGCCACTCTGACCCTGCCGCCGGGCCTTCCCGCCCATGCCGCCGCCTTTGGCGAGGACCAGGGCCGCTATCTCCTTGCAACCGCTGATGCGGAAGGCCTGCTGGCGAGAGCCAGGGCGGCCGGGGTTCCGGCGTTAAGCATAGGTGCCACCGGGGGCGACGCGTTGACAGTGGCCGGCGCCGGTGCCATATCGACAGGCGAGCTCAAGCGGATTCACGAGGCGTGGCTGCCGGACTATATGGCAACGCCGTGAGACTTCCTTAACCCTGGGCGGGACAGGCACTTGCCGATCGACGCGGGAACCATAGAGCAGCTCATCAAGGAAGGGCTGCCGGACGCCAAGGTGACCATCGAGGATCTGCGCGGCGACGGCGACCACTACGCCGCCCATGTCGTCTCCGCCGCCTTCCGGGGCAAGACCCGCGTGCAGCAGCATCAGATGGTCTATCAGGCGCTCCGCGGCCGGATGGGCAACGAGCTGCATGCGCTCGCGCTCCAGACCAGCCTGCCCGAGAGCTGACCGCTTCCCCTCTTTACCAGCCGAGGTTTCCACCCATGACCGATCCCGTCGTTTCCGACCGCATCAAGCAGGACATCACCGACAACTCCGTCGTCCTCTACATGAAAGGGACGCCGGTCTTCCCGCAGTGCGGCTTCTCCGCCGCGGTGGTGCAGATCCTCACCCACATGGGCGTGAAGTTCAAAGGCATCGACGTGCTGGCGGACCCGGCGCTGCGCCAGGGCATCAAGGACTTCTCGAGCTGGCCCACCATTCCGCAGCTCTATGTGAAGGGCGAATTCGTCGGCGGCTGCGACATCATCCGCGAGATGTTCGAGACCGGCGAGCTGCGCGATCTGCTCTCCGAGCGCGGCATCGATACCCGCGCCGCCTGAGCAACGTCTTCACTCTCGCGAACGAGACGGCCGGCGAGTGCGCCGGCCGTTTCGCTTTTGGCGACCGCGTCACTCCGAATAGTTCAGAACCTGTGCGCTGTCGACCTCACCGAGCGGCTTGCCGCCACCGGTGGCGCCCGCAATCACGAAGCCGAGTGCCAGCAGGCAGACGGTTACCGTTCCCACCGCCAGAATGCGCGCGACCAGATCTTCCGGCCGATGGACAAGCTCCTGGTGCCGAAGGACGTCATGCATGGTCATGGTGATCTCCCCGGGGATCGGAATGCTGCCCTCGATCCCGCTTCGGTGAGAGAGAATGGGCACCGGCGGCACCCGCCGCTGTGATGGCGATCACAACCGCTGTGTCATCGATGGTCCGGGAACGGCAGCCGGCGGCGCTGCCGGCCACCAGCTCACACCGAGCCTTTGCGCTCGACCACCAGGATCCGCGCCTCGCCGACAGGACAGGCCACATGCTCGTCGCCGACATCGGCGATGAACAGGTCGGCGGGCCCGAGGTGGACGCTCTTCTCGACGCCGCTCTCGCGGTATTTCATCTCCACCATTCCGTCCAGCACCACGAAGACCTCGGCGCCGTCGTTGACGTGCCACTTGTAGGGCTGGTCCGTCCAATGGAGGCGGACGGTGGCGCCGTCGATCTCGGCGAGATCGCGCGCGCCCCAGGCGCAGCCGGCCTTGAACTGTCGCGCATCCCTGACGATGGTCGGCATTCTCCGCTTCCCTCTCAGCCGCCGATCTCGAACGCGGCCATGCTGAGGCTGCCGAGGGTGAAGCCGTCGTGGATGCGCTTGCCGCGCGCCCCTTTCCCGGCAGCGCCCAGCGCCACGAAGAGCGGCAGGAAATGATCCTCGGTCGGATGCGCCTGGCGCGCGTTGGGCGCGGTTCTCTCCCAGGCGATCAGCGCCTCGGTGTCGCCGACGGCGAGCGCGCCGGCAAGCCACTGGTCGAACGCCATCGCCCAGCCCGGCGTCGTGCCGCCCCGCCAGTCGACCGCGCGGAGATTGTGGACGGCACCGCCGCTCGCCAGCACCAGCACGCCCTCGCGGCGGAGCGGCGCCAGCGCCTCCCCCATCCGATGGTGCCAGCCGGCGTCGCGTCGCGGCTGGATCGCGAGCTGCGTCACCGGCAGATCGGCGGCAGCATACATGGATCGCAGCGGAACCCAGGCGCCGTGATCGAGGCCGTAGCCGGGATCGCGCGCGGTCGCGATGCCGGCGGCCTCGAGGAGGGTCGCCGCCCGCTCCGCCAGCGCCGGCGCGCCCGGCGCCGGATAGCGGATCTCGTAGAGCGGCGCCGGAAAGCCGTAGAAATCATGGATGGTCTCGGGCTGCGCGGCGAGGCTCACCGCGGGCGTCGTGGTCATCCAATGGGCAGAGACGCAGAGCACGGCGTCGGGCCGCGGCAGCTTCTGGCCGAGTTCCTCCCAGAAGGCGCCGGTGGCGCCGGGATCGAGCGCCAGGGTCGGCGAGCCATGCGAGACGAAATAGGTCGGCAGTACCGCGCTCATGATTTCGCCTCCGACCGCACGCGCAGGCGCTTCGGCGGCACGATGAGGACGCGGTCGACGCGGCGGCCGTCCATGTCCACCACCTCGAAGCGGAAGCCGTCGATCGTCGTGTGATCGGCCACCGCCGGAATGCGGTTCATCTGCGCCATCAGGAAGCCACCCAGGGTGTGGAAATCGCCGCTCTCCTCGCCAGGCAGCGTCGCGAGGCCGGTCAGGTCCTTGATTTGATCGATCGGCACCATGCCATCGACGAGCCAGGAGCCGTCCTCCCGCTTCACCACCGGGGCGTCGGCCGCGACACCGGGCTGGGTGATGTCGCCCACCAGCGTTTGCAGGATGTCCTGCAAGGTGACGATGCCCTCGAAGGCGCCGTACTCGTCCACCACCAGCGCCATCGGCTCGCCGGACTTCTTGAAGATCTCGAGCGCGCGCAGCGCCGTCACCGTGTTGGGGATGTAAAGCGGACGCCGCATCGCGGCGCGGATATCGAAGGGCTTGTCGGAGAGCACCTGGGCCAGCAGGTCCTTGCCCTGCACCACGCCCACCACCTGCTCCGGGCTGCCGTCGCCGACCGGAAAGCGCGAATAGGGCGAGGTCGCGATCCTGACCCGCTGCTCCTCGACGCTCCCGGCGAGATCGAGCCATTCCACCTGGGTGCGCGGCGTCATCACCGCGCCCATGCGGCGGTCGCCGAGGCGGAACGCCATCTGCACGATCGCCGTCTCGACCGCGTGGAAGCGCCCGGCGGCGGTGCCTTCGCGCAGCATCACCGTGATCTCCTCCTCGGTGACGCCCTCGGGATCGGCCTTCACCGGCAGCAGCCGCAGCACCAGATTGGTCGAGGCGCTCAGGAGCCACTCGAGCGGCGTGGCGATGCGGGCGAAGACGCCGAGCGAAGATGCGACGCCGGCGGCGATCGCCTCGGGCTTGGCGAGCGCGATGCGCTTCGGCACCAGCTCGCCAACCACCAGCGAGACATAGGAGATGCCGGCCACCACGATGCCGATGCTGATGACGTGGGCGTATTCCCCGACGAAGCCGGGAACGCGCTCGAGCTCGGTGGCGAGGCGATCGCCCAGCGTGACGCCGCCCACGGCGCTGGCGAGCACGCTGATCACCGTGATGCCGATCTGCACCGTCGAGAGAAAGCGGCCGGGCTCGCGGATCAGCTCGAGCGCGGCGCGCGCGCCGCCCCGTCCGCTGTCAGCGGCATGCTGCAGCCGGGCGCGGCGCGAGGCCAGCATCGCCGCCTCCGCCATGGCGAAGAGCCCGTTCAAGAGGATGAGCAGGAACACGATGCCGAGCTGAAGCGGTAGCATGGGTCTCCCGGAGGTCGAATCCGTCGGTCGGCTCTATCATATTGCAGTGGAGAGGAATTTCCCAATCGACGGGCCGGCGGGCCGCAAGGCGCGGCGGCAAAAGGCGAATCTCAGCCCTGGCTGCCGGCGATCGCGGTGTTCATGGCGGTGCGGTCGGCGACCACGCGGTCGATCTCGGCCTGCGCGCGGGGATGCTTCTGCAGGAAACGCTGGAAGTCGCGCTTGGTCAGCACCAGGAGCTGGCAGTAGGTGAGCGCCACCACGTCCGCGCCGCGCGGCTGTCCGGTGAGCAGCGCCATCTCGCCGAAGAAATCTCCGCGGCCCAGGCGCACGTTGCTGTTCGCCAGCACCACCTCCACCGCGCCCGAAGAAATGAAGAACGCGTCGTCGCCACGCTCGTGCTTGCGGATGATGACCTCGTCCGGCAGCGCGAGGCGCGGCCGGAAGCGGCGCGCCAGCGCGCGCAGCTCGATGTCGCTGAAGCTCTGAAAGAAGTCGAGGCGCCGCAGCAGCCCCTCGCTGTGCAGGCCGAGATCGAGCGGCGGGCGTGCCTTCGCCTGCTCCTCCTCCTCCTTGAGCTCGCGCTGCAGATCGTCGAAGAGCTCGCGGCCGATCAACCCCTCCTCGAAGAGCTCGCGATATTCCGCCTGCTCGCGGATCAGCGCCGATTGCACGAGGAAGCGGCGCTCCAGCGCCTCGGCATGCTCGGGGTACTGCAGGCGGAGCGTGTCGAGACCACGGGCGGTCTCCTCGCTGCGCGTCAGCAGAACCTTCTCGAGCGCCTCGGCGGCGCGCGGCCCCACCAGCGGCCGCAGCCGCCGCTGCGCGAAGCGCGTCAGCGCCTCCAGTACCAGGTGGCGCACCAGCATCTGCTCGAAGCGCGTCGACAGCTGATGCGCCAGCAGCCGGTCGATGCCGAGCCGGCGATGCAGCAGATGCGCGACGCGGAAGGGCCAGCGGTAGGCCAGCAGGTGATGGGCGACGCGCTCGTAGCCGGCAATGCCGCGCGTGCGGGCGGCGTCCAGCAGATTGCCGGTCTCGCGCAGCAGCCGCTCCACCACCGGCGGCGGGACCGTGCGCTGGCCGAGATGAGAGAGAATGAGCTGCCGCTCGCGGTTGGTGAGGGCGATGAGGCCGATGGTGATCTGGTCGGCGTCGGAGATCGCCACCTCGAGATTTGACTCCTCCGAGACCTGGACGATCCGCTGGTCGAAGGGCCGCGTCACCGAGAGCGCGACCTCCGGGCTGATGCCGTATTGGTCGGCGGTGACGCGGACGGCGTCGCGCACGTCGGCAAGCGACACCGCCAGCACCTTGCTGCGGATCGCCTGGTTGAGCGGCGACAGGCGGTCGAGCTTCAGCAGCCGGATCAGCGGTCGGAGCGTCAGGCCGTTGACCAGCAACGTGAACAGCACGAAGCCGGTCGACAGCACGGCGACCAGCGTCTTGGTCGGCTGGTCGAGCTGCGGATGCTCGGTGACGCCGAGCGCCAGCGCCAGGGTCACGGCGCCACGGAGCCCGCCCCAGGTGATGACGATCTTGTAGGCGTTGTCGACGCGGTCGCTGAGCCGGAGCCCGCTCAGCACCGGCAGCAGCACGAACAGCACCAATGCCCGCGCCAGGAACGCCGCCGCCACCAGGATCGCCAGCAGCAGCGCGTCGTGCAGATCGACGTCCACCAGCAGCTTCGGCACCAGGATCGACGCCAGCACGAAGATCAGGGAGCCGGCGAGGAAGCCTATCTGCTCCCAGACGTTCTCGAGATAGGCCCAGTTCTCCGGCGCGAGCCGCGCGCGGCCGCTGACCCCCACCGCGAGGCCGCAGACCACCACGGCGACGACGCCGGAGACGTCGAAGACCTCGTCGCCGAGGATGTAGACGATGTAGGGAAGCGCCACCGTCAGCGACATCTCGGCGGTGCGGATGCCGCCCAGCAGCGGCGCCACCATGGCGAAGAGACGCGCCGCCGCCAGGCCCAGCACCACGCCGCCGAGGAAGGTCACCGCGAAGCGAACGGCGGCGTCGGCGAGGCTCGGGTGGTGGCCGCCCACCAGCATCTCCAACAGCAGGGTGAAGAGCACGATCGCGGCGGCGTCGTTGAGGAGGCTCTCGCCCTCGACCAGGCGGGTGAGCCGCGCGGGCGTGCCGAGCTCGCGGAAGATCGCCACGACGGCGGCAGGATCCGTGGTGGCGACGATGGCGCCCAGCAGCAGCGCCACCAGCAGCGGCACGCCCGCCGCCGCCGAGAGGCTGAAGCCGATGGCGGCCGCGGCCACCACCACCGCCACCACCGCCAGCATCAGGATCGGCGCCATGTCCGGCACCATCTCGCGGACATCGATGGTGAGCGCGGTCTGGAACAGCAGGATCGGCAGGAAGACCACGATGAAGACCGCCGAGGAGACCGGCAGATTCACCAGCGGTTTCACCACGTCGTCGAAGGCGCTGGTGAGCGGTGTCTCCAGCAGGAAGCCGGAGACCGCGCCGATGGCGACGCCCACCACCGCCAGCAGCACCGAGTGCGGCAGATGCAGCCGCTCGCTCAGAGGCTGGATGAAGCTGATGGGGATCAGCAGGCCGGCGATGGTCAGCGCGACGACCGCGACATCCTGCAAGCCCTGACCCTCCGGTTTTTCGATATTCCTGCGTCAGATATACCGAACTCCGCCCGAAAGCCAAAGCCGGCCCCGACGGCCTCGCGGCAGGAAGCATGAGCAAGCGCAGCCGACCCACACTATGAGCAATCTCTCACTGGGCCCGTCATAAGCAAAATGGCCGCCCGGAGGCGGCCATTTTCTTGTCGAAGATTGCTTCCGCGCTCAGCGCGAGTAGAACTCAACCACCAGGTTGGGCTCCATCGGCACGGGGTAGGGCACGTCGGCGAATTTCGGCGCGCGGACGAAGCGGCCCTTCATGGTGTCGTGATCGACCTCCACGTAGTCGGGCACATCGCGCTCGCCGGACTTGGTCGCCTCCAGCACCAGCGCCATCTGCTTCGACTTCTCCTTGAGCTCGATCTTGTCGTCGTCGCTCACCTGGTAGGAGGGAATGGTGACGCGCCTGCCGTTGACACGCACATGGCCGTGGTTGACCAGCTGGCGCGCCGCGAAGACCGTGGGCGCGAACTTCATGCGATAAATGACGGCGTCAAGACGGCGCTCCAGGAGCTCGATCAGGTTCTCGCCGGTGTCGCCCTTGCGGCGCGCGGCCTCCTGGTAGAAGCGGCGGAACTGCCGCTCGCCGATGTTGCCGTAGTAGAATTTGAGCTTCTGCTTCGCCATCAGCTGCACGCCGTAGTCGGACGGCTTCTTGCGGCGCTGGCCGTGCTGGCCGGGACCGTAATCCCGGTTGCGGTTGAGCGGGGCCTTCTGCCGTCCCCAGAGGTTGACGCCGAGGCGGCGGGTGACTTTGTACTTGGACTGCTCGCGCTTGCTCATAGCCGGTCTGATCCCTTCTCAGGATTGGTTGTTCGTGTCCCGATAGTCCGGTCCGGCTAAGCCGGCGGCAGGGTGTCGCCACCCGTATTCTCGGGAATGAGGCGCGGGACTATAGCGGGGGACGGCCGAAAGTCAAACCCGCCGTTGCGCCGCCCCTACCTCTGGCGCCCCGCCCTAACCGTCTGGCCCGGCTCCATGATTTCTACTCGGCGACCT
This sequence comes from Allostellaceae bacterium, assembly GCA_035507155.1. Taxonomy (GTDB): domain Bacteria; phylum Pseudomonadota; class Alphaproteobacteria; order ATCC43930; family CGMCC-115725; genus DASZHJ01. Next base: position 21,648 of record DATJOK010000058.1, read on the forward strand.
TCTTCCCCGGCCGCTTCCGGGGACCGGCGAAGGCGGTGACGACGCCGTGGAGGGTGCGGAGCTCCTGCTCGGTGCAGTGGGCGCGCAGGAAAAGCGAGCGCAGGTTCCGCACCATGCTCGGCCGCTTGTCGCGCTCGCGGAGGAAGCCGTTGACGATCAGCTCCTCTTCCAGGTGATCGAAGAAGCGCTCGAACTCCGCCTGGGTCGCCGGCCGGCTCTGGCCCACATGGAGGTGCTCCGGCGGCGTCTCGTCGCCGGCCTGGAACCACTCGTAGCCCATGAGCAGGACCGCCTGGGCGAGGTTGAGCGAGGAGAAGGCGGGGTTGAGCGGCACGGTGATCATGGTCTCGGCCAGCGAGGTCTGGTCGCTGGTGAGGCCGGTGCGCTCCGGGCCGAAGAGGACGCCGCAGCTCTCGCCGGCCGCGATGTGGCGGCGCATCTCGAGGGCGGCTGCGCGCGGCGTCAGGATGCGCTTCACCATGTGGCGGTCGCGGGCGGTGGCGGCGTAGAGATGCCGGATATCGGCGCTCGCCTCGGCGATGCTGCCGAAGAGCCGGGCGCCGTTCACCACCACGTCGGCACCGCTCGCGGCATTGATCGCCTTGTCGTTGGGCCAGCCGTCGCGCGGCGTCACCAGGCGGAGATCGCCGAGCCCGCAGTTCAGCATGGCCCGGGCCGAGGTGCCGATGTTCTCGCCAAGCTGCGGCTCGACCAGGATGACAGCGGGCCCCTCGGCGATCCGCGTGCGGCGGCGGTTGGTGCCGGCCATCAGGCGAGACTCTTTCTCGAGCGATTACGCGTGAACTCTACCCCCCTCCCTACCCTCCCCCTCAAGGGGGGAGGGGGCGTGCGCTGAAGCAGTCGCGAATCCCTTCCCCCCTTGAGGGGGAAGGTTAGGAAGGGGGGTGAGTCACAGGCGAGCAACGAGAAAACTAGCCCCTGCGCCCGGCGCGCCAGAGCTTGTAAGTGAGGCTGTCGTGGAGCGCGATGTAGGAGGCATCGATCACGTTGCTGGAGACGCCGACGGTGGACCAGGTGTCCTCGCCGTCGCTGCTCTCGATCATCACCCGGGTCACCGCCTTGGTGCCGTCCTGGGGCGTCAGGATCCGCACCTTGTAGTCGGTGAGGCGCACCTGGGCGAGCTCCGGGTAATGCGGGATCAGCGCCTGGCGGAGCGCGGTGTCGAGGGCGTTCACCGGGCCGTTCCCCTCCGCCACCGTCATCACCCGCTCGCCGCCCGCCTCCACCTTGATGGTGGCCTCCGAGAGCGTCACCAGCTCGCTGCGCGCGTTCCAGCGCCGCTCGTCCAGCACCCGGAAGCTCTGCAGCTTGAAATATTCCGGCACGCTGTCGAGGAGGCGGCGCGCCATCAGCTCGAAGCTCGCCTCGGCGCCGTCATAGGCGTAGCCGGCGAATTCCCGCTCCTTCACCTGCTCCAGGAGCGCGCCGAGCTTCGCCTGGTGCTGCTCGCCGTCGATGCCGATCTCGCGCAGGCGCGCCAGCAGGTTCGAGCGCCCGGCCTGGTCGGAGACCACCACGTGCCGGCGGTTGCCGACCGCGGCGGGTTCGATGTGCTCGTAGGAGCGCGCGTCCTTCTCCACCGCCGAGACATGGAGCCCGCCCTTGTGCGCGAAGGCGGCCTCGCCCACATAGGCGGCGTGGCGGTCGGGCGCGCGGTTCAAGCGCTCGTCGAGGAGGCGCGAGACATGGGTGAGCCGCTTCAGGCCCGCCTCGCTGACGCCGGTCGCGTAGCCCATCTTCAGCATCAGCGTCGGAATGAGCGAGATCAGGTTGGCGTTGCCGCAGCGCTCGCCGAGACCGTTCAGCGTCCCCTGCACCTGCCGCGCGCCGGCGCGGATCGCCGCCAGCGAGTTCGCCACCGCGTTCTCGGTGTCGTTGTGGCAATGGATGCCGAGGCGGTCGCCGGGAATGATCCGCGCCACCGCGCCGACGATGCGCTCGATCTCGTGCGGCAAGGTGCCGCCATTGGTGTCGCACAGCACCAGCCAGCGCGCGCCGGCGCTATGCGCTGCCTTCAGGCAGTTGAGCGCGTAATCCGGATTGGCCTTGTAGCCGTCGAAGAAGTGCTCGGCGTCGAACAGCACCTCGTCGAGGCGCGTCTTCAGATGCGCGATCGAGTCCGCGATCATCTCGATGTTCTCCGGCAGCTCGGCGCCGAGCGCGACCTTTACATGGAAGTCCCAGGTCTTGCCGACGATGGTGGCGACCCTCGCCGTGCTGCTGAGCGTCGCGGCGAGGCCGGGATCGTTGCCGGCGCTGCGGCCGGAGCGGCGCGTCATTCCGAAGGCGGCGATCCGCGCCTGCTTCAGCGTTGGCAGCTTGGCGAAGAAGGCATCGTCGGTCGGATTGGCTCCGGGCCAGCCACCCTCGACGTAGTCGATGCCGAGCGCGTCGAGCTCGCGCGCCAGCGCCGCCTTGTCGGCGGCAGAGAAATCGACGCCCTGGGTCTGCGCCCCGTCGCGCAGTGTGGTGTCGTAGAGATAGATGCGCTCGCCGGTCATCGGTGGTTTCCGTGCAGGCATTCGTCGGAGCTTGCCTCACCCCCCACCCTGCCCTCCCCTTCAAAGGGGGAGGGGCGACGAGCGGAAGCAGCGGCGAATCCCCTCCCCCCTTGAGGGGGAGGGTTAGGGAGGGGGGCGGGTCGCATGCTCATCATCAGCCTAGCTCGCCCTGCGCCAGAGCGTGGTGCCGTCCGGCTTGTCCTCGAGGACGATTCCCTTGAGGGCGAGATCGGTACGGATGCGGTCCGCCTCGGCGAAGTTCTTCGCCTTGCGGGCGGCGAGCCGCTTGGCGATCAGCGCTTCGATCTCGCCATCGCCCTGTTCCGCGCCACGGAGCCACGCCTCCGAATCCTGCTGCAGCAGGCCCAGCACCGCGCCGCCGGCGAGGAGCGCGCCTTTGAGCCGCGCCTTCTCGGTGTAATCACCGGCCTTGTTGAGCTCGCCCAGCAGCTCGTGCAGCGCGGTCAGCGCCAGCGGCGTATTGAGATCGTCCTCGAGGGCCATCCGGACGGCATGCGGAATCTCGCCAGCGCCCATCGCCGGCATATCCGCCACGGCGCGGAGGCCAAGATAGAAGCGATCCAAAGCCTGCTTCGCCTGGCGCAGCCGCTCTGCGGTCCAGTCCATGGGGTCGCGGTAATGCGCGGTCAGCATGGCGTAGCGCGCCGCCTCGCCGGGCGCGTCGGCCAGCACGTCGCGGATGGTGCGGAAGTTGCCGAGGCTCTTCGACATCTTCTCGCCCTCGACGATGACGAACTCGTTGTGGAGCCAGTAGCGCGCGAAGAGCTTGCCGCCGTGGGCGCACTCGCTCTGGGCGATCTCGTTCTCGTGGTGCGGGAAGATGAGATCGAGGCCGCCGGCATGGATGTCGAAGCTCTCGCCGAGATAGGTCTCCGCCATCGCCGAGCATTCGATGTGCCAGCCGGGCCGACCGCGGCCCCAGGGGCTGTCCCAGCCCGGGAGGTCCGGCGGCGACGGCTTCCACAGCACGAAGTCGCCGGGATCGCGCTTGTAGGGCGCCACCTCGACGCGGGCGCCGGCGATCATCTCGTCATGCGGCCGGCGCGAGAGCTTGCCGTAATCGGATTTGCTCTTCACCGCGAAGAGCACGTGGCCCTCGGCCGCATAGGCATGGCCACCGGCAATCAGCTCCTCGATCATCCGCACCATCTCGGCGATGTGCTCGGTGGCGCGCGGCTCCCGCGTCGGCGGCAGCGCGCCCAGCGCCGCCACATCCTCGTGGAATGCCTTGGCGGTGCGCTCGGTCACCTCGCGGATGGTCTCGCCGCTCGCCTTGGCGGCGGCGTTGATCTTGTCGTCGACGTCGGTGATGTTGCGGACGTAGGTGACATGGCTCTCGCCGTACTGCCGGCGCAGCAGGCGGAACAGCACGTCGAACACGATCACCGGCCGCGCGTTGCCGATATGGGCGAAGTCATAGACCGTGGGACCGCAGACATACATGCGGACGCGCGCGGGATCGAGCGGCTCGAAGGCCTCCTTGCGGCGGGTCAGCGTGTTGTAGAGCGTCAGCGGCACGGCCGGAGATTTCTCGAAAATT
>DATJOK010000059.1:0-2958 GCA_035507155.1 Allostellaceae bacterium
CATCTCGATCGGTCAACGGTTCTGGAACTCGGAGATACTATCACGGCTGGCGGCCGGCCGTTGCACCGGCACCATGGTTAGATCGCGCGGGCTGATCAAGAATGGGTTGCACCGGACGATTGGACGCGCGAGCGAGACCGCGTGCGGTAAGTCCGTCCTCACCCCGCTGCCGCGCGCAGGCGCGGGCGCGGCTCGGCGCTCGCCACGTCGAGGGGCTGGCCGTGCACCTTGCGCAGGAAGGATTCGAACATCATCAGCGACCAGAGCGCCGAGCTGTGGTCGGAGACGCCAGACTGGTGCTGGTCGACGAGGGCGCGGAGATAGGGGACGTCGAAGAGCCCGGTCTCGACCAGGCTCCCCGTAGTGACGATGCGCTTGACGCGCTCGCTGAGGGGCCCGCGGAACCAGGCCTTGAGCGGCACTGCGAAGCCCATCTTGGGGCGATAGAGGATCTCCCGCGGCAGCTGCGGCTCGAGCGCCTTCTTGAAGATGTACTTGCCCTCGCGGCCGCGGAGCTTCAGCGAGGAGGGAATGCGCGCGAGCCACTGCACCAACTCGTGGTCGAGGATCGGAACGCGCACCTCCAGCGAGGTCGCCATGCTCGCCCGGTCGACCTTGGTCAGGATGTCGCCGGGGAGATAGGTCTTCATGTCGGCGTACTGGATCTGCGACAGGCTGTGCTCGGTCCCCGCCTTCGCCATCGCCTCGCTCAGCACCTCGATCGGCCGGTAGCCACCGAGCTCGCGCCGCTGCGCCGGCGAGAAGAGCCGCTCGCGCACGCCCTCGGGCACCGCGCAGATGGAGTTGAAGTAGGCCTCGGCGGCGCTTCGCGCCAGATTCTGCAAGGTCGCCTTGGCGCGGAGCGGCCGCGGCGCCCAGTCGAGCTTCGGATAGAGCCGGCCCAGCGCGCCGAAGACCGGCGCGCGGAGCGCCCGCGGCAGCAGCGCGCGCACGCCCGCCTCGTTCTGGTGCCAGTAGTAGCGGCGATAGCCGCCGAAGACCTCGTCGCCGCCGTCGCCGGAGAGCGCCACCGTCACCCGCTCCCGCGCCAGCGCGCAGACGAGATAGGTCGGGAGCGCCGAGCTGTCGGCGAAGGGCTCGTCGTAGAATCCCGCGAGCCGGTCCAGGAGATCGAAATCGTCCGCCTTCGCCACGCGGGAGAAATGCGCGGTATGGAAGCGCTCCGCCACCTGCGCCGCGTAGCGGGATTCGTCGTAGTCGCCCTCGTTGAAGGAGATCGAGCAGGTGTTGACCGGGCCGCTCGACTGCGCCGCCATCATGGCGACGACGGCGCTGCTGTCGACGCCGCCGGAGAGGAAGGCGCCGAGCGGCACGTCCGCCACCATGCGCAGGCCGACCACCTTGCGGAGGCGTTCGACCAGCTCCTCGGCAACCGCCGCCTCGTCCTTGGGGCCGTCCTCGCCGAAGGCGACATCCCAGTATTGGCGCGGCGCCGGCACGCCCGCACCGCGGCGGATGGTGAGCGTGTGGGCGGGCGGCAGCTTGGCGACGCCGCGGTAGATGGTGCGCGGATCCGGCACGTAACCGTAGGAGAAGTAATCGGCGACGCCGCGCGGATCGATGTCGCGCCCGAGCTTCGGATGCAGCAGCAACGCCTTCAGCTCGGAGGCGAAGGCGAGCTGGCCGTCGTCGAGCTCGGCGTAGTAGAGCGGCTTCTCGCCGAAGCGGTCGCGCGCCAGGAACAGCGTCTCCTGGCGCTCGTCCCAGATCGCGAAGGCAAACTGGCCGTTGAGGCGATCCACCATCGCCGGGCCCCACTCCTCCCAGCCATGCACCAGCACCTCGGTGTCACAGCGCGAGCGGAAGGTGTGGCCCGCCGCCTGCAGCTCGTCGACGAGCTCGCGGTAATTGTAGATCTCGCCGTTGTAGGTGACGCAGACGCTGCCGTCCTCGTTGAAGAGCGGCTGATGGCCAAGCGGCGAGAGGTCGATGATGGAGAGCCGGCGGTGGCCGAAACCGATGCCCGGCGCCAGGTGATAGCCGGCGTCGTCCGGCCCGCGATGCTCGAGCGCGTCCGTCATCCGCTGCAGCAGCGCCCGGTCGATCGGGCGCCGGCCGCGCGTCTCGAACAGTCCGACGATGCCGCACATGGGGGTCCCGCTCCCTCCGGCCCTTCGGCCGTCATCGATCCGTAAAGATGCCGTTACGCTTCCAGGAGATCGGGCGCGATCCTATCAAAGGGCGCGCCGCCGGCCCATCGGATTCACGGTTAACGAGGAAGGCTGGCCGCCCAGCACCTCGGCCATGAGCGCGAGCTGCCCCTCGGTGGTGGCATCCCAGCTGAACCCCTCCGCATAGGCGTGGACCGCCGCCGGGGCGGGCCTGCGGGCGAGGAGCCGGGTGACCGCCGCGGCAACGGCGGCGGGATCGCGCTCCATCACCAGCTCCCCCGCGACCGGGCTCGCCAGCACCTCGGGGGTGCCGCCGGCGGGCGTCGCCACCACCGGTGTGCCGCAAGCCATGGCCTCCAGCAGGACATTGGCCCAGCCCTCGCGGGTCGAGAGCAGCAGCAGCAGGTCGGCGGCGCTGTAGAGCGCGGCGAGTGCTCCGTGCGGCCGGGCGCCGAGAAAGCGGACGCGGGGCGCGACGCCGAGCCGCACCGCCGCGGCCTTGAGCCGCCCCTCCTCCGGCCCCTCGCCCACGATCACCAGCGTCGCGTCTGGAAGCTGGGCGAGCGCGGCGATGGCGAGGTCGTGCCCCTTGCGCGGGATCAGGTGTCCGACCGAAAGCAGCAGTGTCCCCTCGATGCCGAGCGCGGCGCGCGCGGCCGCGCGATCGACCGGGCGGAAGGCTTGGAGATCGACACCGTTGCGGAGCACGCGGATCTTCTCCGCGGGAACGCCGAGCGCGACGAGCCCGTCCTTCAGGGATTGCGAGACCGTGACGATCCCGGCCGCCACCCCCGCTGCCCAGCGGATCATCGCCCGCGGCAGCCGG
>DATJOK010000060.1:0-11176 GCA_035507155.1 Allostellaceae bacterium
GCCTACAACGCCGGGACGCTGCCGGTGCAGTCGACGGAGATCACCGGGCGGCAGGGCATTCCGCGCCGCTACCTGGAGCCGGTGCTGCAGCAGCTGGTGCGCGCCGGGATCCTGACCGGCGTGCGCGGTCCGCGCGGCGGCTATCGCCTCGCTCGCGAGCGCCGGCGCATCACCCTCGGCGAGATCGTGCGGGTGGTACAGGCGCTGGAGCGTGGCGAGGACGCGATCGCGCGGGATTCCGGGCCCGAGCTCGGCGTCCGCGTGGTGCGGCCGCTCTGGCAGGAGCTGCGCGACGAGCTGATGACGCGGCTCGACACCGTCACCATCGAGGATTTGTGCCTGCGCGCCCATCGCGCCGGCATCCCCGGCGAGTTCGGCGCCAAGCTGGACTTCACCATATAGAGAGCAGGCGCCCCGTTCCGCCGGGGTGAGAGGTCGCTCACACCGCGAGAGGCCTCACCGCCCTCTACTGCTTCGGAAAGCGAGGAGAACCCATGGCCCAGACCAAGCCCGCAAAGCCCGCCACGCCGTCCGCGCCGGAATTCCGCGGCCGCGTCTATGACAGCATCATCGACACCATGGGCGCGACGCCGCTGGTGCGGCTGCCGCGTCTCGCCAAGGCCCACGGCGCCAAGGCCGAGATCATCGGCAAGTGCGAGTTCTTCAATCCGATGGCCTCGGTGAAGGACCGCATCGGCATCAACATGATTGCCGCCGCCGAAGCCGCCGGACGCATCAAGCCGGGCACCGTCCTGGTGGAGCCGACCTCGGGCAATACCGGCATCGCCCTCGCCTTCGTCTGCGCCGCCAAGGGCTACAAGCTCATCCTTACCATGCCCGACAGCATGTCGATCGAGCGGCGCAAGATGCTGCTGCTGCTGGGCGCGCAACTGGAATTGACCCCGGCGGCCCAGGGCATGAAGGGGGCTATCGCCAAGGCCGAGGAGCTGGTGAAGTCGCTCCCCGACGCCTTCATCCCGCAGCAGTTCCAGAACCCCGCCAATCCGGAGATCCACCGCCGCACCACCGCCGAGGAGATCTGGAAGGACACCGGTGGCGACGTCGACCTGGTGGTGAGCGGCGTCGGCACCGGCGGCACGCTGACCGGCGTGGGCGCGGTGCTGAAGCAGCGCAAGCCAAGCCTCAGGATGATCGCGGTCGAGCCCGAGGACAGCGCGGTGCTGTCGGGTGGCCCGCCAGGCCCGCACAAGATCCAGGGCATCGGCGCCGGTTTCGTCCCGCAGATCCTCGACACCAAGCTGATCGACGAGATCGTCCGCATCGGCAACGACACCGCGATCAAGACCGCCCGCGAGGTGGCGCGGCTCGAAGGCGTGCCGGTCGGCATCTCCGCCGGCGCGGCGCTGGCGGCGGCGCTGGAAGTGGGCGCGCGGCCCGACATGGAAGGAAAGCGCATCGTCGTGATCCTGCCGGATTTCGCCGAGCGCTATCTCTCCACCGCGCTCTTCGAGGGGATCTGAGCGCGGAAGGCCGCGCGTCCGCGATGGAGCTCACCGAGGCGCAATTCCAGCGCTACGCCCGCCATCTGATCCTCGACGAGGTCGGCGAGGAGGGGCAGGCCAAGCTGATGGCGGCGCGGGTGCTGGTGGTGGGGGCGGGCGGCCTGGGCTCGCCGCTGCTGCTCTACCTCGCCGCCGCCGGCGTCGGCACGCTCGGCGTCGTCGATGACGACACCGTCGATCTCTCCAACCTGCAGCGGCAGATCGCGCATCCGACCGCGGCGATCGGCGCGCTCAAGGTGGAGAGCGCCCATGCCACGCTCCGGGCGCTCAATCCCGAAGTGAAGGTGGAGCGCCATGCGGTCCGCCTCGGTCCCGCGAGCCTCGACGCGCTGGTGGGTGCCTACGATCTCGTCGCCGATGGCAGCGACAATTTCGACACGCGTTACCTTCTGAACGACGCCTGCTTTCGCCTGCGCAAGACGCTGGTCGCCGCCTCCTTGGCACCTTTCGACGGCCAGCTCTCCACCTTCAAGGCCTATCTCGGGCCGCCGCATCCCTGCTACCGCTGCCTCTTCCGCGAGCCGCCGCCGCCGGATCTGATCCCGCGCTGCGAGACCGCCGGCATCCTGGGCGCGATCGCCGGCGTCATGGGCACGCTGCAGGCGGTGGAGGTGCTGAAGGAGCTCCTTGGTCTCGGCGAATCCCTGAGCGGCACGCTGCTGCTCTATGATGCGCTGCGCGCTGGCTTCCAGCGCATCCGCATCCCCCGAGATCCGCTTTGTCCGACCTGCGCGTCAACGCACCGTTAACTAGAAACGCCGTCTTGGCGCGGCTATGATTCCGGCGGGCAGGTCGCGAGGATTTTCATGAAACCCTGGGCAATCGGGGCCGCGCTGGGCGCGGTGGTCGTCATCGCGGCGGTCGGCGGCGGCATCGCCGTCGATCGCTACGCCGAGCGCCTGGCGGAGGACAGCCTCGCCACCATGCTGCTGCCGGCGAAGGGCGGTGCCACCCATGGCGCCATGCACTACTCGCTGCTCGCCGACCGCTTCGAGGTGGACACCGTTGCCGCGGCGGCGGTGGACGCGCCCTGGAAATCGATCCGCATCGGCCATCTCACCCTCGACGGCGTCGATCCCCTCGGCATCAAGCATCTGCTGTTCGGGCCGCATAGTGGCCCTCGGCCGATCGCCCGCACGGTGATCCTCGCCGATGCGGCGATCGAGGTGCCGGAAGGCGGACATTATGAGGCGAAGACGCTCACCCTCGTCGATCCCGTCTCCCTCGATCCCGCCGCCATCGCCGGCCTCGGCTCGGACTATGCCGGCGCCGTGCGCGCGCTCGCCGGGCTCAGCGCCACGCGCGTCGAGTTCGAGAACTATCGCTATGCCTTTCCGAGCCGCGGGCGCCACGGTTTCGCCGAGCATGTGACCGCGGAAGCGATCGGCGGCGGCAAGATCGCGCGCGTCGAGATCCGCGGCCTCGCCGCCGATGCGGAGACCGGTGCGCAGCAGGCGCATTACGAGGTCGACCGGATCGACGCCACCGGCATCGACATCGCTGCCGCGGCGACGCTCCTCGATCAGCGGCCGGAGGCGCTCACCGATCAGACCTTCTACAAGCCGGTGGAGACCATCTCCTGGGACGGGCTGCAGCTCGCCGCCGGACCGCTCGAGGCGACGGTGCACCACGCAGAGGTGCGCGGCGTGAAGCTGCGGCGGCTCGTCACCGCGCTTGCCGGCACCGCCGCCCTCGCGCCGGAGCGCGCCGGCGAGCTGTTCTCCGCGATCGCCTTCGAGAAGGTGGAATACGCCGGCCTCGACGCCCGGGCCGCCGGCAAGGATGCGGTTCACCTGACGATCGGCCGCCTGATGATGAGCGATCTGGCGCCTGGCAGCCTCGGCGGCTTCGCCCTTGATTCTATGACGGCCGAGACCACCGCGGGACGGCTTGCCCTCGGCTCGCTGGCGCTCGAGGGGCTGGTCTATCGGCCGCGCTCGGCAAAGGCGCGCGCAGCGCTCGCGGCGATGGGCTTTCCCCCCAATCCCTTCGATCCCGGCCGGATCTTCGTCCGGCATTTCGCGCTCCGCGACCTTGCCTCGGAAGCCGGCGGCCACTCGGTGCTGACCCTGAAATCGATCGAATCCCGCATGGCCGGCTCGATCGACATGGCCACTGATCTCGACTTCAAGCTCGACGATCTCGTCATCGATCTGAGCCGGCTGCCGCCCTCGGCCGCCGGCTTCAGCCCCGCCGATCTCGGCATCACCGAGCTGGTGCTCGATATCGACCTGCAGTCGCGCTACGACTCGGCGGCCAAGATGCTGACGATCCCGCGCTACGCCTTCGTGCTGCCGAAGCTCGGATCGCTCGTCATCAGCCTCGACCTCGGCGATCTCGCCATCGATCCAAGCTCCGACGATCCCGCGCAGGCGCTGCAGCGTCTTCTGCTGGCGACGCTTCGCCACCTCGAGATCCGCTACGAGGACGATTCCTTCGCCGACCGGCTCATCGCCTATTCGGCGAAGCGCGCCAACCAGGACGTCGACACCTTCCGCGCCGCGCTCATCGCCCAGCTCGAGGCCCAGGCGCGCGCCATTCTCGTCAACACGCCCCGAGCGCAGATGCTGGACGCGGTGATCGCCTTCCTGAAATCGCCGCAGGCGATCACGATCTCGATCGAGCCGCCGAAGCCGCTGACCCTTGCCACGCTCAGTCGGCTTCCCACGATGAATCCGAACGACGTCCCGGCGCTGCTGGGGTTGTCGATCAAGTGAGCCTCAGCTCACCCCCTCGATCACCCGATCAGGCGGGCGGTGGCCGTCGGTGAAGGTCTTGATGTTGACGATGACCTTCTCGCCCATGCCGATGCGGCCCTCGAGCGTGGCCGAGCCCATGTGGGGCAGCAGCACCACGTTCTGCAGCCTGAGGAGCTTGGGGTTGACGGCGGGCTCGTGCTCGAAAACGTCGAGGCCGGCGCCGGCGATCTCGCCGGCAACCAGCATGCGGGTGAGCTCGTCCTCGTCGATGATCTCGCCGCGGGCGGTGTTGACGATGAGGCATTCGCGCCGGAGCAGCTTCAGGCGCCGTGCCGAGAGCAGATGGAATGTGGCCGGCGTATGCGGGCAGTTGACCGACACGATGTCCATCCGCGCCAGCATCTGGTCGAGGCTTTCCCAATAGGTAGCCTCGAGCTCCTGCTCGACCGCTTCCGGCACGCGGCGGCGGTTGTGGTAGTGGATCGAGAGACCGAAGCCGCGGGCGCGCCGCGCCACCGCCTCGCCGATGCGGCCCATGCCGATGATGCCGAGCCGCTTGCCGCCGAGCCGGTGCCCCAGCATCAGCGTCGGGCCCCAGCCCTGCCAACGACCCTCGCGCACCAGCCGCTCGCCCTCTACCAGGCGCCGTGCCAGCGCCAGGATCAGGGCCATGGTCATGTCGGCGGTGTCCTCGGTGAGGACGCCCGGCGTGTTGGTGACGGTGATGCCCTTGGCGCGCGCCGTCGCCGCGTCGATGTGGTCGACGCCGGTGCCGAAGGAGGCGATGAGTTTCAATCGCGGCCCGGCATGCTGCAGCAGCGCCGCGTCGATGCGGTCGGTCACCGTCGGCACCAGCACGTCCGCCTGCTGCACCGCCGCGATCAGCTCCTGCGGCGTCATCGGATGATCGTCGAGATTGAGGCGCGGATCGAACAGCTCCATCATCCGCGTCTCGATGACGTCGGGGAGCTTGCGCGTGACGATGACGAGCGGCTTCTTGGGCGCCATGGGCTTTGGGCAGGCCTCCTCGGTCCATGGCCATAGCAACCCCCCGATCCCCTGTCCAGCGCGGGCCCGGGTTAACCTTGTGTCGCCCGCCGGCGCCCGGGAATGTCCCCCGTGACAAGATTGCCGTAGGGGCGCCGGGGCGGCGCCGCTAGAGTTTGCCGCGGCATGGCCGCTGAACGATCGAAAGCGCCGACGGTGCGCGAGACGGCGCTGATCCTGGCCGCGGCGGGGGCGGCGCTCGCCTTCTGGGGCGCGACGCCGATCATGACGCGGATCGCGGTGCTGGAGATCGATGCGCTGGCGGTCGGCATGCTGCGCACGATCATCGCCTCGCTGATCGCCGTGCCGCTGGCGATCGCGCTCCGCCTGCCGCGGCCGCGGAGCCGCGGGGAATGGCTGCTGCTGCTGGTCTCCGCCCTCGGCGGCTTCGTGCTCTTCCCGCTGCTGTTCAGCATCGGCGTCCGGCGCACCTCGGCCTCCCATGCGGCGCTCATCCTGGCGGTCTCGCCGCTCTTCACCGGCCTCATCGCCGCGGTGGTGGAGCGGCGCCGGCCGCAGCTCTCCTGGTGGCTCGGCGCCGGGCTCGCCTTTCTCGGCGAGGTCGCCCTCATCGCGTTCCGCTCCGGCATGGCGGCGGGCGAGGCGAGCCTGGGCGGCGATCTCCTGGTAATGGTCGCCTGCATCGCCGCCTCGGCTGGCTATGTGGCAGGCGCATGGCTTGCCCGCGGCCTCACCGCCTGGGCCGCCACATTCTGGGGTATCGGTCTCGGCGGTCTCCTGCTGCTGCCGCTGGCGCCCGCGGTGCTCGGTCCCGCCGCCTGGCATGGCGCCAGCGCGGTCGGGTGGAGCGCGCTCGGCTTCCTGGCGCTGGGCTCGACCATTCTGGGCTACGTCTGCTGGTACTGGGCGCTGCAGCGCGGCGGTATCGCGCGGATCGGCGCCACCCAGTTTCTGCAGCCGGTGATCGCGCTCCTGCTGGCGGTGCTGGGCCTCGGCGAGCCGGTGACGGCGCCGCTCCTCCTCGCGGCGCTGCTGGTGCTGGCGGGTGTCGCGCTGGCGCAGCGGCGCTGAGCGGCGCGCCGCTATCCGAAACGCGGCATCGGCGCCGTGGAGCGATGCGCGCGGCTTGACCCGCGACTCCGCGGGGATTAGAGGATGAGTCCGTGCGTTCCCCGCCGGCTCACCGCTTCTTCCGTCTGCGCCAGCTCCTCGGCCCGCTGCTGATCGCGGTCGTGGCGCTCGTCTCGATCGGTCCCGTGGCTGCCGCCGACAAGGCACTGGCGGTGCCGCGCTTCGTGACGTTGCGTGCCGACGAGGTCAATCTCCGCACCGGCCCTGGCGAGCGCTATCCGATCGAATGGGTCTACACGCGCAAGGGCCTGCCGGTGGAGGTGGTGGCCGAGTACGACGTCTGGCGCAAGATCCGGGATTCGGAGGGCACCGAGGGCTGGGTGCATCAGCGCATGATCACCGGCAACCGCGCGGTGATAGTCCGCGGCGGCACGCAGACGCTGATGAGCGATCCCAACCCGAAGTCGAGCGTGGTCGCTCGTGCCGAGTCCGGCGTCATCGCCAGGCTGCTGGAATGCGAGGGTCCATGGTGCCGGGTCGAGGCCCAGGACGTGCGCGGCTGGCTCCCTCGCAGCGAGCTCTGGGGTGTTTACCCTGACGAAGACGTGCACTGACGAGAGCGCAGGTTTCCTCCGGAGCCGGATGCGCTAATCTCCCGCCATCCCAGTCCGCACCGGAGGCGAGTGATGTATCCCGACGTATCTCTCTACATTGACGGTAGCTGGTCCAAGGGCTCGGACGGCAAGGCCCAGGATGTGATCAATCCCGCCACCGGCGAGCCCATCGGCCAAGTGCCGCACGCCAGCAAGGCGGATCTCGACCGCGCCTTGGCCGCCGCCGAGAAGGGCTTCCAGGCCTGGCGCCAGGTCTCCGCCTTCGAGCGCTACAAGGTGATGCGGAAGGCGGCGGATCTGCTGCGCTCGCGCGCCGACGAGATCGCCACCGCGATGACGCTCGAGCAAGGGAAGCCGGTCGGAGAGGCGAAGCTCGAGGTGATGGCCGGCGGCGACCTCATCGACTGGTTCGCCGAGGAAGGCCGCCGCGCCTACGGCCGCGTCATCCCGGCGCGCGCCAACGGCGTCTATCAGCTCGTCGTCAAGGAGCCGGTGGGGCCCGTCGCCGCCTTTACGCCCTGGAATTTCCCGGTGAACCAGGCCGTGCGCAAGGTGAGCTGCGCGGTCGCCGCCGGCTGCTCCATCATCCTCAAGGGGCCGGAAGACACGCCGGCGAGCTGCGCCATGCTGATCCGCTGCTTCGCCGACGCAGGCGTGCCGGCGGGCGTCGTCAACCTGGTCTTCGGCGTTCCCTCGGTGGTCTCGGAATATCTCATTCCGCATCCCGTCATCCGCAAGGTGACCTTCACCGGCTCGGTGCCGGTGGGGAAGCAGCTCGCCGCGCTTGCGGGCCAGTACATGAAGCGCACGACGATGGAGCTCGGCGGCCATTCGCCGGCGATCGTTTTCGAGGATGCGGATGTGGAGACCGCGGCGAAGATGCTGGTCGCCGCCAAGTTCCGCAACGCCGGCCAGGTCTGCGTGTCGCCGACGCGCTTCCTCGTCCATGAGTCGATCTACGGCAAGTTCGTCGACCGCTTCGTCGCCGGCGCCAAGGCGGTGAAGGTGGGAAGCGGCCTCGAGGCCGACACCAGGATGGGCCCGCTCGCCCACGAGCGGCGCGTCGAGGCGATGGAGAGCTTCGTCTCCGACGCGGTCAAGAAGGGCGCCAAGCTCGAGACCGGCGGCAAGCGCATCGGCAACAAGGGCTTCTTCTTCGAGCCCACGGTGATGACCGAGGTGCCGATGGACGCCAGGATCATGAACGAGGAGCCCTTCGGCCCGCTGGCGCCGATCGCCCCCTTCAAGAGCTTCGACGCCGTCGTGCAGGAGGCGAACCGGCTCCCCTACGGGCTCGCCGCCTATGCCTTCACCAAGTCGGCGAAGACCGCGGCGGCGATCGGCTCCGCCTTCGAGTCCGGCATGGTCTCGATCAACCACTTCGGCCTCGCCTTGCCGGAGGTGCCGTTCGGCGGCACCAAGGATTCCGGCTACGGCAGCGAGGGCGGCACCGAGGCGCTCGAGGCCTACCTCAACACCAAGTTCGTGAGCCAGGTCGGCATTTAAAGAAGTTCGCCACGGAGGCACGGAGTAGCAGGTTCTCGCACCGTGCCCTCGCTACCCTTTCTGCGTCATGGCCGCCCCCGGATCACGGTCCGGGGGTGACCCGGCCATCCACGCCTTTCTGTCGCAAGCCGCAAAGACGTGGATGCCCGGCTCAAGGCCGGGCATAACGGGGAGGGAGTTTTCGAAGGACGCGACGGCCGCTTTGCGCGCTCAATCGAAATCCGCGCTCAGCGCCTGGCGCGTGGCCTCGGACATCACCGCCATGTGGCCGTAGTTGGGGTGGTTGATGCCGACCAGCACCTGGGTACCGGGGGCGCGGAACTTCTGCTTCTGCGCGGGCGTGAAGGGAAATTTGACGAACTGCACCGAGGAGGCCTTGCCCTCGGGGCTGGTGTTCTCGCGGGTGGCGTCCGGCACACCCTGCACCGTCTCGCCGGCGAAGCTCAGGAACATCTTGTGCTCGATGTCGCCGAGGCGCGACAGCGTCTGGTGGCGGCGCTCGGGATCCTCGATCTCGATCATGACCGTGGCAGAGAGCTCGCTCCCATCGGGGATCATCGGATTGTAGGCGGCGAGCTCGTCCGCCACCTGGGCCTCGCCGCCGCGCTCGATGTGCAGCATCTCCTGCACCTGCAGCCACATGGTGTCGCGGTTCTCGAAGTAGAAGGTGCAGAACGGCCCCACCTCGATGCGGCGGTTGCGCTTCACCTCGGTGATGCGCTTCCTATGCTGGGCGCGCTCCTTGGCGTACTGCTCCCAGGGCAGGAGATCGGCGCGGGTGATCTCGCGGCTTGCCATTTCAGCCCTCCGTCTTGAGGCCGTAGGCGCGCGCCATCAGCTCGATCGGATGCAGCGCCTGGGCCGGCACCTTGGTCTGGTCGCCCAGCATCTCCATGCCCTGGCGGATGTGGACGCCGGCTAGCGGGCATTCGGAGGCGAGATGCGCCTTGGCGTTCTTCGCCGCCTGGCGCGCCACCGGCTTCCCGACCTTGATCGCGATGTCGAAATTCTCCTTCATCGCGCCCCAGGAGCCGCCATGGCCCGAGCAGCGCTCGATGACGGCGACGTCGGCCTTGGGAAGGAACCGCAGCATCTCCGCCGCCTTGGCGCCCATGTTCTGGGCGCGCGCGTGGCAGGCGAGATGCAGCGTGACGCCACCTTCCAGCGGCTTCAGGCCCGGCGCCAAGCCTTCCTTCTTCGCGATGTCGACGACGTATTCGCTGACGTCGAACGTCGCCTGGGCGAGCTTCCGGATGCTTTCGTCCTTGGGCAGGATCAGCGGCCACTCGAATTTCAGCATCAGCGCACAGGACGGCACCAGCGCCACCACGTCGTAGCCCTGGTCGATGTAGGGCATGAGCTCCGCCGCCACCTTGCGCGCGGCGGCGGCGACCGCGGCGATGTCGCCCTGCTCCAGCTTCGGCATGCCGCAGCAGCCGGGATAGACCGCCTCGGTGGTGACGCCGTTCTTCGCCAGCACCGCTTGCGTCGCGACACCGATGCTGGGGTTGTGATAGTTGGCGAAGCAGGTGGCGTAGAGCACTGCCTTGCGCCCCTTGGCCGGCGCCGCCGCATCGACCGCGGGCGGCGCGGACTTGGCGCGCATCGTGAAGCTCTTGCCGGTGAATGTCGGCAGCTCGGCGCGGCGGTCGAGATCCGCCACTTTCTCCATCAGCGGCCGGGTGATGCCGTTCTCCTTGTCGACTGCCCAGTTGGCGAGCGACGACACGGCGCCGCCCAACTTTCCATTCCGGTCGGTCTCCACCAGCTGGCGGCGCACCCAGGGCACCTTGCCCTCTTTCAGCTCCGCCGCGCGGTAGCGCAGCATCAGATGCGGGAAATCGAGATTGAACTCATGCGGCGGCACGTAGGGGCACTTGGTCATGAAGCAGAGGTCGCAGAGCGTGCAGGCCTCGACGACCTTGGCGTAGTCCTTCGTCTCGACGCCGTCGAGCTCGCCGGTCGGCGATTTGTCGATGAGGTCGAAGAGCCGCGGGAAGCTGTCGCAGAGATTGAAGCAGCGCCGGCAGCCGTGGCAGATGTCGAAGACGCGATGCATCTCCGCCTCGATCTTCTCGCGGTCGTAGAAGTCGGGATCTTCCCAGGCGATCGGATGGCGGACTGGCGCGTCGAGGCTGCCTTCGCGCATGCGCGTCCTCTGGCTAGCTGTGGAGACACATCAGGAGCGCAAAGGGCGCCGTGCGAGCACGACGCCCTTCGTCTCGCGGCTCAGCGGTCGACGCTCAGGCGAGCGTGTCGAGCGCCTTCTGGAAGCGGCCGGCGTGGGACTTTTCGGCCTTGGCGAGGGTTTCGAACCAGTCGGCGATCTCGTCATGGCCTTCCTCGCGCGCCGTGCGCGCCATGCCCGGGTACATGTCGGTGTACTCGTGGGTCTCGCCGGCGATGGCGGCCTTCAGGTTGTCGGAGGTGCCGCCGATCTTCAGCCCGGTGGCCGGATCGACGTCCATGAAATCCAGGTGCCCGTGGGCGTGGCCTGTCTCGCCTTCGGCGGTGGAGCGGAACACGGCGGCCACGTCGTTGTAGCCTTCGACGTCGGCCTTCTGTGCGAAGTACAGATAGCGCCGGTTGGCCTGGCTTTCGCCGGCGAACGCGGCCTTCAGGTTCTGTTCGGTCTTGCTGGAAGCCAGGGGCATGTCGTCCTCTCGAAATCTAGGGGTACGAGAGGGTCTTAGGCGGCGAACGATGACAGGTCCAATCGATTGATCGAATGTTCGCGATAGAGCCGGTCAATCAC
>DATJOK010000061.1:0-2056 GCA_035507155.1 Allostellaceae bacterium
GCGCAGCCTCGGCGAGGAAGCGGGAGCGGTTGTCGGTCCGCCGGTCGATCTCGCGCAGCAATCCCTCAGGCAGCATGACGTTGACGCGCAGGCTGCGCTCGGCACGGGTCGGAACCGAGACGAGAAAGGCGACCGCATCCCGGTTCGCGCGCAACGCCATGATCTCTGCCAGCGCGCTTGGCGGCGGAATCTGGGCGCCGTCCTCCAGCATGCCCTCGATATGGAAGGCAAGCGCCTCTGATGCCAGCGCGCGCGCCTCGTCGAGCGTCCGCCCGGCCGTGATGCAGCCCGGGAAATCGGGAAAGGAGACGCCGAAGTCGCTCTTGGCGTCCCGGTGGATAAGGGCGATGTAGTCCGTCATGTATCGCGGTTCTCCCGGACCGTATCGTGACAAGACATCAGCGGAGCCTGATGCCCGCCTGCTTCTCGATGCTACGCAGCGTGCCGATCGGGATGTCTCTGCGCGGATGCGGGACCGTGACGCGGTCCGGCTTGGTCGGATGCTTGAGCTGAAGATGACTGCCCTTCTGCGCCACCGGAAGCCAGCCGTCCGCGCGTCAAGTTGCGTGTGTAGATAGGTGTGTAAGCGGCCGGAGAGCTGGTTCTAGAACCCACGCTCCAGGCAGAAGTCGACGACCTCCTCCAGCGCGCGCTTCTCGGCGCAGTCGCGGAAGGGGGCGAGCGCGGATCGCGCGGCGGCGCCGTAGCTGCGGGCGCGCTCCAAGGTCTCGGCGAGCGCGCCATGCTTGCGCATGAGGTGGATCGCGTGCTCGAGATCGCCGTCCGCCTGCTCGAGATCCTCGAGAGTGCGGCGCCAGAACTTCCGCTCCTCCTCGTCGCCGCGGCCGAAGGCCACCACCACGGGGAGCGTGATCTTGCCCTCGCGGAAATCGTCGCCGACGGTCTTGCCGAGCTCGACCTGGCGCGCGGAGTAGTCGAGGAGATCGTCGATCAGCTGGAAGGCGATGCCGAGATTGAGGCCATAGGCCTCGAGCGCCTCCTGCTCGGTGCGCGGCCGCTCCGCCAGCACGGCGCCGATCTTGGTGGCGGCGGCGAAGAGCTGCGCGGTCTTGGAGCGGATCACCTGCAGATAGGCCGCCTCGGTGGTCTCGGTGTCGTTGGAGGTCACGAGCTGCAGCACCTCGCCCTCGGCGATGACGGCGGAGGCGTGCGAGAGGATCGCCAGCACCTCCAGCGAGCCGTCGGTCACCATCAGCTGGAAGGCGCGGCTGAACAGGAAATCGCCCACCAGCACCGAAGGCTTGTTGCCCCAGACCGCATTGGCGGTGGCAAGGCCGCGGCGGAGGTCGCTGGCATCGACCACGTCGTCGTGCAGCAAGGTGGCCGTGTGGATGAACTCCACCGCGGCGGCGAGCGCGATGTGGCGGTCGCCGGGATAGCCGCAGAGCCGCGCCGAGGCCAGCGTCAGCATCGGCCTGAGCCGCTTGCCGCCGGCGGCGATGATGTGGCCGGCGAGCTGCGGGATCAGCGCCACCGGGCTCTGCATCCGCTCCAGGATCAGCGCGTTGACGTTGTCGAGATCTTCCCGGAGCAGCGCCGTCAGCCGGTCGAGGGTCGCCGCCCGCCGCTCCGTGCCATCGTCGCGCACACTTACCAATCGTGCCACTGCAGGCCCTTTCTCTCTCGCTGATCGGCCGCGGCTTCCGGCGTCATCGCCGCGGTTTTCTTGACGCATTCCCCGCTGCAGGCGAGCATAGATCGCCGGCCTCCGGGGTCAAGCCTCGGCGGCCCTGTCATCGACGGCCGATCACGAGGTCTTGCCTTGCCATGAAGGAGCTGCTGCGCACCAACGACCCGGTCCGGCTTTCCTTCGTGGAGGCGGTGCTGGCGGCGGCGGGGATCGAGACCGTGGTGCTCGATCAGCATACCAGCGTGGTGGAAGGCAGCATCGGCGCGATCCAGCGCCGCATCATGGTGGACGAGCGGGACCATGCCCGCGCCCTTGCAACTCTGGCGGGCGCCGGCGAGGCGCTGCCGTGAGCAAGGCGACTGTGAGCGAGAGCGCGGCGGCGGTCAGCGAGGGCACGCTGCTCGG
>DATJOK010000062.1:0-8191 GCA_035507155.1 Allostellaceae bacterium
TCCGGCGACAACCAGCACGCCGCCTCGGTCGCCCGCGCCGACCTCGACGAGCAGGCGGTGCGCTCCAACCTCGCCTACTACACCCTGCTGCGCTCGATGGACGACCACGGCCGCACCGCCGCCATCCTCGGCGTCGACGTCCGGCCCGCAAAGCTCAACGAGCCCGTCGCAACCGTCAAAGACAACATCATCGCCGACGCGCCGGCGAGCTGCGCCGCCAAGAGCGACAAGCAGCCCTGCTAGCGCCCACCGTCCTTGCATCGAGATGAATGCCTCACCGGACCACGACGAGCCGATCGCTGACGAGACGGCAGCCCCCGCGGCGATCGAAACCGCAACACCGTCGGCTGCGTCCCCGCCGCCCGCCGGCCACGCCGGCCGCGACACCACCGAGACGTCTCTTGCGAGGGCGCTCGCCATCGCGACCGCTCCCGCGCCGATCCAGATCCGTCAGCTTCCCCAGGTGCGGCGATCGTCGGCGCGCACCATCCGGCTCGGCCCTCGCCAGGATCTGACGCCACCCTCGGCGACAGCCGCGGTGAAGCCCGATGCGCTGATGCTGATCATGATGCTGGTGACGCTGGTGCTGGCCGGCAGCGCCGGCAGCCTCTACTTCCGCTTCGCCGACACGCCGATGCCGCAGCTGGCGCCAATCGCGCACGCGCCCGCCATCGAGACTCCCGCCGCCCCGCCGCCTGCGGTGCCAGCGGCGGAGGTGCCCCCGAGCGCGGAACGCAGCAACCCCCTCGAGGACTACCGCCAGGGCCTGCGCTACGCCCTCGGCAACGGCGTGCCACAGGACTACGAGAAGGCCGCCAATCTTCTGCTGAAGGCGGCGCTGAAGGGCGTTCCCGACGCCCAGTACAATCTCGGCGCGCTCTACGCCAGCGGCCTCGGGGTGCCGAAGGATCCAGTGCAGGCGGCGACCTGGTACCAGGCGGCGGCGCAGCAGAAGCATCCGCTCGCCGCCTTCAACCTGGCGCTCGCCTATCTCGACGGCAGCGGCGTCGAGCAGAGCGATGCGGAAGCCGCGCGCTGGTTCCGTCGCGCCGCCGAGCAGGGTGTCTCGAACGCCCAGTTCGATCTCGCGGCGCTCTATCTGAGCGGGCGGGGCGTCGAGCGCTCGGTGGGCGAGGCCTATGCCTGGTTCAGCGTGCTGGCGGCAAGCGGCGACGATGGCGCGCGCCAGCAGGTCGATCGCCTCGCCGCGACGATGTCGCGCCACGAGCTGGACGCCGCCCGCGAACGCGCCGCCCATCTCATGGAACTGCTCAATCACCGATAAGCCGGCCGGCCGCAACTGCCGCATCCTCCCCGGATCGGCTATCCACCCGTGCAGTCGATCCCAAGCAGGACTTGTCCTCGATCGCTTCTACGGCGCTCTTCTGTTACCGTTGCTCAGTCACGGGCATCATCCGAATTGACCGTCATCATGCGGACCTTCAGGCAAGTTGTATTCGCGCTTTTGCTGACGCTGGCAACGACCGCGGCATGCACGACGCATCTCGAATACCCGACCTATCAGATCAAAATCGCCCCATCCGCTGATGCCAAGGCTGACCTTGCGGCGATGGACGCCGTGCTCACCTCGAGCGGATTCCGGTCGCTGGCGTCGGACCCGCGGATTGGACGAAGTGGGATCCTGCCTTGCGTCGGAAACATCCACATCGAAGGGATGTACGCGCTCAACAGCACAAGCGGCGCCTATGTTGGCAAGATCGACGACAATCGATGGTCGATCGTCATGATGGATACGAGCAAACTCGGTGCGTCATTCTCCGATCGGGAGAACGTGATCTTTGGCCAGCTGATCGATGGCCTCAAGAACAGCGTCGGGAGCGAACGTGTTGATGCACCCAAGAGCTGGGGTGCCGGGATCCTGCGCTGCAATCCAGGGTCGACGCATAGCGTGACGGTACTCTGAGCGTCTTCCGGACGACAATCGCGGTTCGGCGACAGACCCCTAAAGAAGCTGCGCCGCGGCGACCCACCATCGGGGACGCGTGCTCGCCAGCCGCTGTGCGCCGGCACGGGCCGCGGCCTCCGTCGCGAAAAGCGCGAAGCAGGTGGCGCCGCTGCCGCACATGCGGGTGAGGAGCGCCTCCGGAAGCGATTGCAGCGCCTGCAGCACATCCGAGATCTCCGGCGCGACGCTGATCGCCGCCTCGGTGAGATCGTTGCGCCGCGCCTGCAGCAGGCTCGCGAGCGCCGCCGCGTCGGGAGCGCCCGCCTCGAAGCGCGCCGGCGCGGAGAACGCGCCATGGCGCGCCTTGAACACCGCCGGCGTCGACACGGCAACGCCGGGATTGGCGAGCACCACCCACGCGGCGGGGAGCGCGGGCGCCGGCGTCACCGCCTCACCAACGCCGCCGAGCCATGCGGTCCTGCCGAGGAGGCAGACCGGCACGTCGGCGCCGAGCGCGGCCGCCAGATCCGCAAAGCGCGGCGACGACAGATCGAGCTGCCAGAGCTCCGCCAGGGCAGCGAGCGTGGCGGCCGCATCGCTGGAGCCGCCGCCGATGCCGGAAGCGACCGGGAGGTTCTTGCGGAGCGTGAGCGCCACGGCGGGAGCGCGTCCGGCGCGCCCGGCCAACGCGATCGCCGCGCGCCAGACCAGATTGCCGTCCGGCTTTTCGCCGGCGAGCGCCGGCGCGAAAGGTCCGTCGAGGGCGAGGCTGAGCGCCGCCGCCGGCGCAGCCGTCACCTCGTCGCCGACATCGGCGAAGGCGACCAGGCTGTCGAGGAGATGGTAGCCGTCGGCGCGACGGCCGAGGACGTGCAGATAGAGGTTGAGCTTGGCGGGCGCGGCCCGGCGAACCGCCATGCGGCCGGGCTCAGCCGCCGCTCGAAGTGACGCCGGGCGCGAGCGCGCCCGGAGCCGCTGTCAGCCCCTTGTCCAGCTTGGCGTCGATGATCTTCACCTGGTCGGCCTCCGGCTGGAACTGCAGCGCGCGCCGCCATTGGTAGCGCGCTTCGGCCGTACGGCCGGTGCGCCAATAGACATCGCCCAGGTGGTCGTTGATGGTGGGATCCTCCGGAAGGAGCTCGATCGCCCGCTCGAGATACTGCGTCGCCTGCGGATAGCTGCCGAGCTGGTAATAGGCCCAGCCCAGGCTGTCGACGATGTAGCCATCATTGGGACGGAGCTCCACCGCGCGCTCCACCATCTTGAGCGCGTGGTCGAGATGTTCGCGCCGCTCGATCCAGGAATAGCCGAGATAGTTCAGCACCAGCGGCTGATCGGGCTGCAGCTCGAGCGCGTGCAGGAAATCGGCCTCGGCGCGCGGCCAGTCGCCCGAGCGCTCGAGCGCGATGCCGCGGCTGTAGAAGAGGCTCCAGTAGCGCGCCTCCGGACTGAGCCGGGCAACGGCGCCGTTATAGGCGGTGACGGCTTCGGCGAAACGGTTCCGCGCGCGCAGCATGTCGCCGAGCGCGATCAGCGGCTGGGCGGCGCTCGGCCGCTCCGCCGCCATCGCCCTGAGCTCCGATGCCGCCTCGTCGACGCGGTCGAGCTCGTCGAGCACCTCCGCCTCGCGCAGCCGCGCGCTCCAGGCGAAGGCCGAGGCAGGATCGATGGCGCGGTAAGTCGCCAGCGCCTCGGTCAGGCGCTGCTCGCCCTCGGCGATCTCGGCCGCGAGGAACAGGGCGAGCGGATGCTTCGGCTTCAGCTCGAGCGCGAGGCGCGCGTAGAGCAGGGACAGATCCTGGGTATCGCGCTGGTTCAGCAGCGCGGCGATGTCGAACATCGCCTCCGCGAGCCCATCCTGCACGGTGGCGACCGGCGCCGGGGGCACCTTGCCGGCGGCGACCCGGGCAAGGCTCGGCTGCACGAGATCGCTGCTGTCGGGATTCTCCTTGAGGAAACGCTCGTAGAGCGCCTTCGCTTCGGGCACCCGCTCGTGGCGCTCGAAGAAGGTGCCGGCCATGTCGACCGTGCGCCAGTTCAGATGATCCGGTGACTCGATGATCTTCTTGTAGGTTCGGCTGGCGCCGTCGACATCGCCCAGATAGTCGTCGATGAGGGCGAGGTGGAACAGCTTCAGCTGCTCGAAGCCGCGCAGCTTGTCGAAGCGGTCGAGCCCTGCCAGCGCGCCCTTCTCGTCGTGCTGCCCGGCCTTGGTCCAGGCGACCACCAGCGGCGTCGAGAAACGCAGCAGTCCATCCTGCGGCAAGTGATCCGCTGCGGCCGCGGCGCCGGCAGTGTCGCCGGACTTCAGCTGCTGCACCAGAAGCGCCAGCGCCGGCAGACCGGCGCGCGGATCGACGGCGGCGATCCGGCGTGCGAGCTCGTCGGCGCGCTTGAAGTCGCCTTCGCCCAGGCGGAGCAGGAAGGTGCGGCGCATCAGCTCGAGATTGTTGGGGTCCTGCAGCAGCGAGCGCTCGAGATAATCGGCGGCGGCGGCATAGTCGTGCTCGCGCTGCGCGAGGCTGCCGGCGAGGTAGCTGCCATAGGCGCTCTCGGTCGGGATCGCCGGCGCATCGGCGGCAGGCTGCACGCTCCGCGCCGCCGTGGTGCCGCCGGACGGAACCGGCTGGTGCGCGCAGGCCGCGAGCGCCGAGACGAGCAGCAGCGCCAGGCTGCGCCCGATCCTTCCCATACTCATGTTTTCGAAGCCGCTCGCCATTGCCCCTGCCACCCGCGTTGTCCCGGAAAGCCTGCCTCCCGGGATCAGAACAATAATATAATGCCGGATCCGGCTGCCCTATCACATGTTCGGATAATTTGGGCCGCCGCCACCTTCGGGAACCACCCAGTTAATGTTCTGGGTCGGATCCTTAATGTCGCAGGTTTTGCAGTGAACGCAATTTTGCGCGTTTATCTGCAGCCGCGGCGCGGCGGCGCTCCCGTCCCGGACGATCTCGTAGACGCCCGCCGGGCAATAGCGCTGCTCCGGGGAATCGTAAAGGGCGTAATTGACCGCGATCGCCGTCTGCGGATCCCTGAGCCTGAGATGCGCCGGCTGGTTCTCCTCGTGGTTCGTATTGGAGATGAATACCGAGGAAAGCCGGTCGAAGCTCACCTTGCCGTCCGGCTTCGGATAGTCGATCGGCCGGCAGTCCTTCGCCTTCTTGAGATGCAGGTGGTCGGCGGTGTTGCGGAAGGTCCAGGGCGCCCGGCCGCGCAGCACATAGGTATCGAAGGCGGCATAGGCGAGACCCGGCAGCAGGCCCCAGCGGAAGGCCGGGCGGATGTTGCGCGACCGGTAGAGCTCGTCCCATATCCAGCTTGCCTCCAGCGCCGCGCGGTAGTCGGCGCTGGCATCGCCATGGAGCCGGCGAAAGGCGATTTCCGCCGCCACCATGCCCGATTTCATCGCGGTATGGCTGCCCTTGATCTTGGGGACGTTGAGGAAGCCGGCGGCACAGCCGATCACCATGCCGCCCGGGAAGGACAGCGCCGGCACCGACTGGAAGCCGCCCTCGTTGAGGGCACGGGCACCGTAGGAAATGCGGCGGCCGCCCTCGAAGATCGGACGGATGGCGGGGTGCGTCTTGAAGCGCTGCAGCTCCTCAAAGGGACTCAAGAACGGGTTCTCGTAGTCGAGCCCGACCACGAATCCGACGGCCACCTGCCGGTTCTCGAGATGGTAAAGGAAGGAGCCGCCATAGGTGTGCTGGTCCATGGGCCAGCCGACCGTATGCAGCACCAGGCCGGGATGGTGCTGCTCCGCGGGCACTTCCCAGAGCTCCTTGACGCCGATGCCATAGGTCTGCGGATCGGACGATTTGCGCAGGCCGAAGCGCTCGTTGATCTCCTTGGTGAGCGATCCCCGGCAGCCCTCGGCGAAGAGCGTCTCCTTGCCGCGCAGCTCCACGCCCGGCTGGAAGTTCTCCGTGGGCTTGCCGTCCTTGCCGATTCCCATGCTGCCGGTGGCGACGCCGAGAACGCGGCCGTCCTCGCCGTAGAGCACCTCGGCGCCCGCAAAGCCCGCATAGATCTCGACCCCGAGCGCTTCCGCCTCCCGGGCAAGCCAGCGGCAGAGGTTGCCGAGGCTGATGATGTAATTGCCGCGATTGTGCATCTGCGGCGGTGTCGGCAGGCGGAACGCGCGCTTCTCGGTCAGAAAGAGAAATCGATCCTCCTGCGCCGGTGTGATGAGCGGCGCGCCGCGCTCGCGCCAGTCCGGAATCAGCTCGTCGAGGGCGCGCGGCTCGATCACCGCGCCGGAGAGGATGTGAGCGCCGACCTCGGAGCCCTTCTCGATGACGCAGACGGAGACCTCCTGCTGGCGCTCGGCGGCGAGCTGCTTCAACCGGATCGCGCTCGCGAGCCCGGACGGCCCGGCGCCCACGATCACGACATCATACTCCATGGTCTCGCGTGTCATGGTCCTCGCTGGTTCCGTGCTGTTGCTGAAGGCCCGAGAAGGCGGCGCCGAGGGTCGGTCGCACTATAGGGAGGGAGGTTTTGAAGGGCCAGAGGCGAGGTGCTAGGGTCGCCTCCGCGATGAGCGCCAAGCCGCTGACTGAACTGCTCTCTTGGTACGTGGCGATGGGCGCCGACGAGGCGATCGGCGCCGAGGCGGTGGATCGTCTCGCCGCCACAGCGGCTCCGGTACCGCGGATCGCCGCTCCGCCGCCGGCCTCCGCCGCCCCCCTGGTCGCTCCCGGCGCCGCCGCGGCGAGCGCCCGGGAGCTTGCCGCCGCCGCCACTACCCTGGCAGAGCTCGAGGCGGCGGTGCGCGCCTTCGATGGCTGCGCCCTCAAGCGCACGGCCACCAACACGGTGTTCGCCGACGGCAACCCGGAAGCACCGCTGATGGTGATCGGCGAGGCGCCGGGCGCCGACGAGGACCGTATCGGTCGTCCCTTCGTAGGGCGCGCGGGCCAGCTTCTCGATCGCATGCTGGCGGCAATCGGCATCGACCGCACCCAGGCCTACATCACCAACGTGCTGTTCTGGCGCCCGCCCGGAAACCGCAAGCCCACGCCCGACGAGGTCGCCGCCTGCCTTCCGTTCCTGTGGCGCCACATCGCGCTGAAACACCCCCGGCTGGTGGTGATGGCGGGCGGCACCTCCGCCAGCACGCTGCTGGGGCGCGCCGAGGGGATCATGCGGCTGCGCGGCCGCTGGTTCGATCTCGCCGTCCCAGGGCTCGAGCGCCCGGTGCCGGCGCTTGCCACCTTTCACCCCTCCTTCCTGCTGCGCGCGCCCGCCCGCAAGGCAGAGGCCTGGAGCGATTTACTAAGTCTGAAATCGCGACTTGACAGGCCTCCGCCCGGCTGAGGCCACATTACCGAAAATTAACTCAGCAAGGACCCGCTGGGGATCACAAGCGGCCGACCACTGCCTCCAGGCGTCTGCAAGCATCCCCGCGCAGGAAAATTTATCCACATAGTGAAGATTGAGAGTTTCGTTGTAAATCAGCGCGGTCCGTAGTTAAGACCAGAGTCTCGCTGTAAATCGTCACGGTTTCGTCGGCCATTTCAGCTTGCCGGTCCTCCCCCGATCGTTTAAGGGGGATTTATGATTCGTTACGAATTGGTAACCCCGCGCCCGGGGACTTGGGGAAAGATTCATCTTTACGGTCTTCTGGGCGCCTCACTGCTGGCCGGCCTCGCGGCCCCCGAAGGCGCGTCCGGCGCCGAGGTGGTGCGAACCGCGGCCCTGCCGCCGACGCAGAATGTGCGCGAGGCCGATCTTCCGACCATCCTCGCCTTCGAGGACGCGCAGCGCTATCGCCGCATCTTCGAGCTGCAGGAAGCCGCCAACTGGGGCGCCGCGGACCTCGACATCGATCAGATCAACGATCCGGTGCTGATGGGCGACGTGCTGGCGCAGCGCTACCTGCACCGGGGCTACCACACCACCTACGGCGAGCTTGCCGACTGGATGGCCTCCTTTTCCGACCAGCCGCAGGCCAGGAACATTTATCCCCTGGCCCTGAAGCGGCATCCCGCCGGCGCCCCGATGCCGGCGAAGCCCGCCTTCGGCCAGGCCTCGGTCCGCTCCGGCAGCGACGACGACTTCGACGCGCCTGCCGCCTCCGCCGGCGCCCGGAGCGCCGCCGAGCTGGAGCGCGCCTATCGGTTGAAGGACAGCATTCGACGCCTCGCCCAGGTCAACCCGGCCAAGGCCGAGGCGATCCTCGCCGGCCCGGAGGCCAAGGCGCTGCTGGACCATGCCGACATGGACGAGGTCCGCGGCATCATCGCCGAGGGATATCTCTCTGCCGGCGACGCCCAGCGG
>DATJOK010000063.1:0-6069 GCA_035507155.1 Allostellaceae bacterium
CCGAGCGTGCTGGTGGGGATCGAATCCCGGGGCTTCCTGGTGGCCGCACCCCTCGCCTATGCGCTCGGCTGCGGCTTCGTCATGGTGCGCAAGAAGGGGAAACTGCCCGGCGCCACCATCCCCTATACCTACGACCTCGAATACGGCACCGACACCATCGAGATCCAGGCCGACGCCATCGCGCCGGGCCAGCAGGTGGTGGTGCTGGATGACCTCCTGGCGACCGGCGGCACCATGGGCGCCGCCGTCAATCTCGTGCGCAAGGTCAGGGGCCGGGTCGCCGCCTGCGCCTGCATCATCGAGCTCTCCTTCCTCGGCGGCCGCGGCAAGCTCGACGTCCCCGTCCACTCGATGGTGGCCTACGAGTCCTGAGGCCGGCTCAGCAGCCGCCCCGCCAGCACCGCCGCCACCGTCACCACCGCCACCATCAGGGTGGCGAGCGCGTTCACCTGCGGGCTGACGCCGAGACGCACGCTGGAGAAGATCGCCATCGGCAGCGTCGTCGAGGCGGGGCCGGAGACGAAGCTCGCCAGCACGAGATCGTCGAGGGAGAGGGTGAAGGCCAGGAGCCAGCCCGCCGCCAGCGCCGGCGCGATCAGCGGCAGGGTGATGACGGCGAAGACCTTGGAGGGCCGGGCGCCCAAATCGAGCGCCGCCTCCTCCACCGAGCGGTCGAAGGCGTGGAGCCGCGCCTCCACCACGACCGCCACATAGGCCATCCCCAGGGTCACATGGGCGATGACGATGGTGAGGACGCCCCTTCCCGCGGGCCAACCGACCCAATCCTCGAGACCCACGAAGAGCAGCAGCAGCGAGAGGCCCATGATCACCTCCGGCAGCACCAGCGGCACGCCGAGGAGGCCGGCGAAGAGCGCGCGACCGCGGAAGCGCCGGTAGCGGCTCAAGGCGAAGCCCGCGAGCGTGCCGAGGACCAGCGCGCCGGTGGCGGCAAGGACCGCGATCTCGAGGCTGGTGAGCGCCGCGTCCCGCATCTGCTCGTTGTGCCAGAGCTCGCCGTACCAGCGCGTCGAGAAGCCGGCCCAGACGGTGACCAGGCGCGAGGCGTTGAAGGAATAGACGACCAGCGAGACGATCGGTCCGTAGAGGAAGAGGTATCCCAGCGTCAGCATCGCCGGCAGGAAGAGGGACTTTCGGCTCATGGCGCGGCCTCGCTGCCGGCGCGGCGCATCAGCGCCATCGGCGCCGCCAGCAGCAGCAGCATCGCCACCGCCACCGCCGAGGCCATCGGCCAGTCGCGATTGGTGAAGAACTCGTCCCAGAGCACCTTGCCGATCATCAGCGTGTCGGCGCCGCCCAAGAGCTCCGGGATCACGAACTCTCCCACCGCCGGGATGAAGACGAGGAGCGAGCCGGCGATGACGCCCGGCATCGAGAGCGGCAGGGTCACGCGGAGGAAGGCGCGGAAGGGCCGGCATCCCAAATCCGCCGCCGCCTCGAGGAGCGCGGGATCCATCTTCTCCAGCGTCGCGTAGAGCGGCAGCACCATGAAGGGGAGATAGCCGTAGACGAGGCCGACATAGACCGAGAAGGAATTGTTGATGAGCGGCAGCGGCGCGCTGATGAGGTGGAGCGAGAGGAGCGCGTTGTTGATGAAGCCGTTGCCCTTGAGGAGCCCGATCCAGGCGTAGACGCGCAACAGGAAGCTGGTCCAGAACGGCAGGATCACCATCATCAGCAAGGTGACCCGCCAGGTCCGGGGCGCCCGCGCGATCGCATAGGCCATGGGATATCCCAGCAGCAGGCAGAGCGCCGTGGTGCCGGCGGCATATCCCACCGAGGAGAGATATGCGCGCCAATAGAGATCGTCGGAGAGGAGGAGCGCATAGCTGCCGAGGGTGGCGGCGAGCCTCGGCCAGCCCGCGCCGGCCTCGAAGAGCGGCGTATAGGGCGGCACGGCGAGCACGCTCTCGGCGAAGCTGATCTTGAGCACGATCGCCAGCGGCAGCAGGGTGAAGAGCGCGAGCCAGAGATAGGGGATCGCGATCACTGGCCGCCAGCCGCTGCGCTTCTCCATCGCGCCCTTCCTCACGAGGTCAGGAGGACGCCGGCCTCGGCGTCCCAGCCGAGCCAGACGGCGGCGCCTTCGGAAAGCCCCTGCGCCGCGCCGCGCCGCGTGTTCGGCAAGGTCACGCGGACGAGGCGGCCGTTGCCGAGCGCCACGTGATATGTCGAGGCCTCGCCGCGATAGGTCACTTCCCTGACCGTGCCCTGCAGCCGGTTGGGGAGATCCGGCAGCGACGGCGAAAGCGCGATCTTTTCCGGCCGGACCGCCACCGCCGCCGCCTGCCCCCTCGCCGCCGCGCCCACGACACGAAAGGTGGCGCCGAGCTCGGCGCAGTTCAGCATCACCACGCCCGCCTCGACCAGCGCCACCTGCCCCTCGAAGAGATTGACCGCGCCGATGAAGTCGGCGACGAAGCGGCAGTTGGGGTTCTCGTAGATCTCGGCGGGCGTGCCGGTCTGGATCACCTTGCCTTGGGACATCACCGCCATGCGCGACGCCATGGTCATCGCCTCCTCCTGGTCGTGGGTCACCATCAGGAAGGTGATCCCCACCCGGTGCTGGATGCGGACGAGCTCGAGGCGCGTCTCCTCGCGGAGCTTGCGGTCGAGCGCCGCCAAGGGCTCGTCGAGCAGCAGCAGCTTCGGCTCGCGGGCGAGCGCGCGCGCCAATGCCACGCGCTGGCGCTCGCCGCCGGAGAGCTGGTTGGGCCTGCGGCCGGCGAAGCGGCCCATCTGCACGAGATCGAGCATCGCCCTGACGCGGCTCTCGATCTCGGCGCGCGGCCGGCGCTCCTGCCTGAGGCCGAAGGCGACGTTCTCCGCCACGCTCATGTGCGGGAAGAGCGCATAGGACTGGAACATCATGTTGGTGGGCCGCGCGTAGGGCGGCACCTCGGCGACGTCGGCGCCGTCGATCAGCACGCGGCCCTGATCGGGCTCCTCGAAGCCCGCCAGCATGCGCAGAAGCGTGGTCTTGCCGCAGCCGGAGGGACCGAGGAGCGCGAAGAAGGCGCCGCGCTCGATCGCGAGCGAGACGTCCGCCACCGCCGCGATGCCGCCGAAACGCTTGCCCACGCCCTCCAGGCGGACGAAGGGTTGCGCGCCCTCGCCCACGTCGTCGTCAGGTGCCCGTCTTGACGCGGGTCCAGGCGCGGGTGCGGAGCCGCTCGTATTGCGGCGTCACCGGCGTGTCGAAGAAGAGCCGCTTCCTGACCTCGGCGGTCGGATAGATGTTGGGATTGTCGCGGATCTCCGGATCCACCAGCTTCGTCGCCTTGGCGTTTGGATTGGCGTAGGCGACCTCGTTGGAGATCGCGGCGGCGATCTCGGGCCGGAGGATGAAGTTGATGAACTTGAGCGCGTTCTCGGGATGCGGCGCATCGGCGGGGATCGCCATCTGGTCGATCCACAGCATCGCGCCCTCCCGGGGGATCGTGTAGGCGATGTGGACGCCGTTCTTCGCCTCCTCGGCGCGGGAGGCCGCCTGGAACACGTCGCCCGAATAGCCGAAGGCGACGCAGATGTCGCCGTTGGCGAGATCGTCGATGTATTGCGAGGAGTGGAACTTCTTGATCGAGGGCCGCACCGCCTTGACGATGTCGGCGGCGCGCTCGAGGTCCTTCTGCTCGCGGCTCAAGG
This sequence comes from Allostellaceae bacterium, assembly GCA_035507155.1. Classification (GTDB taxonomy): domain Bacteria; phylum Pseudomonadota; class Alphaproteobacteria; order ATCC43930; family CGMCC-115725; genus DASZHJ01. The sequence goes on from DATJOK010000063.1 coordinate 3,664, forward strand.
GCGGCCGGCCCGCATAGGCGAGCGCCGCCGGAAACACCTCCTCCGCCGTGTCCAGCAGCGAGATGCCGCAGCCGCCGAGCTTCTTCGCGGTGGCGGGATCGAAGATCAGCTTCAGGCTGTCGACCGGCGCCTTGTCGCCGAGCGCCGCCTTCACCTTGTCGACGTTGTAGCCGATGCCGGTGGTGCCCCACATGTAGGGGACGCCATAGGTGTTGCCGGGATCGGCGACCGCCGCGCTCGCCAGGATCTGCTTGTCGAGATTGCCGTAGTTGGTGAGCTTGGACTTGTCGAGCTTCAAGAGGATTTTCGCCTGCGCCATGCGCGTGAGGTACGGGCTCGAGGACGGCACCACCACGTCGTAGCCGGAATGGCCGGCGGAGAGCTTCGCCTCCAGCACGTCGTTGCTGTCGTAGACGTCGTAGCGCACCTTGATGCCGGTCTCGGCCTCGAACTTCGCCACCGTATCCTTGGCGATGTAGTCGGACCAGTTGTAGACGTTGAGCACCGGCTCCTCGGCACGCGCCGGGCCCGCCGCCAGCATTGCGGCGAGAGCCGCCCCCACCATCAAACGACGCATTTCTGTCCCCTCTCCGCGCATGACCCCACGCGCGAATTCATGCGGTTTCGGCCGCGGGCTGTCAATTGCGGGGGTGCCCGTTGGACAAGCATCCTGCGTCCTTCGACGCGCTTCGCGCCGGCTCAGGATGCGGCGATTTCCTTCATGCCATGCACCAATCTTCCTCATCCCGAGCCGACCGCGGAGCGGGCGCGTCGAAGGACGCGGGATCGTTCTGCTGGCGAACCGCTACCCGTTCGGCCGCCGGCGCGCCAGCATGAGGCCGTCGCCCACCGTCAGCAGCGCCGCGTCGACGCGGGCATCGTCGCGGATCTTGAGGTTGAGGGCGCGGAGCGCCTCGGTGTCCTCGTCGTGCTTGCGGTTGTCGGCGACGGCGCCGCTCCAGAGCACGTTGTCGAGGGCGATGAGGCCGCCAGGCCGCACCAGCCGCAGGCAGAGCTCGTAGTAGATGTCGTAGCCGGTCTTGTCGGCATCGATGAAGGCGAAGTCGAAGGTCTCGGCGGCGCCCTCCCGCAGCAGGCCGGTGAGCGTCTCCGCCGCCGGCCCCAGGCGGAGCTCGATGCGGTTGGCAAGCCCCGCCTCGCGCCAGTAGCGGCGCGCCACCTGGGTCCATTCCTCGCTGACGTCGCAGGCGATGAGCTTGCCGTCCCCGGGCAGCACCGAGGCGACCGCGAGCGCGCTGTAGCCGGTGAAGGTGCCGATCTCGAGCGCGCGCCGGGCGCCCACCAGCCGCGCCAGCAGCATCAGCAGCGCCCCCTGGTCGGCGCCGATCTGCATGCCCGACATCGGCAGCCGCGCCGTCTCCGCGCGCAGGCGCCGCTGCAGCGGCGTCTCCTTGGCGATGACGAACCCGACGTAGCGCTCGACGCTTTCCGGCAACAGCGAGCGGGCCATATCCCGTGCCTCCCCCTGACCCCACCCGACTCGGGCGGCGCCGGTAATGCTAAAGCGGAAACACCGGCGCGGGAATGGCCGCCGCCCCCGCGCGCGGCAGGCCCCGGCGCCGGCCCACGATTTCGTGACCCTTAGCCGCCGGGGGTGGGGCATGCACGCCTCGGCCGTTCGTGCTACCAACGACTCGGCATCTCATGCCCAAACAGAAGGGGAGGCAGTCATGGGTCGTCTGATTTCAATGACCGTCGCCACGGTGCTGGCTTTTGGCCTCGTCGGCTGCATGCAGCATGAACAGATGGCGAGCAGCGGCGGCATCACCTACGCCGCACACCTCACCGGCAAGGACGAAGTGCCGCCGACCACCAGCGCCGGCACCGGAGACGCGACGCTCACCTATAATCCCGGCACCAAGGTGCTGAGCTGGAACGTCACCTTCAGCGGCCTCAGCGGACCGGCGACCGCCGGTCACATCCACGGGCCCGCGCCGGCGGGCAGCAACGCCGGCGTGGTCATTCCCTTCGAGGTGCCGAAGGCGACCGCCGGCACCATCACCGGCAGCAAGGCACTCACCGACGCGCAGTACGCCGACCTCAACTCCGGCCTCTACTACATCAACATTCACACGGCGGAGAACAAGGGCGGCGAGATCCGCGGTCAGATCGCCCGGCAGTAAGCGAGCCCGAGGGAGCGCCGCGCGCTGATCGCACCAGCGCGCGGCGGCCTTGCTGGCCCTCTACTCCGCGGCGCGGCGATCCGGCTGCGGCGGATGCCAGCGCAGCACCGGCTTGCGCGCAGCCTGCGTCTCGTCGAGACGGCGGCGCGGCGTGAGGCGAGGCGCGCCGTGGAAGTATTCCGCATCGCCCGCCTTGGCGCGCCGGGCCAATCCCTTGATGACGGCGATGAAGCGATCGAGGCTGTCCTTGCTCTCGCTCTCG
>DATJOK010000064.1:0-2166 GCA_035507155.1 Allostellaceae bacterium
CGCCACCACCAGCTGGGATCTGCTCTCGGGCCAGGTGAAGCCGGCGGAGAGCGTGCTGCTCTTCGACGACAACGGCGCCCATCCCGGCATGACGACGGCCGAGTTCATCGGCGATGCCGGCGCGAAGCTCGAGCTGGTGACGCCCGAGCGCATCCTGGCGCCGGAGGTGGGTGGCACCAACTACCCGCTCTACTTCAAGGCGTTCCACAAGAACGGCACCACCGTCACCCTCAATATGCGGCTCGAGAAGATCCGCCGCGACGGCAATCGCCTTGTGGCGACGCTCTTCAGCGAGTACGACCGCTCCCGCCACGAGCGCGCCGTCGACCAGGTGGTGGTGGAGCACGGCACCTTGCCGCTCGACGATCTCTACTTCGCGCTCAAGCCGGGCTCACGCAATCTGGGCGAGATCGATCACGACGCGCTCATCGCGCAGAAGCCGCAGAAACTGGTGCGCAACCCCGCCGGCACCTACGACCTCTTCCGCATCGGCGACGCCGTCGCCTCGCGCAACATCCACGCCGCAGTCTATGACGCGCTGCGGCTGATGAAGGATCTCTAGCCGGTCATGGCCGAGCAGGGAATCGGCGCCCGGGTGCTGCGCAAGGAGGATGCGCGGCACCTGCACGGGCGCGGCAATTTCGTCACCGACATGATCCTGCCGGGGCAACAGGAGGTGGCGTTCCTGCGCAGTCCGGTGGCGCATGGCCGCGTGAAGCGGATCGGCAAGCCGCAGGGCTGCGAGGAAGCGGTCTTCGTCTGGGGCGATCTCGCCGGCGTCAAGCCGATCACCTCCACGTCGACCTTGCCGGGCTATCAGCTCTCCTCGCAGCATCCGCTGGCGCACGAGAAGGTGCGCTTCGTCGGCGATCCCGTCGCCATGGCGGTGGCGCCGTCCCGCGCCGAGGCTGAGGACCTGCTGGAGCTGGTGGAGCTCGAGATCGAGGATCTGCCGGCTCTTGTTGACGCACTGGTCGTGCGCGATGAGACCTCGACACGCGTCCACGAGGAATGGCCGAACAATCTCTTCATCACCATGAATTACGAGAGCGGCTTCGACGCCAAGGCGCAGGGCGCGCCGGTCGTCGTCGAGCGCGAGGCCTCGCTCTCCCGCCAGGCCATGGTGCCGATGGAGGGGAAGGCGGTGCTCGCCTATTGGGACGAGCGCGCGGACCAGCTCATGGTCTACACCTCGACCCAGACGCCGCACATGATCCGCATCGGCCTCGCCGAGACGCTCGGCATCCATGAGGGGCAGATCCGCGTCATCTCCCCCGATGTGGGCGGCGGCTTCGGCTACAAATGCATCCTGCAGCCGGAGGAGATCTGCGTCTGCTGGCTGGCGCTCAAGTTCCGCCGGCCCTTCCGCTACATCGAGGACCGCCGCGAGCATCTGACCGCCGGCGCCAACGCGCGCCAGCACGCCTATAAGCTCCGCGCCTATGCGGACAATACCGGTCGCCTGCTGGCGCTCGACGCGGAGATCACCATCGACGGCGGCGCCTATTCCATGTGGCCCTACACGGTAGGATTGGAGACCGGCCAGGCCACCGGCAACCTGCCGGGTCCCTACGAGTTCCGGGGTTATCGCTGCAAGACCCAATGCGTCGCCACCAACAAGCCGGGTTTCCTGCCCTATCGCGGTGTCGCGCGCACCGGCGTCTGCTTCGCCATGGAGCTGCTGATGGACGCGCTCGCCCGCAAGGTAGGGCGCGAGCCCTGGGAAGTGCGGCGCGACAACCTCGTGCCGGCGGCGGCGATGCCCTACGACAACGTCGCCAAGAAGCACTACGACAGCGGCGACTATCAGAAGGCACTGCTGACGGCCAAGGAGAAGATCGGCTTCGAGGCGGTGCGCGCGCGCCAGCAGCGCGGCGAGCCGGACGGCCGCCTCATCGGCCTCGGCTTCGCCAGCTATTGCGAGCAGTCGGCGCACGGCACCAGCGTCTTCGCTGCCTGGGGCCTCTCCCTGGTGCCGGGCTACGACCAGGCGACGGTGCGGGTGACGCCCGGCGGCGGTCTCGAGATCCGCGTCGGCGTGCACTCGCACGGGCAGGGCATGGAGACGACGCTCGCTCAGGTGGCGCATGAGGTGCTGGGTGTCGATCTCGGCAAGATCCATGTGGTGCTGGGCGACACCGGCCTCACGCCCTATTCGACCGGCAC
>DATJOK010000065.1:0-10675 GCA_035507155.1 Allostellaceae bacterium
CGCCGATCCGCGCCAGCAGATTGGCGCTCGCCCGCTGATAGGCGCGGCGCAGCAGGAAGCCCACCTGCTCGTCGAGGCGATGCTCGCCGGCGCCGCGCTCGGCAACGGCGGCGCGGCTAGTCGACGTTCTCGGCATCGCGATACATGACCCGGTGGCGGGTGGTCGCAATCCACTCGTCGATCTCCGTATCGGTCATGAAATGCGAGCGGTCGAAGCGGTTCCAGTTGGTGATGTCGCCGAGGCTCTTCTTCCAGCGCTTGTAGGGCGGCTTCGCCGGCGGGCCGAAGCACATGATGTCGAGCACCGAGAGCTCCTCGGGAATGTCGAGGAGCGGCTTCATCGCCTGCTGCGCCCGCTCCTGGCCGATCGCGGTCACCCACCAGACGTTGTATCCCAGCGCCGCCGCGGCGAGATGGGCGGACATGGTGGCGGCGGCGACGCTCTGCAGCAGGATGCGCTCGGCGTTCTGCTTGTACATGAGGTCGAGCTCGGAGCCGTCGTTCAGCACCGGGAACGCCTTGATCCAGCGGAAGTCGCTCGCCACCACGATGAAGCCCGGCGCGGTCGCGAGCCCGCGGTAGTCCGGCGTCGGGAACTTCATCTTGAGCCTGGCCCGGGCGATCTGCTCGTCGCGGAAATACTGCATGATCTGGTCTTTCAGATCCTGCTCGGTGACGACGATGAAGTGCCAGGGCTGCGCGTTGGCGCCCGACGGCGCGTGGCGCGCCGCCTCCAGGATCATCTCGTAGTGCTCGCGCGGCACGCCGTAGGCGGGATCGAAGGCGCGCGTGGTCAGTCGGTTCCTCGCCACCTCCATGAAGGCGTCGTAGCGGGTGCGGTCGCTGAAGTCGTGGCCGGGCCGGGCCGCCGGTGTCGCCATGGTCGCTCCTCCGCCTGATCGTTATGATCATAACAATACCGGCGGGACCCGGTCGAGGCAAGCGGCGCCCGTGCCGCCCGCCGGCTCAGGCCGTGACGTCCAGATTGCCGCCGGTCTGCTTGTTGGCGTTGTCGAGCGCCTGCTGCTTCAGCTTCTGCTGGATGTCGGCCGCCATCTCTTTCTCGATCGCCTCGCGTTGGGCCGGCGGCATCGCGTCGAGCTGCGCGCGGGTAAGGTTGTGCTCCTTGAGCCAGGCGTCCTCCAGCTTCTGCGCCGGCGTCTCGTTCATGTATTTGAGGAAGGATTGCGCCGCGGAGCCGGCGACGTCGGTGCTCTGGCCGGTCGCCGCCGCGCTGTTGGATTGCGACGAGGTCGGTGTCGGAAAATAGCTGTAGGCGGCGGCGCCGCCGATGCCGGAAATGCTCATCATCCCCTCCTTGCCGCGCCTGGCGCCGGCAGATTCTGCCGGACGCGCGGCGGTACTTGCCCAATTCTGCCGGGCCGCCAAGGGCATGGCGCCATTTCTCGAACCGCGCCGAGCCCGCGGAAACCGCGGCGAACCGCCGGGTCGCGGGCAACCTGCCCTCTCCCTCGACCGGCGATCTCTCGGAGAGGTCGCAAGCGGCGTGCCAGCTAGGAGGCGCTCTTCTCCAGATCGGCGCGCGCCCAGTTGCCGGCATTGGCGGCGGCGTCATAGGTGCTCTGGCAGAAATCCAGGATGGCCTCGCGCGGCGAGGCGGCGCGTCGCACGAGGTCGTAGCCCAGCCGGAACTGCGAGGCCGCCTTGTCGTAGGCCGCACCCGAGGGTCGGACCGGCGCGCCGGCGAATCCCGCGGGCTCCGGCGAGGCGTAGGCGTAGAAGGCCGGCCCTTCCATCGGCATGTCGCCCGGCCACCAGCCGACGCTGCTCACCTCGTGGGAATAGGCCTCCCGGGTGATCCGGTCGGCGCCGGGAATCTCCGGCGCGCGGCGGCCGGAGAAGCGCGTCACCGCGAGATCGAAGCTGCCCCAGAAGAAATGCACCGGGCTGCATTTGCCGATGAAGCGGCCGCGGAACTCCTTCAGCACCTCGTCCACCGACGCGAGGGCGCGCCAGAAGCGGTTGGCGTAATCCGGATCGTAAGCGGCGTGGGTGCGATCCTCATCGAAGCGGATGGGGTCGGGAATCTCCACCGGCATCGTCCAGATCCGGACCGCGATATCGAGGGAGCGGAGCGCCGCCATCACCTCGGCGTAGAAGTCGGCGACCGACCGCGGCGCGAGAGCGAGCTTCCGGATGGCGCCGTCGCTCTTCTCGATCCGGAGCTCATGGGCGATGAAGTCGAACAGCATCTCGAAGCTGCCGCCGACGCAGGGGATCGGCGAGGTGGTGAGGCCGCGCGCGCTCACATAGAGCGGCACCTGCCAGCAGTGATTCTGATAGGGGGCGAGGGCGAGGCGGATCTTGCCGACGATCTGCGTCCACATGTGGAGCGTCGCCCGGGTCGGCTCCCAGGCGGCGAGCGGCAGCGCCGGCCAGCGCGGATCGCCCTCGGTCATCGGCGCGCTTTCGTCATTCGCGGAACGAGGGATCCCGGCGGTCGAGCTTGCGCAGCAGGCCCGGCCACTCGAGGAGGCCGTAGCGGCGGATGACCGTGGGATCGTACAGCGCCGTCGATTTCGCGACGATGTCAGGCGGCATCTCGTTGAGAGCGGTGTTGCAGGCCATCGCCATCGCCTGGGCCTGGCAGGCGCGCTCCAGCCCGTACATGGCGGTGAAGGCCTCGGCAACGGTGGCACCCACGGTGAGGAGCCCGTGATTGCGCAGGATCATGGTGTTGAGCGGCCCGAGATCGCGGGCGAGCGCGTCGCGCTCGCCGGGATCGCGCTCCGGCCCGTTGAAGTCGTGATAGGCGATCCGGCCGTGGAAGCGGGTCGCGGTCTGGGTGAGTGGCGTGAGGCCGCATTGCAGCGAGGAGATCGCCATCCCCGCGATGGTATGGGTGTGCATGGCGGCGTTGACGTCGGAGCGCGCGCGGTAGAGCGCGCTGTGGATGACATAGCCCGCCTGATGAAGGCCGTAGGCACCTTCCGGCCGGTAGAGCACGGTGCCGTCGAGATCGACCTTCATCAGCGAGGACGCCGTCACTTCGTCGAACAGGAGCCCATGGGGGTTGATCAGGAAATGGTCCGTCTCGCCGGGGACGCGGGCGGAGATGTGGGTGTAGATCAGGTCCGACATGCCGTAGAGGTCGCAGAGGCGGTAGCAGGCGGCGAGATCGACGCGGGCCTGCCACTCCGCCTCGCTGACCCGGGCGCGGAGCGAATTCGGCCGCCATTCCGGCGGCGCATCGGAGAGCGGACGGACAGTCATCGGGGGCTCCTCCCTGAGAGCGAGACACCAATGATAGCGCAAACCGGCCGGCCTAGCTCTTTCCTCGCCCGCCGTAGCGGATCGCCTCCACCCGCTCGATGGTGGCGAGGCCGCTGCCGATCATGCCGTCGATGAGCGGCAGGAAGCCGGCGATCTTCGCCTCGCTGTCGACGATCTCGATCACGATGGGGAGATCGACCGAGCGGCGCAGCAGGATCTTCTCCTGCAGGCTCTCGGAGCCGAAGCCCAGGATGCCGCGGCTTACCGTGAGGCCGGCGAGGCCGTGCTCGCGCGCCCTGAGCGCGATCGCCTCGTAGAGCGGCTGCTCGCCGCTCCCCGGCTCGGCGAAGGTCTCGTCCGCGCCGAGGAAGATCCGCAGCAGGCTGGCGGTGGTGCGCTCGGGCATCGCGATCTCCTTCTTTCCAGGGACGGCTTAGCAAAGACCGGCCGGCGAGCCTTGATCCAGATCAGCGCCCTCGCCCGCGGCGCTCGAGATAGGCGCAGAGCATATCCGCCAATTCCTCGGCGTAGGCATCGATCTCAGCATGGCTGCGGGGCCGGGCCGAGAACTGCTTCCCCACCGCGCTCAGCGTCGTGGTGATGAGCTCGCCGGCCAAGGCGCGCGTCGCCTCCGCGGCCGCGGGCAGCGCCTCCGCCATGAAGCCTGCCATCGCGCGGCGTCCCGACGCCCGTGCCGCCTGCGCCTCGGGCGCATCGCGATAAAGCGGCGCGGCGTCGCTGAGCGCCACGCGGATGCGGGCTTCCGCGCATTCCGAGCGGAGGAAGGCATGGACCAGGGCGCGCAGCCGCCCGGCCGGCGGCTGCCGCGCGTCCTCGAGGATGCCGCGCAGCAGCTCGGCGGTCTGCCGCCATTCGTCGCTCTGGAGGCGGAACAGGATCGCCGCCTTGTTGGGGAAGTACTGGTAGAGCGATCCGACGCTGACACCCGCCTTCTCGGCCACCCGCGCGGTGGTGAAGCGCGGCGCGCCCTCCTTCGCCAGAACCTGAACAGCCGCTTCCAGGATCGCCGCGACGAGCCCCGCCGAGCGGGCCTGCTGGGGCTGCTTTCGCGAGGAAATCTCGGCTCTTCGGCGCGTCGCCATCGCGGCTCCGGGCAATGCGAATAGGAAATGCGACGAATTAGTCGTATTTCTCCGTCAACGCAAGAGCACCCTCACCCAGGACCGGAGACCGCCATGACCACCCTCACCACCGCCCCGCTCGCCCCCCTGCTGGACCGCCTCTTCGCGGCGGCCGATGCGGCATCGCCGGAGACCCATCCGGCGGTGGCCGCGCTCTCCGAGGCGGAGCGCGAGCGCCTGATGCGGAGCAAGACCGAATATCTCGACTTCTACGGACGGCTCCGCGACCTGCCGCTTCCGGTGTCGCGGGAGACCGGCGCGTTGCTCTACATGCTGGCGCGCGGCGCGGGCGCGCGGACCATCGTCGAGTTCGGCACTTCCTTCGGCATCTCGACCCTCCATCTCGCCGCGGCGCTCCGCGACAATGGCGGCGGCCGACTGATCACCAGCGAGTTCGAGCCCTCGAAGCTGGCGCGGGCCCGGGACAACCTGGCGGCGGGCGGCCTCATCGACCTCGTCGAGATCCGCGCCGGCGACGCCCTCGAGACCCTGAGCGTCGACCTCCCGGATACCGTCGACCTGCTGCTGCTCGACGGCGCCAAGGCGCTCTATCCCGAGATCCTGGACCTGGTGGAGAGCCGCCTCAGGCCGGGCGCCTTCATCGTCGCCGACAACGCCGACGACAGCCCCGACTACCTGGAACGCGTGCGCGCGCCGGCTGGGGGCTACCTCTCGACCCCCTTCGCCGAGGACGTCGAGCTCTCCCTGCGGCTCGGCTGACGCCGAGCGACCTTGATCCAGATCAGGGTGCGGGACCGCCCCGCCGGCGACACTCCGTGATCCCGTCCGTCTCCCCCTCGAGGCTCCGATGCGCCGCTCCCTGCTTCTGGCTTCCTTCCTCGTCTTCACGGCGATCGCCGGCGCCGGCGCGGCGGAGCTCACCGACAGCGACTACGCCTATCTCCACGACAACTACGGGCTCGGCCGCGACAGCGGAGGGCTCGCCGGGCTGCAGCCCGAGGAGGCCGCGCGGCTCCACGCCCTCATCAACGATCCCGACTACAGGAGCCGCCCGGCCGTCCGCGACGACAACGTGGCGCGCTACCTCTACGAGGTGGAGACCTGCGTCACCTGGAAGCCGCCGCAGGAGGGCGCTCCCTGCCCCAGGGCCTTCCGCTCCTCGGACCCCGCCGTCGCGCACGGCTACCAGCTCGCCGAGCGCAACTGCCTCTTCTGCCACCTCACCGGGACGACCGTGGCGCCGTCCTTCTACAAATTGTCGCGCCGGGGCGGCTGGGACGCGACGCGCATCGCCCAGGCGATCTCGCACGGCCACGCGATGTCGCCGATCACGCTGCAGCCGGACGAGATCCGCGATCTCGCCGCCTACATCTCGGCGCTGAAATGACCGGGCGGCGACAGCCGCCGATCAGCGATGACGATCCTTGACGCAGCGGCCCTTGATGTAATGGCCGTGCGTGTCGCGATGGCCCTTGATGTAATGGGCATGCGGGCCGCACTTCACCGCCACCTCGATGATCGGGGAGGACCCCTGCGCCGCCAGCGCGTCGAGTCCCGCAGGTGTCGCCTGCGCCGCCACCGGGGCCAGAAGCATGATACCTGCGAGCAGAGAAACAGAAACGCGCAACGCCGCCTCCTTCGCTTGAGATGAATCGAGTCTGCCGGCAACGGCAAAACCTATAGCCCGCGCGCTCGGGATTGCAATGCCGGCCCGATGCGGAGCGCGCGATTACGCGCGTGCGTGGCGCCAGAGTCACGGTGGCCGGCCGCAGGCGGTGTGACCATCTTGCGTCCTCGCGCCGATTGCCGGCGAGCCAGGCTTTTCCGCCCTCACCCCGGCCCTCCCTGCATACCCCTATGCGCCCACTGCTTTTCCGGTCGCGGGAGGCCAGCGGAGGTCGCCTGCGGAAACCAAGACAACGCGTAAAATGTCGAGCGACATAAGGCGCTTGGCAGGACGATCGCAAACTCTTGTTAACCCGTCGGACGCCACCATGGCGCATGCGCGAAGCCACCAAAGAGAACAAGCCGTCGCGGCGCCGGATCTCCGATCGGGACCTGGCGAAGGCGCTGCAGCATCACAAGCGCTACGTCGAGGGCCGCTGGCGCGGCCGCGTCGCGCAGCTGCAGTGGTGCGACCTCAGCGGCCTCGATCTCTCCGGCCATGATCTTTCCGGCGCCGACCTCACCGGCGTCGATCTGCAGAGCTGCAAGCTCGACAACGTGAGCTTCGCCGGCGCCAATCTCTTCATGGCGGATCTCCGCCTCGCCAGCCTCAACGACGCCGACCTCTCGAAGGCGGATCTGCGCGGCGCGCGGCTCTGGGGGACCCAGCTCGAGCGCACGCGCTTCGTCGAGGCCAATCTCGCCGAGGGCGCGATCGCGCTCGCCCGCGGCGACGACAGCGGCCGCACCGACGGCTTCGAGACCAGGCCCGCCGACCTCTCCTCCGCCCGCGCCCGCGGCGCCGACTTCTCCTACGCGCAGTTCACCGGCGCGGTCATCGCCAACGCGGATTTCAGCGACTCGATCCTGACCCAGGCCGATCTCACCGCCGCCGATCTGCGCTGCACCAACCTCACCGGCGCGGTGCTCGAGGGCGCCGACCTGCGCGGCGCCAAGCTCTCCCAGGCGATCCTGCGCGGCGCCATCCTCACCGACGCCAACATGCGCAACGCCGACGTCGCCGGCGCCGACATGACCGGCGCCATCGTGACGCCGCACACCATGCAGGCGGCCCAGGGCCGCGACCACGTGCGCGGCCCCACCATCCGCAAGCTCTCCAGCGAGCAGCTGCTCGCCGAGCTCTGGCAGCACACCCAGTGGGTGGTGAGCAACGGCCGGCGCGGCAAGCGCGGCGTCTTCAGCGACACCGATTTGAGCGGCCAGGACCTGCAGAACGTCAACCTCGCCATGGCGGTGATGCGGCACGCGGTGCTGCGGCGGGCGAAGCTCGCCGGCGCCACCCTCGCCGCCGCCGACCTGACGCTCGCCGATCTGCGCGAGGCCGATCTCACCGGCGCCGATCTCCGCGGCGCCACCCTCGACCACGCCCATCTCGACCGCGCCATCCTGGTGGAGGCCAATCTCGGCCCGCTGGAGCAGGTCGGCGCCGATCAGGTCGATATCCGCTCGAGCCTCGCCGGCGCCAAGCTGGTGGATGCCAAGCTCGACCGCGTCCTCCTCGCCGGCGCCAAGCTCGACCACGCGGACTTCCGCGGCACCGAGCTCGGCAACCTCGACCTGGTGGACGTCGACTTCACCCACGCCCGCGGGATCTGATTTTCCGCGGGCGGCGAAGCGCCCCGCTATCGACTCCAAGAGATCTGCTGCTCGTCATCGCCGCCTCCGGCGGAGGGACGGAGTCGATGCGCTCCCGCCAAGACACCGACCCGCTTCCCCCCGCGGGGAATCCGCGCTATGGGCTCCCCCCATGCGGGTCGATGATTTCGATTTCGAGCTGCCGCGAGAGCGGATCGCGGACCATCCGGCGGAGCCTCGGGAATCCGCGCGGCTGCTGGTGGTGGGGGAGACGCTCCTCGACCGGCAGATCGCGGATCTGCCGCGGCTCCTCCGGCCCGGCGACCTCCTGGTCTTCAACGACACCCGCGTCATCCCGGCGCGCCTCCTCGGCCGGCGCGGCGCGGCGCAGATCGAGGTGACGCTGCACCGCGACCTCGGCCACGGCGTCTGGCTCGCCTTCGCCAAGGGGGCGAAGCGCGTGCAGCCCGGCGATCACCTGCTCTTCGCCGAGGGTTTTGCCGCCGAGGTGACCGGGAAGACGCCGGCGGGCGAGGTGGCGCTGGCCTTCGCGCTGCCCCCGGCCGAGTTCCGCGCCGCCCTCGACCGCCATGGCCACATGCCACTGCCGCCCTACATCAAGCGGCCGTCCGGCGGCAGCGCCCGCGACCGCAGCGACTACCAGACCATCTTCGCCCGGAAGGAGGGCGCGGTCGCCGCGCCGACCGCCGGCCTCCACTTCACCGAGCCCCTGCTGCGCGCGCTCGAGGCCGCTGGCATCGGCCATCTGACGGTGACGCTCCACGTCGGCGCCGGCACTTTCCTGCCGGTGAAGGTGGAGGACACCCGGGATCACGTGATGCATGCGGAGACCGGCTTCATCGACGCCGAGACCGCGCGGCGCCTCAACGAGGCGCGCGAGAAAGGCGGCCGCATCGTCGCCGTCGGCAGCACCAGCCTCCGGCTCCTCGAGACCGCCGCCGATGCCGAGGGAAAGGCGCAGCCCTTCGCCGGCGAGACCGCGCTCTTCATCACGCCCGGCTATCGCTTCCGGGCGATCGACCTCATGATCACCAACTTCCACCTGCCGCGCTCGACGCTCTTCATGCTGGTCGCCGCCTTCGCCGGCCTCGGGCGGATGAAGCGCGCCTATGCGCATGCGATCGCCGAGCACTATCGCTTCTTCTCCTACGGCGATGCCTGCCTGCTGGAGCCGGAGCGCCGGGCGTGACCGCCGAGTTCACCGTCCTGGCCCGCGACGGCGCGGCGCGGCGCGGGCGTCTCGTGACCGCCCACGGCGCGATCGAGACGCCGGCCTTCATGCCCGTCGGCACCGCCGCCACCGTCAAGGCGATGCGGCCGGAGGAAGTGGCGGCGACCGGCGCAGAGATCGTCCTCGCCAACACCTATCACCTGATGCTGCGGCCGGGCGCCGAGCGGATCGGCCGCCTCGGCGGTCTCCATCGCTTCATGGACTGGCCCGGGCCGATCCTCACCGACAGCGGCGGCTTCCAGGTGATGTCGCTGGCGAAGCTGCGCGAGATCAGCGAGACGGGCGTGGTGTTCCGCTCGCACCTCGACGGCAGCCGCCACGAGCTCTCGCCCGAGCGCTCGATCGAGATCCAGCACCTCCTCGACGCCGACATCACCATGGTGCTGGACGAATGCACGCCCTTTCCGGCGACAGCCGAGGAGGCGCGGAAATCCATGGAGCTGTCGCTCCTCTGGGCCGAGCGCTCGAAGCGCGCCTTCGCGGCGCGGCCCGGCTACGCCCTCTTCGGCATCGTGCAGGGGAGCGTCTACGGCGATCTGCGCCGGCGCTCGGCGGCGGGGCTCCGCGCCATCGGCTTCGACGGCTATGCGGTGGGCGGCCTCGCGGTCGGCGAGGGCCAGGAGACCATGTTCCGCGTCCTCGACGAGACGGTGCCGGAGCTGCCGGCGGAGCATCCGCGTTACCTCATGGGGGTCGGCAAGCCCAGCGATCTCCTCGGCGCGGTCGCCCGCGGCATCGACATGTTCGACTGCGTGCTGCCGACCCGCTCCGGCCGCACCGCCCAGGCCTTCACCCGCGGCGGCACCGTCAACCTGCGGAACGCCCGCCACCAGGACGATCCGCGCCCCCTCGACGCCGACTGCCAATGCCCCGCCTGCACCCGCTTCTCCCGTGCCTATCTCCATCACCTGGCGCGGAGCGGCGAGATCCTCGGCGCCATGCTGCTGACCCAGCACAATCTCCGCTTCTACGGTGACCTGATGGCGACGATGCGCGCCGCCATCGCCCAAGGCCGCCTCGCCGCCACCGCCGCCGCCGTCCTGGAGCGCGAAGCCGCGGGCGACATCCCCGCGCTGTGAGACGCCTCTTTCCGCGCTTCTGCGTCTTCTCTCGTCATGGCCGGGCTTGACCCAGCCATCCACGGGTCTTTACTCGTACCGTGCAAGGTCGATGGGTCTACGTCATGACCAACCGGCCGAATGGAACGCTCTATGTCGGCGTGACCAGCGATCTGGCTCGCCGCGCATGGGAGCATCGCGAAGGATTGGTCGATGGATTCACCAAACGGTATAGCTTGAAGCGCCTTGTGGAGCGGCACGAGGATATCCATGCGGCAATTCAGCGCGAGAAGAACTTGAAGCACTGGTCTCGGGCCTGGAAGGTGCAGTTGATCGTCGCAGAAAATCCAAGCTGGGATGATCTCTACGACCAACTCGCATGAAGGCGTGGATGCCCGGCTCAAGGCCGGGCATGACGGAACATATATTTACCCATTGGCAGAAAGAAGCCCTCGACACCGATGCCAAAACCAAGGGTCCCCAAGCTCACCCAGCTCGGCCGTGACGTGCCGCTGCCGGCGTCGCCGGAAGAGGCGGTGCTGGAGCGGGTGCCCAATCCGCATCCGGGCACGACCTATCTCGTGCGCTTCACGGCGCCGGAATTCACCACCCTCTGCCCGATCACCGGGCAGCCGGACTTCGCCCATCTGGTCATCGACTACGTGCCGCGGCGCTGGCTCGTCGAGAGCAAGTCGCTGAAGCTCTATCTGGGCTCGTTCCGCAACGCGGCCGGCTTTCACGAGGACTGCACGCTCAGGATCGGCAAG